>CAZEAT010000001.1:0-59780 GCA_964510175.1 uncultured Holosporaceae bacterium
TGAAGTGACGGAGGAGACGGCAGCGACGATAAACCGCACGAAAGAAAAAGGCGGGCGGGTAATCTGTGTGGGTACCACAAGCTGCCGGACCGTGGAGAGCGCGGCGGGGGAGGATGGCAGAGTAAAGGCCGGATGCGGAAATACAGAGATCTTTATCTATCCGGGATATCGTTTTAAAGTGCTGGACTGTCTGATCACGAACTTTCATCTGCCGGAGTCTACCCTGGTGATGTTAGTTTCCGCACTGGCGGGTAGGGAGCAGGTGATGGCGGCGTATCAGAAAGCGATTGAGGAACGTTATCGGTTTTGCAGTTTTGGGGATGCAATGTTTATCTATTAACACCGTTTTCGTACATTTGTAAACAACAGAATATAGAGGAAATGAGCTGGAGTTGCTGATTCTCCAGCTTTTTTTCATTCTAAAAGAAAAATCAAATACTGCTTGACGTGAGGCATACCCGCACGCTAAAGTATAATCACACAGAGCAAAAAAATAAGAGCAACTGGACGCCCTACCAAAGCAACAGTTACTCTTATACCCTCACCCTACAACGTAGGTGAAAGGATGATGCAATTATATTATCATCCTTTTATCGAATATTCAAGAGAGAAAGGATGTTTTTCTATGTCAAAAGCAAAAATTGAAAAAGATATAGCCGTAAACACTATCCAGATTGCGGAAATGCTGAAATGCCAACACCACAAGATCATGAAGCGGATAGAAGCCTACCTGAAAAGGCACCCTGAACATAAAGAAAACTTTATTCTGACAGATTATGAAGTGGGTACGGGAAGATTTTACAAAATGTATGCCCTGACGCAAAAGGGGCTCCAGATTTACTTGAAAATGCGATATGAGGATGCAGGAAGAAACAGCCCCCAGACAATGGCAGGATTGCAGCAGCTTGGAAAACTTCTGAAAGAGGAGGAGCCGGTGACGGGTGAGGCTCCCGATCCGGGGAGCAACGTTCTTCCGAAAGCCCAGGGATGCCCCCAGGTTGCCGGGGTGGATGAACTGTATCAATTATACCGAGATAAGGCAAATACCCGTCCTGATCCCTCTAATGTGAGAGTGGCAGAGGAGGAGTGCGAAAGATGGGCGAGGAGTGCATCGCTTAATAGCGGCCAGGAATGGAGCCGCATAATGGAATCTGTATATGAATATGGTGATAGCCGGGAACAAAACGGGTATCGGGCAGGATTCTATATGGCTTTCCAGATTGTAATGGGATTGCTCACATTCAGCGCTGAAACTATAAAATGTTAAAAAGGAGCCAGGGAAGAAAACACCCTGGCTTTTCTTATGCTTTGTAAATGAATTTATGTGTAAGGCCGTTCCGGAATACGATAGAGGATATGCGCCCGTCAATAACCATCACAGAATCAAGGATTGTTTCCATGTAGGTTTGTAATATCTCTGGAGATACCGACTGCGCAAGTTTCTTGAAATAAATATACTGCCGATCAGAAAGCTCTTTGGAAATCAAAAGGTGGCTTGCCTGTTTTACAAATTCTTCATCGGTCAGAATAGAATCCGTTCCCCTGGAAACCATGCCGAGCATAGAGTTTACCTCCTCCAGATTTTTTGATATTTCATTCTTTTTGATGATAAAATCCTTTTCTGACATGGAAGAATCAGAGTAAAGGAAAAGGTTCTGGAGGCGTTTCAATGCTCTTTCGTGCTTTTCCTTTTCCCTCCGGAGCTTTTCAATTTCAGGATCAACAGCGGCTTTCTTTTTTCGTGGCTTCCGGATTGCAAAGGCATAGGAATCATCGGAGCCATACCTGGAGAGGAGATTGTAAAATTCATTCAGGCCGCTTTGCTCCACATGTTCCACATCCGCAAAGGTTGATCCAAATAGCAGTCTTTTCTCTAGGGCTTCCGGATTCCGTATCTTTGAGAATCCTGATTTTGCATTGAGCATATTTAGGATGTAGTTCATGACAAATTCACCGATTATCAGGTCATTTACAGATGGATTATCACAATCATTTGTCTTTCTTTTCTTCGGGCAACTATACGTGGAGGTCCTATACCCGTCAGCATGGAGCCTCCCAGGAGTAGATACCAGCTTGCTTCCGCATTTTCCGCAATAGGCAATTCCGGAAAATATATGGATTTTTTCGGTAAGATGCTGCCGACCTGAGTAATTGAAAAAACTCCGGGAATTATTTTTCAGTAATTGCGCCATAGCCTCATGATCCTCCAGAGTGAATATTGCCGGGTGGTGATCCGGGACAAGTACCCATTCTTCTGCAGGATTTTCTACACGGTGATCCGTCCCTTTATAGCGGTTGTATCTGTATATACCTGCATAAAAAGGACTAGAGGCTATGATCCATACCGCAGTAGGCGACCATTCAGCATCCGCACGAGTTCTATATCCGGATTCGTTCAGGAACCTTGCAGTATGGGTGAGCGATTTGTTTTCCAGATAATCTTTTTTGAGGAGCTGGCATACTTTTTCTTCGTCCTCCCTGATAGAAAACTCCCTGGCTTCCGGATCATAGTCGTATCCGTAAGGAATCCGGCCACCGTTCCACTGACCGTTATTTGCCCTGGAGATCATGGCAGCGGTGACACGTTCAGAGGTCATATTCCGCTCCAGTTCTGCAAACACCAGGATAATTTTAAGCATGGCTTCACCTATGGCGGTGGAAGTGTCAAATTGCTCATTCTTACTGACAAAGGTAACACGCAACTCCTGAAGTTCCTCGTACATTTCTGCAAAGTCCAGCAGGTTCCGGGATATGCGGTCAATTTTCCATACCAGGATGTGGGAAAATTCCCCTTTTCTGGTCCTCTGCATCATTTCTTGAAATGCCGGACGGTCAGTGTTTTTTCCGGAGTACCCGGCATCCTCGAATATTTCATAGTCTGCTATTCCCAGAACCAACTCCGAATATGCGGCCAGGTCTTTTCGCTGCATCGGCAGAGAATCCCGGTCAATCTGATATGTGGTTGATACCCGGATATAGATTGCTACTTTTTTTGGTCTGGAAAGTTTCTGAATGGCTTTTCCTGGCCTTTTTCTTCTTGCACTACTCATTCTATCCCTCCACAAAGAAAAAGCCCCTCCTGGGGCTATATTCTATCTATTTGGCTTGCATATTTGTTCAGGGCAGCCCACACCACATTTTTATCATCTGGACTTGCTACCTGATAACAGGCAATAAGACGCTGTAATTCGATTTTTTCTGCTTCCCTGTCAGCAGGAGCCGCCTTTTCGGTATTTGGATCATATGACATATCAATTCCTCCTTTTATGATTAAGTCTATATATGCACGAATTTCAGAGTATTTTTTCGGGGGGGGGGTAAAACGCCTTATGGCAGAGAGGGACAAAGTTTTCTGATTCCCAAAAGCCTTATTGATAGTTTCAGTCGGAATGATGTAAAATTCCCATTTTGCCAGATTGGAAATATCCATGTCCGAAATAAGGGTAAAAATATAAATATCAGAGTTCCGTTTCCTGGAAGTCCAGTCCCCACCGATAACGTGATTGTGTTTCGGCTCTATGCTATATGTAATTCTCCGGTTTTCTGTGTACTCATGATGAAAACCGTGCCGGTTTTTGCAAGTGAAACGAGAAGCTGATTTTATTTCAATGCGCTTTCCCTTATATTCCAAATCGTAAGAATCCCAGATGTTCCGCTCATGCTTAATTCCAAGAGCTTTCATGATTATAAATTCTGCCATTCCTCCACGGATGGAGCCATCAAGCGTATAAGATGCATACCATTCCCAAAAATCAATAGAACCAAAACCGGCAGGAGTTCCGGAAATATGAAATTGTGTGGTGCGGTCAAAATCATACATCACTTATTCCCTCTTTTCTGGTCGATTTTCCACAAAAAATATTCCGGGGAAATTATGCTTTTTTCTGATCTGCAAATTTTTCTGGTACTACTATATGGGTACGCAGAAAATCTTTGCACATTTCCTGTTTGTCCTCTGGGATAAGGGCAATAATATTTAGCCACTCACGATCTGATTCAGACAACGCACTATCGTGCGGCGGTTTTTCCAAAGTTATTAAATAGTCAAGAGATACTCCGAGTTTACGGGCAATGGCAAGAGCCATTTCTATATTCGGGACGGAACCGCTTTTCCATTTACTCACGTTCCCTGTGCTATATCCAAGCTCTTTGAGAATGACGGTGGGAGAGGTCCCTTTATCCCGGCAAATCTTGTAGATATTATCGTAAAACATAAAAACCTCCTCTTTTAGCGCACCAAAATAAAAATAATGCTTGACAGAACGCACCAAAGTACGCTAAAGTAACAAATGTAAAATGAAATTGAGAACGAAAAACACACTAAAAAACATAATCTATTTCATTTTAGACCAAAACCGTACAAATGTAAAGAAAAGGAGGGTGTCTGGATGGCAAAAAAGTTGTCGCCCTGGTGCAAATTAGCGAAAATTACGCTGATTAAAAGGGATTTGGATATAAACGATCTTGCTAGTAATCTGCAAATGTCAAGACCGTATGTATCTTCTATCCTGAATGGACGGGTGTACAGCCCAGTTGCCGTAAAAAAAATCAGTGATTTTCTGCAAATACCGGATGCAGAGAGTGAATTGGAAGTCTAAGGATATTATACGGTAACGGAGGGTTGAAGAAAATGGAGAGTAACTGTACGAAATGCAACGAAAACATATACTTTGCCTGCAGAAAAGCGGCGGCATCATACAATGACAAATTGAGCAGCCGGGAAAGCGCAGCGGAGCTTCTGGGAATATCTCCATCAACTCTTGCAAATCACGAGTTGGGGATCACCAAAAATGTTCCCGTTGACACGGTTGTAATGATGGCTGACCTTTACCATGCCCCACAACTGAAAAATCTGTACTGCAAAAATGAGTGTCCCATCGGAAAAGGGCTTCCGGTCGCTACGGAGTTTAATAGCCTGGAGGGGATCACCGTAAGGCTCCTGAACAATCTGGATGATGAAGAAATCCGGAATATGAAAAAGAGGCTTTTAAGTATTGCGGAAGATGGAAAGGTTGATGAACGGGAAAAGGAAGAATTTGCAGTAATCATGAAAAATCTGGACGCTCTCGCTGAAACAATATCCGAATTGCGGATGCTGGCAGAAAAGTATTCAGAAAGGAGCGGAGGAAATGGAGCTGATTGACAGGTTGAGGGAGGCTATGGAAAGGGAGTTTGGAATCAAAACGGATGCTGATCTCATTGAGGCGGTTGAAAATCATCCGGGAATTGACCTGGGGATATTCGTAACGCCGCTCCAGGAGGAGGCAGTATGCGTAAATGCCATTTAAAAATAGCCGTTGTGGTGGCGTCGGCGGTTGTGCTGATGATCCAGGTAAAAGGGGTGATGAATACAGAGATAGAGGCTTTGGAACTATCTAAACCGGAAACGTTAAGAGTGAAAGAAACAGCATTTCTCCAGGAAGAACCGGAGGAACCAGAGGAACCGGAGGAAACGATCCAGAAATTGACGCCGGAGAGTGAGGGCTTAATCTGGTGCATGGATTCAGGAAGCGAGGAGGAGCCATTTTCAAGGATGAAAATATCTGCATCCTGGAATCTGGAGGGATTTGTCCCCGTAAGCATTCCGGAGAATTACGCAAGAAACGGAGGAGAATTTCCGGTAATCGTTCAAATGTATACATACAGCCTATGCAAAGAAAAAGGCATATCCTATCCGTTGATTGTTTCGATGATCGAGTACGAGAGTGGGTATAGGTGGTACATCCTGGGAGATTCGGAACGGAGTTACGGCTATATGCAGATACAGCCCCGATATTATCAGGATGTAGCAGACCAGACAGGGGACGGTGATCTCCTGAACCCCTACACAAACATAGCAACGGGAATAACCATTCTGGAGGAACTTTTCTGGAAATACGGCGAGGTTTCGGATGTTCTTATGGTTTACAACTGTGGAGCTGGTTTAGCTTCCGAATTTTGGGATAGCGGAATCTACGAAACAGAGTACACAAAGGAAATTCTGGAGAGAGCTGCCGAGATTGAGGAGGTAATCTATGAAAACGTGGGTGATTAAAAACTGGATATTGGTTTCTTCTGGATTGCTCCTGACCGCAAGATTCGTAAATGTAGCTTATGAGGAAAGAGGATATGTCGCTTGTGGCGGCGAATGGCTGACTCTCCCGATCATGATAATGATAAAATTGCTGATTCATGATTTTGCAAAGGAGATTAGACAATGGCTTTAAAGTATCAGGGAATCCGGGAACGGATGGAGGCAGACGGTTACAAGGTGGGTGATGATGAATTTCCAAAAATCGTATCATACGCCAAGAGGAAAGCCGAGACTGCCGGGAAAGATGAAACATATCTTCCGTTGCTTCTGCCAGATGTGATCCGGGAATGGGTGATAAGGCAGACTGTGAACCGGTACAGTTTTGCAATGATGGAGATTTTGAGAGATTGAAAAGCAGGAGGTAAAAAGGTAAATGGCAAATGCACAGCAGCAACAGCAAAGACAGCAGCAAGGGCAACAACAGCAGCAAGGAAAACAGGTAACAACGGCTGAATACCTGCAGAACATCCAGAGCGCACTTATGAAACAGATTGCGGAGAAAATAGGGGCAATGCCGGAGGGATTCAACAAAGACCGGTTCGTCCTCAACTGTATTACACTGATCCGGGATATGCTGAAAGACAAAAAGAAGCGTGAAAACCTGAACGGAATTTCAGCAGATTCTATTGCACTCTGCATGATAAAGGGGGCTTTCCTGGGACTGGACTTTTTAAGCGGAGAATGTTATGCGATCCCGTATGGCGGTGAAATGAATTTCCAGACCGACTACAAAGGAGAGATAAAGGTTTGCAAGAAGCACAGCATCCAGCCCATTAAGGACATTTTTGCAAAGGTTGTCCGGGAGGGTGATATGTATGACGAGGGAGTCGATGATGGAAAGCAGAACCTTACATTCAAGCCAATTCCGTTCAATAACGGGAAAATGATTGGAGCTTTTGCTATCGTCACTTTTAAAGACGGCTCCATGCTTTATGAGAGCATGAGTGCGGAGGAAATAGAGGGAGTGCGTAAGAACTACTCAAAGGCGAAAGATAGTGATGCCTGGAAGAACTCCTCCGGAGAAATGTACCGGAAAACGGTTATTCGTAGGTTGAGTAAATATATCGAAAAGGATTTTGATAAGGTTGAACAACTGATGGCCTATGACGAGGGAGGCGGCGTAGAGTTCCAGAATGGGCTTCTTTCAACAAGCAGACAGCAGACGGCGGCACTTCCGGATCACGGGGAGCCGGTGAACGTATTTAACCAGATCAAACAGGCACAGCAGAACCGGAGAGAGCCGGAGCCGGTAAATCAGGGGAGAGATACGCAGTATGATGAAGAATTTGCACAGTTCGAGCAGCAGAACTATGGAAATGGCGGTTATGACGGTTACAATCCGGATTTTGATATTCCGGATGAAATAGACGGCGAATTGCCGTTCAGATAAGAGGAGGATAACGGGATGAATGAGATTAGCGTAGTAGTAAACCAGAAACCGGGTACAATTTCCTGGAATTTTGAGGAAATCAAGAAACGTCTGAATGAGGAGCTGGAGGTATACCAGAAAACAGCCTATACGGATGATACTATCAAGACCGCAAAGGGTGATGTTGCTGATCTCCGGAAATTGGCAAAAGCCATTGAGGATAGGAGAAAAGAAGTAAAAGAAAAGTGCCTGGAACCTTATGCACCTATCGAGGCACAGGCGAAAGAGCTTATTGACCTGATAGAGAAGCCGATCCAGGCTATCAACGATCAGGTCAAAGACTATGAAAAACGCCGTAAAGAAAAGGCCAGGGCTGAAATCAATGCCTACTGGACGCAGAAAGCGGAAAAGCTCCCGGAGGATATACGGGAAAAGGCGAAAAAGGCTATCTATGATGACCGGTGGGAAAATGCAACAGCTACAAAAAAGAGCTGGAGGGAGGGCATTGAAAACGGCATTCAGAAAATCCTGGATGAAATCGGCACAATCAAATCTTTTGCCAGTGAATTTGAGGAGGATATGCTGACCGTATACAAGATTGATCTTTCTCTCCAGAAAGCTATCCAGAAAATGAATGAGCTGAACGCTCAAAAGGAAAGGATTCTGGAGCAGGAGAGGAAACGCCGGGAAGCTGAGGAGGCAGAACGGAAACGCCAGGAGGAGGAAAAACAGCGCCGGGAGGAATTGGCGAGACAGAAAGCCCAGGAAGAACAGCAGCAGACCGAAACTCCGAAAATTCCGGAAAAGCAGAGCTTTGTTCCCGTAGGCGGTATACCTACCGGAAGAATCCCACAGCCACAGGCGGCGGCTCAAATGGGACACCAGGGGACGCCCGTAAACAGTGGGATTTCTGGAGGATATGTACCACACCCGGAGGAACCGGTAAAAATGGGACAGAATCCGGAACCGGCAACAAAGGCATATCCCAACGGAGAAATGCGTACAGTCCGCATTCTGGGGACAAAGGAGCAGATCACAAAGATTTTAAACTATATCCGGTTTACCGGAGCGACTTACGAGGAGGTATAGAGCATGAAGTTGACAGCAGAGAATTATTATTCGCAGGAGGCAAATTTTGAGTATATGTCCGTTTCACAGTTCAAGGATTTTGCCGGAACCTATGGACAGGTAAGGTGTGAAGCCCTGGCAATGGCGAAACTCCGGGGAGAATACCAGGAGGAGAAAACAACCGCTTTGTTGGTTGGAAGCTATGTAGATGCTCATTTTGAGGGCACTCTGGATAAATTCAAAATGGAGAATCCGGAGATATTCACCAAAACATCACAGAAGAAATACCCGGATGATCCGGAAAAGTGGGAGCTTCTGTCAGATTATAAACAGGCAAACAATATTATTGCCAGAATAGAGCGTGACGAGTTCTTTATGGCTCATATGTCCGGAGAAAAACAGGTTATCATGACCGGTGAGTTGTTCGGGCTTCCCTGGAAGATAAAAATTGATTCATACCTGGAGGGTGTTGCAATCGTAGATTTAAAGGTCATGGCATCCCTGACAAAACATGAATGGGTGAGAGATATAGGTTATCTGGATTTTGTACGGTATTGGGGCTATGACATTCAGGCTGCGGTATATCAGGAGATCGTGTACCAGAATACCGGAAAGCGGCTTCCTTTCTACATTGCCGGTGCCAGCAAAGAAAAGGCTACCAACATTAAGATTGTCCATGTCCAGGACAATTATTTGCAGGAAGCATTGAACATTGTTAAATACAACATCGAGAGGGTAAAACAGGTCAAGTATGGTGAGGTTGCCCCTGACAGATGCGGAAATTGTGACTACTGCCGGGAAACAGAGGTATTGACTGCCCCTATTACGATTGCTGATCTGGTGGCTGACATTTGATGATTTTAAGATTTTGCGGAATGGTGGTGGGAACGAATGGCATGGATCAGCGTAGACCAAAAGCTGATAGGTGGAAAATTAAGAAGTCTATATAAGGCGATTGGATGCTCACAGAATGAGGCCATTGGTATTCTAATCACTCTATGGCTCTGGGGCATTGATAACGCCGAAATGGACGGATTGATCGTAAGTGCAGACCGGAGCGACATTGCCGGAGTTCTGCAGACCGGGCTTTCCTCTACTCTGGAGGCTGAAAGTGTGGTGGAGAGCCTGATAGATTCCGGATGGATAGATGATGTTGGAGGTCAACTGTACCTGCATGATTGGGAAGATTGGAGGTCTTACTATAACAGGTACATCAAAGAGAAAGAGGGTAATGCAAAGAGGCAGTCAAAATATAAGGCACGGAAAAGAATGGAAAAGGAAGAAAACGGAAGAAATAACGTTACTGGTGATGTGACGGGTAACGTTACCGAAAACGGTCAAGATCAGGGAGAACAGCTAGAGAATCCGGAACAATCTGGAGGAAAGACGGAAAGTAAGTACGGTCCGGAGTTTGAGGAGTTCTGGAAGATATACCCCCGGAAAGTGGATAAAGGCCAGGCTTATAAAACATATAAAGCCAGGATAAATGACGGTTTTTCTCCGGATGATTTGAAAGCAGCAGCAGAGGCGTACCGGAGGCAATGCGAGAGGGAACACACGGAGCAGAAATATATCAAACATGCAAAGACGTTCCTGGGGACAAATCTTTCTTTTACCGAGTACATCCCGAAAAAGACAGAGGCAGACCAACAGCAGCCGGGAGGAGTAACTACCGGCCAAGACGCAAATCCATTCAGGAGAGGAGGCCAGTGATATGTCAGATATGAAAGAGGCGGCAGGTTCCGCGCTGGATCATATCATCCAGGAAACGGCAAAAGAACTGGAGGACGGGGACTATATAGGTGAGAATGGACTGATCTATTGCGGAAAATGCAACACCCACAAAGAGCGGATCATTGACCTACCGGAAAGCCTTTACGGTCCAGGGCAAAAGCGGAAAGTACATTGCATGTGTAAATGTGAGCAGGAAGCCCAGGAACGCCGGAAGAAAAAAGAACAGTATGAGGAGGAAATGGCAAGGATCAGGCAGATGCGAGACGCCTCACTGATGGATTCTAAGTACCGGGAAGCCACATTCTCCAATTACCGGATTTTTGAGCAGAATAGAAAGGCTTTCAGGATTGCAAGGAAGTATACAGACCAGTTTCCGGAAATGCTGGAGAGAAACCAGGGGATCATCTTCTATGGTCCGGTAGGCACAGGAAAGAGCTTCACATCGGCATGTATCGCAAATGAGCTACTGGATAAAAAGGTATCTGTTATCATGACTTCTTTCGTGAAGATACTGCAGAACATCCAGACACAGGATGAAGCGGCATACATATCCATGCTGAATAGTGCAAAGCTCCTGATCCTGGATGATCTGGGGACGGAACGCAATACAGATTATGCACTTGAAAAGGTCTATAACATCATAGACAGTCGCTCCAGGGCGTCAAAGCCTATGGTATTGACAACAAACCTGATCTTATCGGAAATGTTGGAAGCGGAAGATATTCGTTATAAACGTATTTATGATCGTATCTTTGAAACCTGTTTCCCGGTGGAGATTCCAGGAGAGTCTTTTCGGAGGAAAGAAGCAGAGCAGAGGTTTGATACAATGAGTAAATTTATGGAGGGTTGAATATTTTGGAGGAGAAAATCAGAGCAAACATTAAGAAATTTAGGGAGGAGGCCGGGCTGACACAGAAAGCACTTGCTGACCGGATCGGGAAATCAGAGAGCGCAATCCAGGCATACGAGAGCGGAAAGACAGATATTCCTTTAAGCGGATTGGTGGCTATCCTGAAAGCGTTGAAAATTTCCCTGGCAGACCTGGAGAGAGGGAGCCGGGAAGACGCACAGGAGAGTAAACCGGTTGAAATTCTGATATACAATCAGGACGATAGACTGAATACAGCCGCTATCCTGATAAAGAACGGATATACAGTAGAACAGGGGAAACGGCAGCGGACACAGACCGGGAAAGCCCTGGACTACTTTTTGAGAATCAGGAAATATTCTGAAACCGCTGATACAAGCAGATAGGAGGACTACATGAGTAAATCAAGGTATTCCAAAACAAAAGCAGCAGGAGAGGCGGTAGGACTGACCCGGTACGGGAAGCAGTTCAACCAGAAACCGAACCTGGTACCTATGAAAAACCGGCAGAGACGGAGAATGGAGAGCAGAGGGAGGTAAGATATGCAGACATATTACAAGCTGAAAGTCCTTTTTGACTACGTTATCCCGTTAGGGATTCTGGCGGCTGTAATCTTGTTTTGGGTAATCTACATTGCATATATCTTTATCCGGGAAAAAATAAGAAAGCGTAGGAGGGAAAAGAAAGGTGAGATACAGAACAAAACAGGGAAATACGATAACGGTTGATGCTTTTGAATACAAAGGGGAGTTGTCTATTCCTGCCTGTGACAAAGATATTGATGAAAGTAAACATACACCGGAATGGGTTGCAACGGCTTTCATATCCGGAAATCTCTATCTGGAGGATGGAGAGAGGCAGCTTTGGTTAAAAATGAATGGAGTAGTAGTTCCGGTGCCGGTAGGCTCTTTCATAGTCCGGAAAGAAAATGGAGAAATAGTCATGTGTCCCGGATGGATATTCAAAAAGAGTTTTGAACCGGAAATTGTGGGAGCTGATAGAGCCGCCAAGAATTGGGAGTTTGAAAAGGCGGTGAAGCCTATCCATGATTGGATTTGTAAATACGGCGATCCTTATACGGCTGTTGTGGTGATGCAGGACAGGGCAACGGTCCACCAGGAATACATGACAACTCCGCTTCCGGTTCCGGATTGAGGGGTGAGGATATGGCGGTAAAATTTACGGTTCTGGGAGAACCAAAAGGGAAAGGCAGACCCAGGTTTATTCCCCAGACAGGCAGAGCGATCACCCCAAAAGATACGGCAAATTATGAAACACTGGTTCGCATGGAATACATGGCACAATGCCAGGGCTTTAAATTTCCAGATGGAACCATGCTGGATATGCGGATATTGGCTTTTTACAGCATTCCAAAGAGCGCAAGCAAGAAGAATAAGGAGCTGATGAAAAAACAGCTCCTACGGCCTACAAAGAAGCCAGACATGGATAATGTGGTTAAGATCATAGCCGACAGTTTGAACCAGGTAGCGTATAGGGATGATACCCAGATAGTGGACTGCCAGTGCAGGAAATTCTACTCTGAAAATCCCAGGGTGGAAGTAATCATACAGGAGGTAAAAACGGATGGCAACAAGCAATGAGGAAAGGGGTATTTTCAGAACGGGCTTAACGGCTGAACGGGCGATATTTCCCGAAATGCCTATGACATATCTGGAAATGCTTTCGCTGGTACCTATTGACATTTTGAAACCGAATCACCCGAAACATAAAAAAGTTGTCGGATTGATCCAGGCAATGGCTAGACACCTGGAGGATGCCCGGACGGTTTCTAAGATGCCGGCGAGTCAGTATTCAAAAGGTTTCTCAAAAGAGGAGGAACCGGCAAAGGTAGCATTCCGGATCACCGGAATACAGCAGCAAATGTCAGCAGTACGGTTCCGGCTGGATATTCACGATTATAGAGGGAACCTGGAAAGAGATATTCTGCAGGACAGATTGTATGAGCTTTACTACCAGGCAAAGGAAATTGATCCGGAGGGAACCGCACGTTTTGAGCGGATGATTGATAAAAGAATGAGGAAAGCGAGGAGAGTTTAATGAGCGAGATTAGCAAACAGGAAAGAGAAGCAATGATTGAAGTTTTTGAGGGGCATCTTTCACGGGTACAGAGGGAGGGAGTGGATCGGCTCCTGGACTACATCCGGAAAAGCGATTTTTACACGGCGCCGGCATCCACAAAGTATCACAGTTCCATTGAGGGAGGGCTTCTGTATCACAGCCTCCAGGTTTATGAATGTCTGGATAAAAAGACCAGCGGATCAGAGTACAACATATGGAGAGAGCAGCTTGACAGTGACAAGGTTGACGCAGATAGCATTATCATTGTCGGATTGCTTCATGACATATGCAAGACCTATTTCTATGGTTCGGAGCTGAGAAACCAGAAAACCTATGATCCGGATAAGGTGGCAACCGCTGAAAGATGGCAGGTGAAACATGATAACAACGGTGATTTTATCTGGGAAACGGTCCCGGTTTATACGGTGGATGATAAGATTCCCTACGGACACGGCGAAAAGTCCGTAATGATGATTGAGGAATATATCAAGCTGAAACCGGTGGAGAGATATGCTATCCGCTGGCACATGGGATTCACAGAGCCTAAAGAGAGTTGGAACACCCTGAAAGAAGCGATCAAGAAATACCCTCTTGTGCTGGCAATGATAGAGGCAGACCTGGAAGCGACCTTTATCACAGAGGGCTACGATGAATAGCGAAAAAAAGCCGGTTTCAAATCTGGAGTTTTTGATTGAGTCCGGTGTTCTTCCAAAAGATACTACCCTGGATGATGCTGTTTTCACCCTGACCGATCCTTTGAATTGTGTGGAGTGCATAGCTTTAGAACAATGTGCAGACCGGTACGGAACAAAGGTAGGAGAGGCAACCGAAGCGGACTGCCTGGAGGTAGTAAATGCGTTTTTAAATCAAGACCATAAGGAGGAGAGCAAGAAATGATAATGGATAATATGCAGGAGCTTGTTATCGAGGACGTGACTTTTGAGGAGGCCAGGCAGAATTTCAACCGGGTATTACAGAGGCTTTTCAGGAGTATGCTTGACAGCGGATCATCGGAGGGCTCCATTACCTTAAAAGTTGATGTATCTCTGACAAGGGAATACATACCAAACAATGATCCGGATGTTGAGGGAGAGAGTCGGGAAATCCAGAAACCGAAATTCGATCACAAGGTTTCCTCTACCGTAACAGTCAAAGATGAATTGAAAGGTAATAAAAATCCGGAAATGGAGCTTGTCTGGGATGAAGAAAAACAGATGTATGTTCTGGCATATATCGCAAATACCGGACAGAGGAGCATTTTTGACAAAGATCAGCCGTGGAATCAGGACGGAAAGCAGCCGGACGGGGACGGCCAGGAACGTCTTGAAACCGATCCGGAAAAAACCTGGATGAATACACCGTTGCTTCCGGGAGAAGTAGCTGACGAGACGGCGCTTCCTGGGGAAGTGCAGAATCCGGATGATAATGTGATTGACGGTTCTTTCCGGGAAGTCGGAGAGGCTGAAAATGAGGCCAGAGAGGACGCAAGCGGAGAAAATACCGGGGAGGAGCTGCAAACGTCTCCTGGAGGCGATAACGAAGCCGAGAACGATGATTACGGCTACGAGGAGCCAGCGGAACCGGAGGAGTAAAAAGAGAGGAGGAGCCGAGAATGGCAGTAGGTGATTTTGGACAGTGTAGAGGGTGCGGTTGCCGCATCCTCTGGATAAGGACTAAGGCAGGAAAGAACATGCCTTGCAATCCTACGTTGATAAATTACCGGAAAGAAACCGGAGGAAAAGAAAAGATTGTTACCCAGGAGGGAGAGGTTGTTTCCGGGATCACCGGAGTAGATCAGGAGGAGGCTGACGGAATAGGGTATATTTCCCATTTCGCAACATGTATCCAGGCAAAGAATTTCAGAAAAAGATAGGAGGAATAGCAAAAATGAACCACGAAAAAATGTGGAATGATTTTAAAGGGCATCTTGCCAGGGAAGCTAAGAAGATGGAGAGAGGCGGTCAGTACATATCCATGCACAAAGAACTCCTGGCACATATGGCTGTAATGGAGGCAGAGGAGTACGGGAGGGCGTCCGCTGGATGCTGCGGAATGTGTGAACCTGATAAAAACGCCGGCAGGAAAGAATCGGAGAAGAAACCGGATCAGAACCAGGGAGCAGAGCGGAAGCCGGAAACTGCTGAAATTCTGAAAAAGATTTTCGGGAGTAAGTGTGATTACGCTGACAGCCTGAGAAGCCTGGAAAAGAAAATGCAAGGCAGAACGGGAGGGATGATTTTTGTGGAGCCCGGAGTTGAATTTACGGATGAAATTCTGAAAGATGCAAAGGCTAGAGGAATCAGTCTTGCACATGCCTCTATCCAGGAGATTCACATGGAATCATCCGAGTTGCCGTTTCCTCCATTCCTGAACGGGGGACGGTTCGCATAAGAGCCAGAAAGAAAACTGAATAAAAAAACGAGAGTCCAGCTCATACCCACCAAAAGGAACTTGCCGAACTCCACGAAAACGGTAATGCCATTGTATGGCATATTCGAGGAAAAGTCAAGTAAAAAATGGAGGTATGGGCTATGGCTGGCAAAGGCGGTAAAACATTCAATATATCGGAGAGGCAGTTAGAGGAAATGGTTAAAAAGGCATCCCAGGCAGGAATTGAGGCTTACAAGAAAGAACACCAGGAAGCCGCAAAGGAAAGGGTGCAGAAACTCCTCTACCGGACAAAGACGCTTCTGGAGAAATACCGGGAGCTGAAAGCGTATGAAGAAAATGCGGTGTATACCCTGGAAATGGCAGAGGACGCCAACGGGGATATTGCTGATCTGGAGGTTCTGACAAAGTTTGGTATCTTTGATGATGATAGGACACTCCACAGACTGAAAAGAAGCGTGGTGACGGTGAGCATGGTAATGACACATGTAGATACCATGCTGGAGGTTTACCGGAAAACCTGCGAAAGCTCCGCATCGGAAGTGAAGCAGAGACAGTACCGGGTAATTGAGCGGTTATATCTTTCTGAAAAGAGGATGAATACAAAAGAGATAGCGGAACTGGAGGGGGAGGACATACGCACGATCCAGAATGACGCCAAAGCAGCCAGGGAGGACTTGACAGCCCTTATTTTCGGCTTAGATGGAGTTTTGACAAGAATACTTAGGGAGTAACCGGGGAAAGGCTACATAAGGCTATAACGAAGCCACAGGCATATGATTTTCGTTTTTTTTACGTTGACATTACATTTTCCCCGATGATATAGTGTAAGCGGCAAGTACCACTTGCTGGCTGTTGTAATCTGACCCGGTAAACAGATTACGCTATGCTCAATATCCCCTCACGGGAGGAGAGGCAAACGCTTCTCCTCTCTGGATAAAAGAGCGGCCAGGCATGATGTACAGCTACTCCTACAAAAAGGAATACCCCCAAGAAAGGGCTATGCAGAGAGCATGGCTCTTTTATTTTACGCTGAAACCAGAGAGGATGTGAGAGAATGAGCGAAGCAGCAGAAAAGAGTTTACCGGAAGATTTACCGGAAAAGAGAATAGAGGTTCTCACCATGAGGGTAGGTGACATTAAGACCGGATTTGGCAATCCCCGGAAGATTGGAAAGAAGAAACGGGAGGAGCTGAAAAGGTCCCTGGAGCAGTTCGGGGATTTCGGTATCTTCCTGATTGATGAACAGGACAACGTAATTGCCGGGAACATGCGGCAAGCGATTCTGAATGAAATAAATCCGGATCAGGAAGTCACCTGCAAACGCCTGATAGGATATACCGAGGCAGAGTTACGGGCAATCAATATCAAAGACAATACCCACGCCGGGGAGTGGGATATGGATTTGCTGGCCGACTGGACGGCTGATCTGAATATGGATTTAGGTCTTGACTTGCAGGAGGGAAGCCCAGGAGAGCGGAAGATTAAGGAAATGGAGCTTCTCAACTATGAGAAGTACAATTATGTGATGATCGTCTGCAAGAATGAAATGGATTTTAACGAGCTTTCCCGGAGGTTAGGTATTGACGGGGCAAAGGTCAAGATCAATGACAAAAAGAAAATTAAAGCAAGGGCGGTGTGGTATCATGAGTCAGGATTGTAAAACCATAGGAATTTACGTTCCGTCCTATAAGCGGTATGACCGGATCATGACCTGGAACATCCTGAATGATTGTACCTACGTTGTGAGGGAATCGGAGGAGGAGGCGTACCGGGCAGCCGGGATAACAAAGATACTGACCGGCCCGGATGAAGAAATAAACAGTCTGGCAAAGGTCAGACAGTGGATCATCGACAATACCCCGGAGGATATTGTTATCCAGTGTGACGATGATATTTCCATGATGATATACAAGGGCAAAAACAATAAGGTTGAAATCACCGACAAAGACACCATAGATATGGAGTTTGAGAGGGTTGCACAAATCCTGGAGGATTTACGCCTGGGATTTGCTTCATGCACCATGACCGGGGACGTCCGGAAATTCAATGCCGAGTTTCTGTTTAAGGGAATCACCGGAGGAATTTGCTGGTTCAATAAAGAGCATCTGAAAAGCCGGTTCGATAATATGACCTACATTAAAGAGGACACCGACTTTGTTCTGCAGGAGCTTCTCCAGAATCGGATCATTATCATACCTGATTATTTCGGTATGCAGAATCAGTACGATAAGAACGCCGGAGGAAATAACGAGAATAAGAACCTACGGGCATTGAATCAGACAGTGGAGTACATGAAAAACAAGTGGGGGAAATATTACGATCACAATTTCAGGACGAACCAGAGCCGTATAAATGTCAAAAGATAAGTTTCCGGAAAGTATTGAAAATGTACAATATGCTGAAAAGGTAAACTTGACGAAAAATCGGTTGTTTTCGCCTTGAAATCATGTGAAAAACTGCTAAAGTTAAGCTCAAGTTAAGGGGAACCGAGCTTAAAATCATTTTGTAGGAGGAATGAAACAATGGCATATAACCAGTTAATCACAAAGAGCGGACATTCTCTTTTTACCATGTCCAGCTTATACCAGAAAGCAATAAGGCGGTGTGATGTGAGAGCAGCCGGGTACGCCGCAAATGAATTGTTCGACAAATACGAGCATTACCTTTGGAAAAGAACGCTGGTAATCTCCGCAGAGGATTGTTACGGAGAATGTACCCAGGAAATCCTTGCTTTATATTGGGCGAGCAATGAAGTGAACAAAGGGAAGAAAGGGGAGCAGCGGACAAAGATTTTCATATCCAAGGCAATCACCATCCTCTTGTATCATGCAAAGAGCCGGGATTCGGATTTCTTCGCAAATGAGCTGATGGATGATAAGAATAAGTTACCCGGTATCAATAATTACTTTGAGCCGGGAGAGTTGCTGAATCTGGAGAAAGGGTTGGATAAGGCGATCAACCTGGCAGAGTTCCAGCGGCTTGACGGGGATAAAATCCCGAAATACGTCTATGACTGTCACACCCTGGAGGGAAAGAGGGCAGGAAAGACAAAAGAGGACTTCATGAGAGAGGAGGAGGCAGAGTTGCAGTACAAACAGCTTTCCTTTTTCGACATGGAGGGAATAAAGGACAGCATGGGAAGCACTGGAAATTTTAGATATGCCTATTGAGGCGGAGAGGAGGAACCAGCATGGTGAAGAAAACAGAGCAGGTGCGGAAAATGGTAGCACAGGGGCAGTACAAAGAGGCATTGCGGATAGCAAAGGGCTTCCGGTTAGGAATCACCCAGGAGCAGAGCAGCACGCTCACACGGGCTTATGAGTGCATGGTTCATCCGGATTTCTACCGCAGCATAGGCAAAAACATCCAGGAGTGCATTGACGGAGGGGTAGCCGTCCTGCACGAGTTGTACGCTTCCTGAATCCTGATTCCGAAAAATAAGGCGAAAGCAAAAGGCATCATCCCACGCACACACGGGACGGTGCCTTTTTTCGTAACAAAATGGTAGGTGGTGAGATGGCAAATGAGGGAAACCTGAAAAAATTCGGAAGCGAGAGGGAACCGAGAGAGGCAGGACGGAAAGGCGGTAAGGCATCCGGGGAAGCCAGACGGAAAAAACGGCAGATGCAACAAGCCGCAAAGTTGCTTCTGAATATGCCGGTAGTTGGCGAAAATGCGGTCAAGAATCTGGAAACGCTGGGCTTTTCAGAGGAGGACATGACTAACCAGATGGCGTTACTGGTACGGGTTTTCCAAAAAGCCCTCCAGACCGGGGATGTAAGAGCGGCAGAGTTCCTCCGGGACACAGCCGGTTACAATCCGGAAACGAACCTGAAAGAACGGCAGTTCAAGTATGAAAAGGACAAAGAGAAAGGCATAAATCAAGAAATAGAGGACACGTCCGAAACGGACGATAGCATATATGGCAATCCGGAAGAAAAAGACAATACCGTTTAATTTCGGCCCGAAACATAGAGCTTATATTTATGCCTGTCAGTTCAACACATACAATATCCTGGAGGGAGCCGTCCGATCAGGAAAGACCATTGATAACGTATACGCTTTCGCCCATGAGCTGAAAACCTGCCCCGATAAAATCCACCTAGCCACCGGTTCCACAATGGCAAATGCAAAGCTGAATATAGGCGATGCAAACGGCTTCGGCCTGGAGTACATTTTCAGAGGTCAATGCCGATGGAGTAAATATAAAGACAATGATTGTCTCCGGATAAAAGGCCCGGACACCGGGTACAAAGAGAAGATAGTCATTTTTGCCGGGGGTAAATCCTCTGACAGCTATAAAAAAATCCGTGGTAATTCCTACGGTATGTGGATTGCGACAGAGATCAATCTGCATCATGACAACACCATAAAAGAGGCGTTCAACCGCCAGCTTGCAGCAAAACGCCGTAAGATATTCTGGGATTTGAACCCGGAGCATCCTAAAGCACCGATATATAAAGACTACCTGGATGTATACGCAAAGAAAGCGGAAGCCGGGGAACTCCTGGGAGGGTATAACTACCAGCATTTTAATATCTTCGAGAATATCAACATAAGCAAACAGAGGCTTGCGGAGATTATCAGTCAGTATGATCCGGGGAGTATCTGGTATATCCGGGACATTGAGGGAAAGAGAAGTATTGCTGACGGTCTTATTTACACCAGATTGGCTACTTCCATAGCGGCAAGCGACAATCTATACCTGATACCCGTAAAGGCAGTTCAGGAGCTTAATAAACGTGGTGAATTGATAGAAATAAATGTTGGCGTGGACTTTGGAGGGAATGGCTCCGGACACGCCTTTGTTGCATCCGCTCCCACCCTGGGATATGAGAAGTTGATTGCTCTTTCCTCTGAATGGCATGATGCAGAGGGAACCGATCCGGAGGATTTGGCAGACATGTTTGTAAAATTCATTAAACGGATCATCAAGACCTACGGGTATGTAACACATGTTTACTGTGATTCTGCCGAGCAGGTTCTTATGAGGGGGCTTGAAAAAGCACTGGTCAGAAATGACATGGGAGATATTAAGATCAAGAACGCTATCAAGGATGTAATCACAGACCGTATTTTCACTGTAACCGCATTGACGGCACAGGAAAGATTTTTCTATACCGAGGACTGCCAGACACTCACAGAGGCTATCAGTATGGCGGTATGGAATCCTAAGAACATGAAGCTGGAGCGTCTGGATGATGGCACCAGCGATATTGATTCTCTGGATGCGTTCGAGTATTCGTATGAACGTGACTGGAAGAAATTCATCAAGAAGAAAGCCAGTTAGGAGGCGATAAAAGAAATGGCACTGACAGATTTTTTTAAAAAGGCATGGAGCAGCCTGACACCAAAAAAGAATATTGAAAAACAGCTCAATGTTTCCATTGCCACCTCTGGCACGATGGAAAACGCAATAGAGCTGTGGAACCAGATGTATAAAAATGAACCGCCCTGGAGGGGAGGAAAAGCGAATGTAATACCGCTGAATCTTCCATCGGCAATTTCAGAGGAGCTTGCAAGGCTGATCCTGACGGAGTTTAAAATTGAGATTACCGGAAGTGCAAGGGCTGATTTCATAAACAAGATTGTTTCCGGATTCCTCCAGAATCTCCCGACTTATGTAGAGCTTTACTGTGCAATGGGGGCTATCTGCATGAAACCGTATCGGTCCGGGGACACAATCAAGATTGATTTTACCGAGGCTGACAGGTTTTATCCTACTGCATACGATACCAACAAAGAGATCACCGGAGGAGTATTTGTAGACAGTAGGCTCCAGGGAGATTATATATACACCCGTATGGAATCCCACAACCTGGTAGGCACTGACTACACAATAACAAATACGGCTTTCAGGTCGGAGAGGCTGTACCTGGAGCAGTTCGGGGATGATCCGATAGTTGCAAGCTATCCATTTATGACGCCGGTTCCGCTGGCAGAGGTTGAGGATTGGGCAGAGTTATCAGAGGAGCCGGTTGTTATCAATAACATTGAAAAACCGCTTTTTATTTATATCAGAGTTCCCAGGGCAAACAATGTAGACTTAAAATCACCCCTGGGAGCTTCCGTATTTTCCAGGGCGGTTGATGTTATTGAACAGGCAGACAGGCAATTTTCCCGTATACTTTGGGAGTATGAAGCTACGGAAGCGGCAATACACGCCTCCGAGGAGTTGTTTGATTCTGACAAGAAAGGAAAACCTATTCTCCCGGAGGGGAGAGAGAGGCTGTACCGGGCATTTGATTTCAACGGGAAAGAGTCTGGATCATTCATAAAAGAGTACGCCCCGGAAATCCGGGACAACAGCTTGTTTGCTGGACTGAATAAATATTTCCAGAGGATAGAGTTTCTTTGTGGGCTTTCCTATGGGACAATATCCGATCCGCAGCAGATAGAAAAGACGGCGGAGGAAATCCGGACGTCAAAGCAGAGGTCATTCACAGTTGTTTCAAAGATGCAAGAATCCTGGGACACAGGCTTTGAGCATCTTATTTACGTTCTGGATGTGATATGTACCCTTTACAACCTGGCACCGCCCGGAGTTGCAGAAAAGAGCGCAACCTGGGGGGATGGAGTTCTGGAGGACACCGACAAGGAATTTCAAAGGCGGTGGGCTATGGTTATTGCAGGAAAATATAAGCTGGAAATGTTTTATGCCTGGTATTTTGGTTGTTCAGAGGAGGAGGCAAAGAAATATATCCCAGAGGCTCCAAAAGGCAGCACTCCATTTCCTCCGGAAGAATAGGAGGTAATGCCACATGCTGACACCTGAATATCTGGAGGCTTGCTGTGATGATGTCCTGGGACTTTATGACGCATTGAATGAGTCCATTATCCGGGATATTTCCCGGAGGATTGTCAAAACCGGCAAAATAACGGATTCTGCATGGTGGCAGTTGAAACAGGTCCAGGAATCCGGAAAGCTCCTGGAGGAGATCATCCAGGAGGTAGCAAGCGTGACAAAGTTCTCCGACAGCTACATAAGCGAGCTTTTCAACGAATCCGGGGTTATCTCTCTGAAATACGAGGGGGATATTTGTTCTGCAGCAGGTCTTACACCTATAAGCCTGAAACAATCCCCGGCCATGATGCAGACATTGGCGGCGGCTATTGAGAAAACACAGGGGAACATAAACAACCTGACATTGACAACGGCGGTAGCTTCCCAGAATTTGTATCTGCAATATACAAATCTTGCATACATGCAGGTAACATCCGGAGCCTTTTCATACCAGGAGGCAATAAAACAGGCGGTAAAGGCAGCGGCGATTGACGGTGGAAAGGTTCTCTACCAGAAAGGTTATTCCTCTAAGCTGGATGTGGCAGTCCGGAGATCACTTCTGACCGGAGTAAATCAGACAGCCGGGAAGCTCACTGAAATGTACGCTGATGAAATGGGCTGTGATTATTTTGAAACCACCGCACACCTGGGAGCCAGGAATACCGGAGCCGGTTATAACAATCATGAGAGCTGGCAAGGCCAGGTCTTTTGTATTTCCGGAAAGGATAAGAGATACCGGCAGTTCAGGGAAGCAACGGGCTATGGAGAGGGTGGAGGTCTTTGCGGATGGAATTGCAGACATAATTTTCACATGTTTTTCCTGGGACTTTCAAAACCGGCATACAGCCGGGAAGTTTTGGAGGGATATGCAAAGAAAACGCACCAGTACAAAGACGCTTCCGGGAACATCCAGACATTATCAGAGTATGAATGTACCCAGATACAACGGGCATACGAAAGGCAGATCAGAGAATCTAAGAGCCTGTTAGCCGGGTATGATTCTGGAATTAAGGCGGCTCCTGATGAAAAGACAGAAAACGCTCTCCGGGAGGAGTTCAAAACCGAAAGCGTGAATCTGAAAAGGATAGAGGCAGAAATGAAAGATTTCTGCAAGCAGACAAACAGGGCGGTTGATTCTGCCAGGACACAAGTACACGCCGTAAAGGATGATAACGGCAAAATCGTGAATTTCAATAAGTCTGTCAGTCAAAAGGCTGTCTGGGCTAATAAAAAATCAAGCTAGGAGGAGGAAAACGTGAGAACAGTATTGCAGATCATCAAGACAGGAAATCAGGTATAGGGAGGAGGTGGTCCGAATATCTCCCAGTCATGGGTTAAATGATAAGCCGATTTAAGGCAAAACAGAGTTTCAAGCTACAAATTACCACTGGCAAACGAAAAAGGCTGTCATGAGCCTATAACGCAGTCAGGAGGCAAGTAAAAACAGAATACGGCACGGTGAAAACCGGGTGTCTTTCCATTCTGGAGGATGCCCGTTTTTATTGCCCTGGAGGAATGGCATATAAACTACTCAAATTTCCGTTCATGGGCGGATATATCCCATGATAGCAGAGCCGGAGTGAACCGGAACATAAACAAAATCAGCGAATAAGGAGGTACAGACATGTACGAGTATTTAAAGAAACTTTTCAAGGAAGTAGACGGACAGCCGGAAGCGATCACAGCGGAGGAGCTTATCAAGAGGATTCAGGCAGATAAAAACCTGAACCTTGTAAACCTGAAAGATGGCGGCTATGTATCGAAAGATAAATTCGATGCTAAGGAAACAGAGCTTGCCGGGGTAAAGACGCAGCTTTCCGATGCGAATAAAGAAATCCAGTCCTATAAGGATATGGATATTGACGGCATCAAGAAGTCAGCCAAGGAATGGGAGGAGAAATACAAGACCGACACAGCGGCGCTCAATCAGAAATTGGAATCCCAGGAGAGAGCGCACCAGACGGATATGTTTTTCTCTGGATATAAGTTTACTTCCAAAGCGGCACAGGCAGGAATCCGGATGGAGTTTGATAAAAAGGCGTTCAAGCTGGAGGACGGTGTTTTCCAGGGAGCTTCTGACTACATGAAATCGCTTATGGAGAATGAGGACTATAAGGGTGCCTTTGTTCTGGAGGAGGAAAACAAGCCTGATGAAACGGATCAGGGAGGCGGTGCTGGAGCTGGAACCGGAGGGAACCAGAAACCACTTCCGCAGTTTGCCACCGGAGCCAACGGAGGAAATGCCGGTGCAGGAACCGACAAAAACATTTTTAATTTCGGCTTCCAGAGATTGAGAGAGCCGGAAAACAAAGAATAAGGAGGAATGTCTAAATGGCAGCAGCAAAATTGAATTACGCAACAGAGTATCAGAGCGCATTGGAGCAGGAGTTCCCGTATGTCCTCTATTTCGGTGATTTGTTTGCCACTCCGAACAATGGCCGGTACAGATGGGTAAATTCCAACGTGATTGAAATTCCCACGATCAAGACAACCGGGCGTGTTGACGGTGACAGGGACACCATCGGAACCAAGAAACGTAACTATACAAATTCCTGGACGCCTCTTGCGGTGACAAATCACAGAACATGGGGAACACTGGTACATCCCCGTGACATTCAGGAAACCAACAAGGTGGCGAGCATTGCGAATATCACCAGGGTATTCAATGAGGAGCAGAAATTCCCGGAAATGAACGCATACCTGATTTCCAAGCTCTTTGCTGATTATACCGGATTCGGTAAGACAGCAGACACAACCGTTTTGACTACTGAAAACGTCCTGGAGGTATTCGATAAGTTCATGACCTACATGGATAATAAGAGAGTGCCGAGAGCCGGACGTATCTTGTACGTCACTCCTGAAACCAGGACGCTTATCAACAACGCAAAGCAGATTGTAAAGACCATGGATGTGAGCAAACGGTCCGAGGCAATCAAGAGGGCGATCACGTCCATTGATGAAGTACGGATTCCGGACAGCGTTCCCTCTGACATGATGAAAACAGTCTATGACTTTACGGAGGGTTGGGCTATTGATGAATCTGCACAGCAGATCAACATGTGCCTGGTTCATCCTCTGGCAGTCATTACCCCGATTCATTACGAATTTGCACAGCTTGATCCGCCGTCTGCAGGTTCCGAGGGTAAGTGGGACTACTTCGAGGAGTCTTTCGAGGATGTTTTCTTGCTTCCTAACAAGGTTGATGCGATTGCTTTCAACGTGTCTCCTATTACGGATGATTCCGGTAAAGATGATACGGATAATACGGATGATTCCGGCAAAGAAAACCAGTAAACCATGAGTGAGCCGGGGCTGATGATTCAGTCCTGGCTTTATAACAGGAGGATGCAATATGTTAAAGGCAGCAAAAGGAAACCGGGTGGTTAGAATCCCGGACGAAAAAAGAAAAGAGTATGAGATTTTAGGATATAAGATCAGCGATATGAAAGGAAATGTACTCTATACGCCGACAGACCCCAAGAAAGAAAATGAATCCCTGAAAGAGCAGCTTGACGCTATGCGGAAAGAAAAATCTGACCTGGAGGAAAAGCTGAAAGAGGCAGAGGAGGCGGCTACAGCCAGAGTTGATTTATTCAATTCCACCAGGGATGAAAACGAGTCTCTGAAAGCTGAAAACGCTGATCTGAAAGGCAAGCTGGAGGAGGCTTCGGCTTATGCTGAAAAGGCAGATAAGAAGATCGAGGAGCTGGAGGGTAAGCTGAAAGAGGCAGAGAAAACAGCAAAGGCATCCGGGACTAAGAAAACGGAAGCGGCTGAAAAGGCTTCTGACGCAGGCAATAAGGCATGAAAAATATCCAGGTAGAGAAATAATGAGGGGAGTGATTTAAAATGTCCCACAAGGCTGTAAAAAGTCCATACGTGGACTACAAGTATTATGAGAAGTGCTTTTTCGGCAAAAAGATACCGGAGAAGTCTTTTCCAGGATATGAGATGCAGGCAGAGGCTTTTGTAAACCGGATCACCTTTGGTCGGGTAAAGAGGCTCCCGAAAGTTCCGGATGAAGTGAAAAAGGCTATTTGTGCAGTAGCAGAGTTCATTTTCCAGGAGGACAAAAAGACGCCAGGTGCAAAGTCGGAAAATATTGACGGCTATTCGGTCACATACGAGGATGCCGGGGCAGGTTCCCAGGAAACCGGAATGTACCAGAAAGCAAAGATTTTTCTATCAGATACCGGCTTGCTATACAGAGGGAGGTCCAGCAAATATGATTGTTAATGCTGACATTACAATTTTCAATAAACGCTATATCCGGGAGGAAAGGACGGAGAAACTTGTTGCTTCCCGGATTCATGGCGTTAGTCTGCATCTAAAGAAAGATACATCATCCGGAGATAAAGAGCTGACAAAGAGCGATCCTTGCACTATCCGTATTCCGATAGATGCGGATATGGAGGGCAAGGAATATGCAGATCAGCGGTCATATGAGGTTATGGATGATGAAACCTATCCCGGTTACTGGACTTTGCAGCCTGGAGCATTTATTGTCAACGGACTTTCAGACCTGGAGACAGCAACGGAAACGGAGCTGAAAGAAAAATATCCGGATGTGATCCTGATTAGAAACTTTACAGATAACCGTGATCGTTGTTCAGATGCCATGAAACACTGGAGGATAGGCGGTGAGTAATGGCAATAGAGATAAAAACACCCAGAGGGCAGATCATCCAGACCACCACAAAATCCGGAAAGGTAAAAGCGGAATTGACCTGGAATCGCAATTTTGCACCGAAAAGAACAGCCAACTTCTCACGAGCGCAGAAATTTGTTGACAGTGAGGTATTGAGGTATTGTAGTGCATTGATTCCATTTCAGACAGGTATGCTTGACCGATCCGGGAAATTGGGTACGGTGATAGGAAGTGGACTGGTTCAGTACATAGCTCCATATGCGGCAAAACAATATTATGATACGGCAGAGAGCCGTCCCTACGATTCAAATAGAGGGGCTAAATGGTTCGAGCGTATGAAAGTAGCGCATAAAACGGACATACTGAACGGTGCAAAAAAACTGATGTGAGGAGGCGAGCATGGCAAAATCTATCATTGAGGGGCTGGAGAAGTATTTTCTCCAGTGCGATATGCTGAAAGATGGATGTTTGCGAGTGGATTTCATGGGCGAGAAACCGGTGGAGTATTCCATTGAGGTATTACCCTGTGATCCGATTATAAAGAGATACGTCAACGGTGATACCGTCCGGCAGTATCTCTTTGCTTTTGGCTCCAGGGAATATTACAGCCAGGAGCGACTGCAGAACATCGAAAACAGCGCTTTTTATGAAAGGTTTTCGGATTGGGTGGAGGCCCAGAACTTTTCCGGGAATCTTCCGGAGCTTCCGGAGGGAAAGGAAGCAACGGGAATATATGTGGTATCATCTGGTTATTTGTTCGGAGAATCAAAGACAAGTGCCAGGTACCAGATACAGTTACGATTAGAATATTTTAAGGAGGCAGACACAACATGGCAGGAAACGCAAAAAGAGACGTAGTAAAACGTCACCAGTTCGCAGATTACCTGAACGTGGCGACAGAGGATGCTCCGGAGTTTGTCCTTATGGGAACCGGCTTTAAAACGCTGGATGAAGAACCGGGAGCGCAGACGGATAAAAAGAAATACGTCAATGAAAAAGCAAGCTCCTCTTCCGTGGTAGGGTATGAAACGGTATTCCCGTTTGAATCCGATCTGATTAAGGAGCAGGAGGCGGTAATTGCCCTCTACAATGTAGGGAGAAACCACTACACCGGTTCCGACGCAGAGTTTGAGTATGTAAGAGTAGAACTCTGGGAGCCGGCAGAGGGTAAACCGAATGAATTTGCCGCAAGAAAATTCATTGTTTCTACGGAAGTTTCCGAGATCAGCGGAGAAAATGACATTTCCGTTTCCGGAAACCTGAACGCAGTAGGTGACTTTGTTCCTGGAACATTCAACACAAAAACCAGGACATTCACACCGGCAGACGATGAAGCCGAGGAGGAGCAGGAGGGAGGCACCGAGTAAAGGTGCCTTTCTCTTTGAACTGTAAACAATAATCAACCATAGGAGGTAGGATATGAACATTTTAGGCGTAGAATTAGAGTTAGATTTATTTGATGCGGATGTACTGGAGGTATACGAGAAAGAGAACAAGAGAGTTGTCGATAGAATCCAGGACAAAGGACAGTATGCCGGAAAAAACACGGCTGATTCTATCAGGTACCAGTGTGGTGTTGTGAATGATTTCTTCAATGCCCTTTTTGGGGACGGAACCGCAGAGAAAATCTTCAAGGGTAAAAACAACATCAAGGATCACATGGAGGCTTTCGGAATTGTAGCAAAGCAAGCTGAGGAGTCCAATGTGGAATTTGACGGCATTCTTGACAAGTACACCCCGAACAGAGCAGAAAGACGCCAGGCAGATAAACAGCAGCAGAAACAGGGCTCCAGGAATTACCAGAGAAATTATGCCGCAATTAACGGTAATGGTGGGAAGAAACATAAGAAATGAATCTCCTGGTAGATGAACTTCCGGAGTCTGTCATGGTGGACGGCGAGGAGTTTAGAATCCGAACTAACTTCCGGATTTTTATATTGTTTGAGCTTCTATGGCAGGATGATAGCCTGGAGCTGAAAGAGAAACTCCGGAGATCATTTAAGTTGTGCTATCTTGACAGAATACCCAGGAACTACGAGGAGGCGGCAAACGCCCTTATGTGGTTTTACAAATGCGGCAAAGAGGATAACCCACAGAAAAAGGCTATTGCTGCCAAGAGAGGGAAAACCCGGATATATTCGTTTGACTATGACGATGATTATATATTCGCCGCTTTCATGTCACAGTACAAAATCAACCTCCAGAGGGTAAAGTATCTTCACTGGTGGGAGTTCCGGGCAATGTTTAATTCCCTTACGAATAGCAATGAATTTGTGAAAATCATGGAGTACCGCAGCATTGACCTGAAAGAAGATATGCCAAAAGAACAAAAGGCTTTCTACCGGAAAATGAAGCTGATCCATGATCTCCCGTTACCGAAAGACGAGGAGGAGAAACAACAGGCTATTGAGGATGCTTTGATGAACGGCGGCGATCTGACAGGTATTCTTTAGAACGGAGGCGGTACAGATTGAGAAAATAACAGAAAAAGAAGAATTGAACCGGGTAAAATGCCCGGATTGTGATTACCAGATGCCGATTTTTTACGGCGAAAATGCAAATTGTTCAGGTGTGATGGTCCCATGCAAGGGGAGAAGCTGTCACACCTTTTTTGAAATAAAAATAAAAGACGGAAAGCAAATCAAGTAGTGCCATTATGAGCCGATGATTTTAGCCCCGAAAGTGAGGTGAGGACATTGGCTAATGATGGCACATTAAAATTTGATACCGCCATAGACGCAAGCGGATTTCAGGACGGCATAAGCTCCATCGGGAGTATGGCTGAAAAAGGCTTGAAAGCCACTATGACAATTCTTACCGGAGCGGCTACCACAATCGGGACTTTAGGGACGGCGGCTATCAAGGTAGGCTCCGACTTTGAGAGTGCTATGTCAAAGGTAGAGGCTATTTCTGGAGCCACAGGAAGCGATCTGGAAGCCCTAACAAACAAGGCTAAACAGATGGGAGCCTCTACGAAATTCAGTGCCACAGAATCAGCTAACGCTTTTGAATATATGGCAATGGCCGGCTGGAAAACAGCGGATATGTTGGACGGCATAGAGGGTATTATGAACCTGGCCGCAGCATCCGGGGAAGATTTGGCAACGACTTCTGACATTGTGACAGACGCTCTAACGGCATTTGGACTGTCAGCACAGGATTCCACACACTTTGCGGACGTTTTGGCGGCGGCATCTGCCAACGCAAATACCAATGTGGGATTGTTAGGTGAAACATTCAAGTACGTTGCTCCCGTGGCTGGTGCCCTGGGATATTCCGCAGAGGACACAGCGACAGCGATTGGCTTAATGGCAAATGCCGGAATCAAAGGATCACAGGCCGGTACTTCTTTACGGTCCATTATGTCAAGGCTGGCAAAGCCTACGGATGAAGTTCAGGCGGCTATGGATGCCCTGGGAATTTCCCTGACAGACGATCATGGGAAAATGAAAACCCTTAATGAAATTATGGGCGATCTCCGGACGGGATTCTCTGGATTGTCGGAAGCGGAAGCCGCACAGATGGCGGCGGCCCTGGGAGGACAGGAGGCAATGTCGGGACTTTTGGCAATCGTGAACGCCTCCGATGCAGATTTTGATAAGCTCCAGTCCTCTATTTATTCTTGTGACGGTGCAGCCGCACAAATGGCTGAAACCATGAATGACAACCTGCAAGGCCAGCTTACAATCCTGAAATCAGGATTAGAGGGGTTGGGTATCTCTTTCTATGAGAACATCCAGACACCATTAAAAGATATAGCGGTAGAAGCCCAGGGAATGGTTCAGCAACTCCAGGACGCTTTTAATGAGGACGGCCTTACCGGACTGGTTACGGCTTTCGGTGACGTCTTGGCACAGATAGTTGAGAGGGTAGCCGGAGCGGCTCCAGAACTGATAAATGCGGCAACCGGACTTGTAAGTTCATTTTGTGATTCATTAAAGAGCAGTACGGGAATAGGTGAAGCGGCGGCAAGCCTGATTACCTCCCTGGTTACGGCTCTTTTCAGTTGTGCTGATGATATTTGGACTACGGCTATTGTATTGGCCGGGAAAATGGCACAAGGAATAGCAGACGGCGCACCGGAAATGGTACAGTCCGTTGCAACTTGCGTGACTGATATATTCGAGTGCTTGTCAGAATGGGCTCCAGATTTTGTTGACGCTGGAGTGCAGATCATAGGTTCGGTAGCCCAGGGATTGGCAGATACGCTTCCCACTATTCTGCAGCATGGAATTGATATAGTCCTGGAATTAGGACGGGGAATAGCCGAGAGCGTCCCGTCTTTGATACCCCTTGCGGTTGACTGCATCCTGAATTTATTCGACACATTTGTAAGCAATCTCGATTCCATAGTCGATGTTGGAATCGAAATAATTATGGCAATAGCCGATGGCATCATTCAGGCATTGCCTATTTTGATTCAGAAAGCTCCAGACATAATTGTGAATTTCTGGAAAGCGCTGGACAAAAATCTTGTAAAAATCCTGAAAGCCGGAGTTGACCTGATCGTAAAACTGGTCGAGGGCATTATTTCGGCAATTCCGGAGCTGATAAAGAACCTCCCTAAAATCCTAGAGGCAATCGTTCTTACAATCCAGCATTTTAACTTTCTGCAGGCAGGTAAGAGTATCATAACCTCCATAGGTGAGGGTATAAAATCCGCTGGAGGATCACTGATCCAGGCGGTAAAAAATATAAATTGGGCGTCCGTTGCCTCCAGTATAGGAGCCATGGCCTCTAATGCCCTGAATGTGGTTAAGACCTATCTTGCAGAGGCTATTGTGAATCTCGTAACGGCGTCTGGAGAGTTTTTCTCCGAGCTTCCGGGGAAAGTATGGGACGGTATTGTTTCTGCCGTTACAAAGATAGCTGAATGGGGAATCCAGATGCGAGAAGCCGTCTCCGATGCGGCTAGCAACTGTATAGATTCGGCTGTTACATGGTTCTCTGAACTTCCGGAGAAAATCGGAACATGGCTGACCGGGGTAGTAAACCGGATAGTAACCTGGGGATCTGAAATGCTTGCATCTGCCGGAGAGGCAGCAAGCAACGTAATTTCCGGAGTGGTTGACTTTTTCTCCGAACTTCCGAACAAAATCGCCTACTGGCTAGGATACGCCATAGGCACAGTAATTAAGTGGGGAGTTGAACTCTACACCTGGGTAACAACAGAAATCCCGAATATCATTCAAAACGTGGTTGACTTTTTCGCACAGCTTCCCGGAAAAATCTGGACGTGGCTTGTCGAGACGGTCAATAAAGCTGTACAGTGGGGAATCAACCTGAAAAACACAGCGGACACATGGGTTACTAACACCATCAATTCCGTTGTAAACTTCTTTTCCACACTTCCCGGAAAGGTATGGACGTGGTTAGTCGAAACTGTGAACCGGGTAGTACAGTGGGGAATCAACCTAAAGAATGAGGCTGAAACCTGGGTAACAAATACGATCAATTCCGTTGTGAATTTCTTTTCACAATTACCGGGGAGAGTCTGGACGTGGTTAGTTGATACGGTCAATAAGGTAACTCAATGGGGAGCTAACCTTTTATCCACAGCGAGTACGGCAGCATCGAATACTGTCAACAAAGTAGTGGAGTGGTTTTCACAGCTTCCGGGGAAAATCTGGACGTGGCTCCAGAACACCATAACAAAGGTGATCCAATTTGGCGCCGACATGGCTTCTAAGGCAACATCGGCGGCACAGGGATTTGTTACCAATATCGTAAATGGATTAAGCGGACTTCCCGGCCAGATGGTCACGATAGGCAGCAATATAGTAACCGGAATCTGGAACGGTATTTCTTCCGGGTGGAATTGGCTGGTTGACAAAGTAAAGAGCCTGGCAAATAGCTTATTCGAGGGAGCGAAAGATGCACTAGGCATCAATAGCCCGTCACGAGTTTTCGCTAGGGAAGTGGGACGCTGGATTCCTCCAGGGATAGGCGTCGGGATAGATGATGCAATGCCTGATCTGGAAAACCAGATGGGTGACGATATGGAGAGAATCGCCCAGAAAATGCAGGCGGCGGTTGAGGTTGAAACTGGAAAGATTACAGTAAAAACCAAATCTAAAGCACAGCATACAGCCGATACGGAATATCCAACAGGCGGCGGCGATACCTATTACGATCAGCACATAGAGCAGGAGAATAATTACCATGTGCCGGTAGCAACTCCGAGCGAAACCAGCAAGGCACAGAGAGAGGCAGCAAGAAACTTGTTAGGGGGTGTGAAATAGTGGCAAATTTTATAGACCTTACACTTGAATGTAATGGTATGACAATGAGGTTTGGAAAATCTGAAACCGGAATAAGGCGTGAATTTGGCATTACCAAGATAACGGGTCTGGAATCCTCTGACCTTGAAATAAGCACCACCGACAACGCTCTTGTGGATGGCTCAACAGTGGATGGGAAACGTATAAAAAAACGTCCCATCCACATAGAGGCTACCTTACGGGATGATCGGAACAATGAAGCAAACCGGCAGAGGATAATAAAATTCTTCAATCCCAAATACGCCGGAAAACTGACGGTTAATTACAGCGGAACAAAAAGAAATATTGAGTATGAACTGGAGGGCTGGAATTTCGTTGCGACAAGCAATGTATATAACCAGCTCTCCATTGTTGTTGACCTGATGTGTCCTGATCCTTTCATGAAGAATATAGACAATTTCGGACAGAACATGGCCGACATAAGCAAGCACATAGCTTTCCCCTGGAGGGTAGTAAAACAGAAAGTTGTTGTCCCGGAACCATATAAGGGGCTGACGCTTCCCGGACAGATAACCGGGTATAGGACATTGACAAAAGAAGTGCATCTTCCGAATGACGGGGATGTGCCTACCGGATTGCAGATACAGTTTATCGCAGAGAGAGGTCCGGCGAAAAATCCAAAGATTACCCTGGTAGGATCCGGGCAGTTTGTCAGGGTGAAAATCGACATGGAGCAAGGGGATGTCCTGATGATTGACACCAACAAGCGGCATCAGGTGATAGAGCTGAACGGCGAAAACATTTACCAGAGAATTGACCGGCTTTCAGAACCTTTCGAGCTGGAAGTCGGGAGTAATTACCTGGAGTATGATGCTGACGAAAATTATACAAATCTGGACGTAAGGCTATACTATACGCCCTTGTATCTGGGGGTGTAATTATGAAACTTATTGTACTGGATGAAAATTTTGACACCATCGGAAGCATCCCTTTATTCCGGACGCTGATCTGGGTGCGGAGATATGAAAAGTTGGGATGCTTCGAGCTGTATACCGCAAAATCCTATTTCGATTTGCTGAACTCCGGGAGGTATCTATACCGGAATGACGCTGACGAGTTGGGGGTGATTGATGAAGTGAATTATTCCCAGGATGAAAACGGAGCCAGAGAAGTCTATGCGAAAGGAAATTTTGCTGAAATCCTGTTATATGACAGGGTAATCGAAAGTACCGTCACTCTGAATGGAAATATAGAGGAGTCTATGAGGTATCTTGTGACAAGAACAGCCATTGATCCGGAAGAAAAAGACCGGATCATAAAGCATTTGAGGTTAGGGAGCGTAAACGGAATCTCCGGGACGCTGAACATGCAGACCACCGGCGTAAATTTGAGTGAGAAGCTGTATGACATAGGGAACACCCAGGAGATCAGCCACCGGGTACGTTACGACTATCTGACGAATGACCTTGCTTTTGAGGTATGGCAAGGAAAAGACCGGAGAGATACCCAGGAGGTAAACAGTTGGGCGATCTTCTCTAATTCCTTTTATAACATCCGGAATGTGGTCTACAACAGAAACAGCAGCTCATACAGAAACTACGCCTATGTTGCAGGAGCTGGAGAGGGAGCTGACCGGGTAATAGTGATAGTTGACCTCCGGCAACCTGGAGAGGAGAGGAAAGAGCTGTATGTGGATGCTAGGGATTTACAGCAGGAGGACGGAAACGGAAAGGTGATTCCGCTGGCAACGTATAAATCACAGCTCACCCAGAGAGGCCGGGAGAAGCTGGCAGAATACCGGAAAGTGGAAATTATCAACAGTGGAGTAGATTCAAACGCTAATCTGGTTTATAAAAAAGATTTTGACCTGGGAGATTTTTGTACCTACATCAACACAGAGATCAATATTGCCACCGATAAGCGGATAACGGAAGTAATGGAAACCTACGAGGGAGGGGCAACGGAATTGTCCGTCACCTTTGGAACCGATGAAGTATCAACGGTTAAACAGTTAATCAAAAGGGAGGTATAAGCATTGTTAAGATACGGTTTTTTCGACAGTGAAATAATCGGCTACGATGATGAGGGTATGCCTATATTTGATAGGGCTGAATCCTCTGATTTTCTGGCTATGTTTATTTCAAACATTATAAGCGATGGCGTTCTTGCTTTGCCGGGCGATTGTTTTCAGGTAATGGCTTTTGAGGGAATGAACCTGAAAGTAAGGCCCGGATTTGGCATTGTAAAGGGCAGATTCGCAGCAGACACACACGACTTCGATCTCACAGTTTCAAAGGCTCCATCGGCCTATAAACGCATTGACAGGGTAGTTTTGAGAGCTAACTACCTGCAAAGGTTATGCGAGATTGTAATAAAAGAGGGTGAGCCAGCGGCGAACCCGGTTCCTCCGGAGCTGATCCAGCCGGCATCCGGAGATTATTACGAATTATGCCTTGCTACGATTGCGATAAATTCAAATCAGACCGTAATCATGCAGAGCAACATCACAGATACCAGGTATGACAGTTCTGTATGCGGACTGGTAACACAGTTGATAGATCACCTGGACACATCCGTTTTCTTTACACAGTTAAATGCTTTTTACAACGAATATGTAAAGAAATTCAATGATAATTACGCAGATTTTATCCTGAAAATGGATAGTGCCTACCAGAATTTTTATACAAAACTGAATGACCTCTACAACGGTTATATTGACAAGTACAATACGGACTATGAGGACTTTTCAAATAAGATGCTGACGGCATATAACCAGTATCTCACCGATTTAGACGTTTATTTTGAGTCCCTGCAGAAGAAAGCCTACGGAGATATGACCGACATTGTAAAGCGGTTATCGGAGTTTGAGGTAGAGCAGGAAGCCATCTGGAACGCCTGGTTTGATTCCGTAAAAGGAAAAATGGAGGGCGATTTAGGGGCAAGAGTTATCCTGATGCTGGAAGAACAGGATAAAAGGCTGGAGGAGCTGGAAGTTATGCTCATAAGCGGAAAGATTCATGCACCGCTTTCCACAGAGGACGGAGACGCCCTGACAACTGAAAACGGTGATGTGATAGAGGCATTTTGGTATTACGCCACAAAGTAAAGATAAGGAGGAAAATAAGAGAATGGCAAACAAACCAATTAGTACGCTCCCGGAGGCGACGAGTATTCCGGACGGTTCAGTAATGGCTATGGTAATGGGTGACGGAACCGGGACAAAACAGGTGACAAAAGAGCTTATGAAACAGGAGTTCGGAGGCTCTGATCCTGAAAATATGATTGCTACCACAGAAAAGGCAGGAACCGTGAAGCCTGACGGAAAAACCATTGTTGTTGAGGAGGACGGCACGATCAGGTGTGAGGGTACAGCAGAGGGAAATTCCGGAATCAAACTTGCCAACCCGTCAAATGTCAGTATCACCAATTTTGACCAGGCAGCAAAGATTACCTGGACTGATCCGGAGGATGTTGTTTATGAGGGTGCAAGACTGGCAACATGGCAAGGAACGGTCATTGTCAGGAAAGAGGGTGGGACGCCCCAGGACTGGACGGACGGCGTTCTCATTGAGAGGGTGGAGGAAAAGAACAAATACAAAGACACACCGCTCATTGACGGCAATCTGACAAACGGAGTTGAATACTGCTATGGTATTTTCCCTTATTCAGATCAGATTGTTTATAACTACGATTTTACACAGTCTTTTGTTCCGGAAGAAATACGTCCGGAAATTCCGGTAATCGCAAGTGCAAAAGGCTCCGATGAAGCCGTTACTCTGGAGATTGAGAGTGCAACGGAGGATGCCCTGGTTAAAGTCGTGTATAAAGCCGGATCGGCTCCTACCAGTGGAACGGACGGCATTATCATTGACGGTTTATCCGGAGGAGAGGTTGTTATTGACGGGCTTACAAACCTGACGGAATATTTCTTTGTTGCCTATGCTTATACAAACCTCAGAACATCCTCTGCATCCGAGGCAGTTTCGGTGACACCCAGGGCATATACGCTCCTGGGATTCAGGATGAAAAAATCAGAGAGCGATCCGGAAACAAAGGTAGAATATACAGAGGGAGCCGTTGGCCTTACTCCAGCAAGTGTGAATCTCACCACAGGAGTATTTGACTACGGCTCTTTTGCAAATTTCTGGTTTGTCAAAGACAACAAGCCGGTCATGCTGAATAATGACGGTACAGAGGCGTATGAGCTTGATCCTGATGATTACACAAAGAAGAAAGACGGTACGGCTTCCGATGTGGCGAATAGCTCTTTTGCTGGTAACGCAATGAGCAGGATTCCGAAAGTATATCTGAAAATGTGGGAGGCAGACGGGTACGAGTATTGCAACATATGTGATGTGAAACTGGATGATGATTACCACGCATACGCTCATACCAGGGCAGACGGTTCAGAAATGGACTATCTGTATCTTTCTATGTTTGAGGGCTCTCTTGTGGCAAATAAAGTCCGGTCAATCAAAGGGCTCAATCCGATGAACACCCAGACCGGTTCAAATGAGCTGACCTATGCAAAGGCAAACGGTTCCGGATGGAGTACCCGGTCATGGTCCCAGAGAAACCTTATCAATATGTTGTTGATCCTGATGGGTAAGACCACCAACACACAGGAGGCTTTCGGTTATGGATATTATACGGGAGGCACATCCAGCGCACCGAACTACCTGACAACTGGTGGGGCATCCAATAAAGGCCAGTTCTACGGAACAAACAAGACCAGGGACTATGTAAAGGTGTTCCATATTGAAAACTGGTGGGGTGACGTATGGGAGAGAATAGAGGGATGTGTGACGAATAGCAGCGTCCGGATTCTGGTAAAGAGTACAGCTCCATACAATACCACAGGAGCCGGGTATGTAGATACTGGAGTCACTCCTGGAGGAACATCTGGAGGATATATCAGTGCTTGTAAAATGACAGCACATGGGCTGGTACCTATGACTGCATCCGGAAGCGAAACCACACAGTACCCGGACGGCTTATGGTTTGCGAAAGACTGTTATGCGCTCGTCGGCGGCTCCTCCGCCTATGCGCTTCCTGTGGGCGCTTTGGCGTTGACTGTGTCCGATGCGCTGTCGGTTTCCAACTGGCACATCGGGGCGGCCCTTTCTTGCGAACAGCCTTTAGCGGCGTAGCCGCATAGGGGGACCGGGGGACACTCCCCCGGATAACTTTCAGCAAGAAAAAGAGTAGATTTTATTCAGGAATCGTGGTTGCGGTTCCTGAAATTTTTTAGGGGAAATGGTGTCTGTCCTTGCCTCGTTCCGTGCGCTCGTCGGCGGCAACTCCAACAATGCGCTTCATGTGGGCGCTTTGGCGTTGAATGTGAACAATGCGCTGTCGAATTCCAACTGGAACATCGGGGCGGCCTAATTCTTATAGAATCGGAAGATTAACCAAAGACACTGTTTTCCTACACCGCAGGCGGTTGAAATACCGCTAACCAGTGGAAATGAAACCGATAAAAGGCATGGTTTAGTAAGCAGAAATGCCCAGGAACCATGAGGTAATAAGAAAGAGAGAAAACATGAGAAGTTTTCGTATCAGCCAGAATGATATGCTGTCACATGACAGTATAGAAAAATCGTTCCTGGTACCCTCCCGTGGAAAGAGGAGCAGACCGGACGTGAAAGCCGTTCTTGACAACCTGGAAAATGAAATCCGGATAGTTCAGGAAATGCTCCTGAATGGAGAATTTACGCCTACCGATCATGAGGCAGTAAAAATCAATGAAAGGAATTACCAGAAAGTCCGGAAAATTGTAAAACCGACTATAAATATGAGCAGGTGATCCACCACGTTGTTGTCCAGGCAATACGGCCTGGAATAGAAACCGGGATGTATCAATATGTTTTAGGTTCCATACCAGGCAGAGGCCAGCACATGGGAGCAAAGCGGATTGAGAAATGGATAAGGACAGACCCGGCAAATACAAAGTATGTTCTGAAAATGGATATACGACATTTCTTTGAAAGCGTGGATCATGATATTTTGAAAGCCTGGCTCAAAAAGAAATTCCGGGATGCTTTTGTCCTGGATTTGCTATTCCTGATAATTGATGCCATTGATACGGGACTACCGCTCGGCTATTATACAAGCCAGTGGTTCGCTAATTTTCTTTTACAACCTTTAGACCACTACATCAAGGAAAATCTAAATGTGAAATACGATGGTAGGTACATGGATGATATAACTTGCTTTGGTCGAAACAAGAAAGAGCTGCATAGGGTCCGGGAGGCAATAAACTCCTACCTGAATGAAGAATTGCATCTCACTATGAAAGGGAATTGGCAGATATTCCGGTTTGAGTACGAAGTGGAAGAATACGCCATAGAGTGTCAGACCATGAGGGAGCTGAAAGCTCTGGAGGACGATCTGGTAAAAGCAAGAATTAGGCATAAAATGAAAACTCACAAAAACCGCTGGAAAATATTTATTAAGGTGGCGAGTGTGAGGAGTAAAACAGATAAGCTGGAGCGGCTCCTGACAAAATACCGGGGAAAGAGTGAGATACTCACGATGGTATACGGCAGACCGCTTGATTTTATGGGCTTTGAATTTCATAGAAACAGAACGATCATGAGGAAAGGTATCATGATCCGTTTGAACAGAAAAGCGAAGCAGGTGTCTAAGCAGGAGAAAATCAATCCGAAAGATGCCGCTTCGCTTTTGTCCTCTATGGGATGGGTGAAACATACGGACACATACGGGATGTATGAGGAGCGTATCAAGCCTATTGTCAATATAAAGAAGCTGAAAAAGATTGTCAGCAAAAACCAGAAACGTAAGAACCAGGAGGAAAAGGATAAGCAAAGGAGGCAGGAAAAGGAAAATGGAAATCAGGTGGAAAACAGTAACGGGATCACAGGAGGAACGCCCGGAAGTGATTGACAAGACTTCCAGCGGAAAATATGTGTATCTCCGCAGGAACATTGAGAGGATCACCAAAGAGGACACCCAGGGAGAACAACCGGTACAGCTCTGGAAATATGAGGAGGCGGCAGTTCTTCAGGAGGAATATGCACAGTATGACACAGTTGTTATGGAAATCGTCCGGGCAGAATTAAGTGATTTTGCGAGTGTTCAGGCAGAACAGACCGCAATCATGCAAGCAAACATTGAGTATGTTCAGGCAAATATGGAATATATCGCTATGATGGCAGATGTTGATCTGGAGGTGTAAGGGATGGAACACAGTAAGAATTTTCAAAAGGTAAAAGGCTACTATGACAAGGGGCTCTGGAGCGAACAGAAAGTAAGAAATGCAGTAACAAGTCCGGCATCTAACCCCTGGATAACCAAAGAGGAGTATGAGGAAATCACAGGTGAGGCTTATGAGTAATTCAGGTGATTCATGCAGAACCGTACTGGAGCTGCAGAATGACATAATAGAGGGGCAAAGGGACATTATCGGGGAACTTGTGAAACTGTACTGTACGGAGCCAGTCTTTGAGCTTCCGGAGGAATTGCAAGGCAGGATCAGGGAAGTAAACCGGATGTACCGGGAGCTGAACACACCATGACCGGAGAAAGGAGTTGAGAGTATGGATATTACAACGATTGTAGTCGCAGCGAGCATCCCGTCCGGGATCACCGGTTTCTGTTTTTGGCTTTTAGAGCGGAGGATGGAAAAGAGGGAAAAGGAACGGGCAAAGAAAGAAGCTAATCTGGAAATGCAGGAGTTTCTTGTTGTTAAGAGCATCGGGGCGGCTATTGCCCTGGGAGAAGCTACGGCAGAGGCAGTTGCAAGAATCCCGGATGCACATTGCAACGGGGATATGCACAAGGCGCTGGAGTATGCAAGGCAAGTCAAGCATGAGCAGAAAGATTTCCTGGAAAAACAGGGTATCGAAGCTATATACTGACACGCCCCGGAATTGTACTTATTTAGGCGATTTACGCCGTTGGTGGAGATTTACCCACCTAAACACTTTCAAAGGCTCCACAAGCCTATAACGGCTTTTGAGGCATACAAAAAATTAAGGAGGACTATGTAACATGATGAAAGGAATTAACTGGACAAGGAAACTGACAAGCAGGAAGTTTTGGACGGCGGTAGCATCGTTCACTTCTATGATGATCCTGGCTACTGGAGGTACGGACAGCACCGCTACCCAGGTAACGGCTTTGATTATGGCCGGAGCTTCTGTCGTGGCTTACATCATCGGAGAGGGGCTGACGGATTCCGCAAACGTGGAAACGGAAACAACCGTGGAAATCGAGGAGAAAGCAGAGTAATTTCATAAGATCAGGAGAGGAGCCCAGGTGTAAAAGCCTGGGCTTTTTCTGTATCTGGAAAGGAGCAGAGAATGAACGAACAGAAAATATTTGACTTTTTCACCAGTAAAGGTTTTACTCCTGCCGGCATTTATGGGATGTTGGGTAATATCAAAGACGAGAGCGGCGGCAATCCCCGGAACCTCCAGAACAGTTATGAGAAAAAGCTGGGGTACACGGATGATTCCTACACGGAGTCCGTTGATTCCGGAGCTTATACCAATTTTGTCCATGATGCCGCAGGTTACGGCCTGGCACAGTGGACGTATTCTACCAGGAAAGAAAATCTTCTGAAATACGCCCGGTACAAAGGGGAATCAATCGGGAGTTTTGATATGCAGCTTGCTTTCATGTATCAGGAATTACAGGGCTACAAGGCTTTGTTTGCAATCCTGAAAACCACAAACTCTATCCGGGAGGCATCCGACGCCTTTATGACGCAGTACGAGAAACCGGCAGACCAGAGCGAGAACGCAAAGAAGCGCCGGGCATCCTACGGCGAAGAGATATGCGCAATGCTCACCGGCGTAGAAAATGATTCAGTGGTATACATTACCGAAGCAGAGATACGGCAGAAAATAATTTCCGTTGCCGTTGGCTGGTACGGACGGAAAGAGGCTGACGGTTCCCACAAGTTTATCATTGACTTATATAACAGTCATACTCCGCTTGCCAGAGGCTACAAGGTCAAGTATACGGATGCCTGGTGCGCAACCTTTGGTTCTGCAGCAGCTATCGCCGCAGGACTTACAGATATTATTCCTACGGAGTGTGGATGCGGACAGATGATAGCCGCTTTCCAGGCTATGAATCGTTGGGTGGAGAATGATGCTTACATCCCGTCTCCGGGAGACTATATTTTCTATGATTGGGATGATACCGGAGCTGGTGACTGCACAGGCTGGCCGGAGCATGTGGGAATTGTTATTTCTGTATTCGATAATGTGATTAAGGTTATCGAGGGCAATAAGGATGATGCAGTCGGGTATCGTGAAATCAAAGTAAATGGCCGTTACATCCGGGGCTATGGTGTTCCTGATTATGCGGCAAAAGCCGGAACGGAACCGCATAAAACCGGATCAAATGGCGGCAAAACTGAATCAGAACCGGTAAAAACCGGAACATCCGGAAGCCTCTGCATGGCTCCACAGTGGGTAGGAAAAATCACCGGTGATGATCTGAACGTCCGGAAGTGGGCTGGTACCGAGTATGACAATATAAAGAGCTGGCCGAAACTTTCAAAGGGGAACCTGGTGGACGTATGCGACAGCGTAAAGGCAAAGGACGGCTCCACCTGGTATTACATCCGGATAGATGGTCGCATTTATGGCTTTGTTCATGCGGACTACGTTACCAGATCAGACAATGGTACGGCTACCGGTGGTAGAAATATTTCCATAGGTGAGGAGGTAAATTTCACAGGTAGCACTCATTATACCAGTTCAGGAGGAAATGCAAACGGGAAGCGGTGTAAATCCGGACGTGCAAAAGTGACCGCAGTAAACATGAGCGGTGTACATCAATATCACATTGTAGCAGTTCCGGGAGGCGGTTCTACTGTTTATGGATGGGTGGATGCTTCCGACATTTCCTCATAAGTTGTAGAGGGAGGAATGGAATCATGTGTTTTTTAAAACCACTTGTAACGATTGCTATTTCGGTTGCAGTAATTCTTATTTCATCTGCTGTATTAGGAACGGCATTATTTTGTTGTTCGCTCAATGAAATGCTGGACTAGGCATGTATGAGAGTAGTATCAACTGAAACGTAAAAACAAGTCATTTTTGACCTTATGCGGTCATGGCAAAGCAAGGAAAGATATATCACAGAACTAAGAGTTGTTTGTCGGGTGCTGGTTTTATAGCATATGTTATAACATTTGCTATAACATCCAGACCGGCAGACCTCTTTCTATTCTCTATATTCTCAAAATTCGTTGAACAAAGTTTTCAAAAAGAGCAATATCAAAAATGTACAAATCGGCTGGCTTCCATTTGGGTAAAATTTCAAATCGGTGCGAAAATGATTGTCTTGATATAATTATCCACCGTGGCAAAAAACGCAAATACGGGCATTTTAGGCACTGTCTCGCAGGTTGCCGATTTTGCAAAATCCGGATTTCGCTTCTGTACTGTCAACATGCACAATTCCCAGGTTTCAAAATGTAATCAATGCACAACGTACTAAATAACGTTACAAATAACGTTATCATTTTGTTATTTTCATAAAATAGCAGAAAAAAATACTCCAGGAGCAAGCCTGTTTCCCCTGGTTAGATATTTCCGGACGCCTACTTATTTTAAATGATGGCTTAAATGAGTTTCTTCCTTATTATATAACGGTAAAAATAACGTTACCCGTAACGTGACCTACACCGTTACAATAAACAAAACAAAATAGATATTTTTTATATATATAATATATTCTCTGAATTTCCCAGGTGACGTTATTTCTGCCGTTACCTTTTCCCATTGAAAAAATTTTTTAAGAAAAGCAAAAATAGGCTTGACGTAACGCACTGTAGTGCGCTAAAGTATAGCCATGGAACACACCAAAGGAAAGTGAACACACGAAACGGGAGGTATATCATGAAATATTTTAAGAATGTAAAGAGCTTTGAGGATTTAAAAAATCAGTTTAGAGAGTTGGCAAGAAAAAATCATCCGGACGCTGGCGGCGATCCTGAAATAATGAAAGCAATCAATCAAGAGTACGATCAGTTATTTCCGGTTTGGAAGAAACGCCATAACATGTCAACGGGAGAGTCCACAACCGAAACAGCAGATACCTTTAGAAATGAGTTTTATACACAAAACGGCTGGAAAGGCAGCAACCATGACTGGAACCGCAGTTTGAAAGAAGTCGCACAGATTGTCAGAACATATGTTAAGGAGCAGTACCCCACATATAAATTCAGTGTTCGTACAGAATACGCTTCTATGTGCCAGGAACTCCATGTTGATTTAAAAGAAAGCCCTATCGAAATTTATAAGACTTTCGAGGAGCTTACAGATGATGATAAGCACCGCTTAATTAGCAAAATGGATCATAACTGGTTGTTCAAACTTACATCGTGGAATGACAGCGAATTGAAAGCAGAGTTTGAACGGATATGGAATGAGAACGGCAATTTTTATAAATGCCTGAATGAAGCCACACAGGCGGTTATCGAGGATGTAGATGCTTTCGTAAAGTCCTACAATTACGAAGATTGCGACGGTATGATTGATTACTTCCATGTTGATTTTTACTACTTCGGATGCGCACAGAATAACGGGAGAAACATCAAAGTTGTTCCCAAAACTGCCAGAATCAAAAATAAACCAGAAGTAACAGCGCCGGCCACCACAAAGGAAGATAAAACCAGTAATGAAAAGGTAGAGGTTGCTGAAATCGAGCAGGAGTATGAAATCAAAGAAACTAAGCATACAAAAACCAATGAAGTGATCTTTGTGGTAAAGATTGTTCGCACACTCACCAGAGAGGAATATAAAAAGGTTGCTGAAAAAATGAACCAGCTTGGAGGGTATTACTCAAAATTTGTTCATGGATTTGTGTTTAAAGAAAATCCGACACCATTGTTGGTTTCATAGGAGTAAGAGAGCTTGCTGGATTGATAACAACGCCGACCGGAGGCGGCTGACCTCCGGAGAGAGTGAGGAGAATATGCAGACAATAAAGAGCGGAGAGCATGTATTTGAGTTAGTTGACAAGGTTCCCTATGGTTACATGATCTGGAATATCGGGAAAAATATGGTTGATGGCTACCTTCCTTTATGCAGACTGAAAGCGGTTCAACCTTTTCCGGGAGGCAGAGATATTGAGGTTGATACTCTGAAAGCAATTAAGGTTGAGGGAGCGCAGATTATCCTTGATGCAGTCGGAGGAGGACAGAACACGCCGGAGCAGATGGAAGCCTATATAAAGAGATACAGAAACGCAAAACCGGGTACATGGTCATACAGACAGGTTCAGAGGATGAAAGCGGCGCTTCCGATTATGCGGCAAATTGCGTGGAGCTGAATTTTCAGTATAGAGGAGGAAAAGAGTTTATGAGATTCAAACATACAGAGCAGACAGCAGCAATTTACAATTCCATGATAAAGGAGTACCGGGAAATACAGTCAGACAGTGATCTTGAACATGCTGGACTGTCATACGATGATTACCGCAGTTCGGATTTTGGTCTTTTCCTGGATATGCTCAGGTTTGATGGAAAGGGAGTTACATCATCCCGGAATGTAATGGAGTGGGCGAAACGTCACGGATGCGCCGTAACAGGAGAGGAAAATAACTGGAAAGTAAGTCTGGAGGAGGTAAAGGGATGAAATTAGAAATTGAGGTAAAGCGGATTAGAAACAGTGTCACCCAGGGAGAGGCGGCGGTCTATGTAAACGGGGAAAAGGTAATTCAGTTCGGGGATGATATTCAGATGGTAAAGCCCGGACAGAAGTATTACGGTGAGAAAATCGGTAATTGGGCGAGTACGAAACCGGATGCGAATTTCATAAAAGGTCTGTTATATCATCCATTCGATGATATGTACCATTACAGCGACAAGGTAAAGGAAATTCTGGAGAAAAGCATAGAGGAGGACGGGCAGGTATGGGAAGAACCGGAGAAAATATAACTTGTAGCAAGGGAGTCCAGGAAGAAATGCAAATCTTCCCGGACTTTCGGGACTTTGTAACAAAATCTTACATGCGGTTCATTATGGGAGATTGGGGAGAGGTTGATCCGGAGGATGCAGAGCATAACCGGAAGAACCCAGGGGCGGCAATCGGAGCCTATACATACAATGGCGAAATCAAGATTTATATAAAAAGTGAGTTCCTGGGGACAACGGTATTTTTTCCGGACGAATATTAGGAGGGGATAAGGTGGTAAAACTGGCAGAGCATACATACGGCAGACATATCTATATGCGGATGATGCTGGACAATAAACGCATTGAGGAGATAGACGTTTACATCGGTCAAAACGGAGAAGAAACCTACAAAACGTCCGCTGATCCTGGGGGACACCTGGAAGTCAGGGAGCAGATAATAGATGCTTTTAAAAAATTATATTAGGCAAAGGGAGGCATAAATAAAAGTGAGGTATAAGATTCTTTACTGGAAGTGTAAAAAGAAGCTGAAAAAGCAGATGGAGGCAGTTTTCAGGCTAACAAAGGAAAGATGGGAAAACCGGAGTGAGATAAAACGCCTCCGGAAAATGGTTGCATCACTGGAGGATGGGTATGTGGTGGAGTGGTGCGACAACTGCAAAAACCAGATTGTTATGTTATGGAATCCTGGAAAAGACGGTCTTTTAGCATATTGTCCGGTGTGCGGAAGTGAAATGATGTTATGCGATTCGTGCCACTGGAAATGCGACTATGATTTCGGGAATGATGATTGCATCGGAAAGAGGTTCAGCGGAAAATGAAAGGACAATTAAGTTTATTCAACGAGGAGTACATAAAGGATTCAGACTGCACAAAAGAAACGCCGGTGATATATGGGAAGCCAGACGATCCGATCTATGGCACAGGTACCAGGATAACACCCAGATTAAAAGGCCGGGAAGATTCGGAACATATGAAAAATATTTTGCTTCCTGAATTGTTGCCGCTGGAGGAGTACGATCTGATTGCAATTTTGCTATCAGGAGGAAAAGACAGTATCGCATGTTATTATAAGCTCCTGGAGCTTGGGGTGCCAAAGGAAAAAATGGAGTTCTGGCATCACGATATAGACGGAGGACATCCGAGCCGCCGTATGGACTGGCGATGTACACATAATTATGTTAAGTCTTTTTCGGAAGTGGAGGGAGTGCCACTTCGGTTATCCTGGAGGATAAACGGATTTTTCGGTGAGTTATATCGTGTTGGAGCATCGGAGCCGGTAGAATGGATGGAACCAGATACCGGAGAAATTATGCAATGCAAGCTATCTTCCAATTACCTGAAATGCAAGGAATTAAAAGAACAAAGTGCGGATGAAATGGAGGAGCTGTTAAAACAATACGGCTACCGCATGAAATTTCCTGCAAAGACGGGAGATTTGAGCCGTAGGTGGTGCAGTGCTTATCTGAAAATTATGGTTGCTGATTCCGTTATGAGTAATTTAAGCAGTCTGGGGAAACTGGAGGAAATCGGAGGGAAAAGGGGTAAGTTCCCGGCAAAGGGAAGCACCCACCAGGGGCGTTGGTGCAGCGGAAACTTGAAAGCGGCGGTCCAGGACAGTGTAACATCGAATCTGGAAAAGACCAGGCAAAACGTAAAAGTCCTTGTTGTTTCCGGAGAACGTCGTGGAGAATCTGCCGGGAGATCAAAATATAATGAAATGGAGATTCACCGGACAAACGCAGAAAAGAAAGCGCACAGGATAGTGCATCAGTGGAGGCCGGTAATTGATTATTCAGAAAAGGATGTTTGGGAGGTTCTGAAAAGGCATAATGTGAATCCTCACCCTTGTTATCGGGCCGGATGGAACCGCTGTTCATGCGCTATGTGTATCTTCTCTACCCCGAAACTGTTTGCCGGAATAAAAGAGCTATATCCAGAAGATTTCGACTTATTAAAACAAGATGAATCAATTTTAGGCTTTACCCTGGATAACAAGTGCGACCTGGAAACATTCATAAAAGGGGCTGAATCGTGTGTATATCATGGCGATCTCCAGGCAATAAGGAGCCTTGTCACAGGGGAGTTTGCTGTTGATGATGTATATGTAAAGGGACGCTGGATGTACCAGGCAGGAGCTTTTCACGGGGCAGAGGGAGGCCCATGTTAGGAGGAGAAATGAAAATCGGGTTGCATGATGCAGAAAAAGAGGTATTTAAACACGGAAAGTCTTTTCCTAATTACGCATTGATGAAAATTGCCGCATACCATAAATCGCAAGGGGATCATGTGGAGTGGTGGAATCCGTTGAAAAGGTATGACAAGGTTTACAGCAGCAAGGTATTCGATTTTACTCCGAATGATCCATATTTGCCGGATAATGCGATCAGAGGAGGAACCGGCTATCTGGATTTGCCTGTCAATAATACGCTACCTGCAGAAATAGATAATATGTTTCCAGATTATAGCCTTTACCCAGAGTGCGATTACGCAATAGGCTATATCACGAGAGGGTGTCCTAATAAATGCCGGTGGTGCGTGGTTCCCAGGAAAGAGGGGAAAATCAGACTGTACCGAACATGGAAAGACCTTGTAAGGCAAGATTCGGATAAGCTCGTGCTGATGGATAATAATATTTTGGCTTGTGAATATGGAATAGAGCAGTTAGAGGAGCTTTCGGGAAGCGGTTATCAGATTGACTTGAATCAGGGGATGGATGCTAGGCTGGTAAACGACCGGATAGCTGAAATTCTTTCACGGCTTAAATGGATAAGATTTATACGCTTTAGTTGCGATCAAAAGAGCCAGATAGAGCCGATAAAAAATACGGTGGATTTACTCGGAAAATATGGAGTGAGGCCATACAGAATTTTTATATATATTCTCGTAACAAAGAATGTCCAGGACGCAGCGGATCGGGTGGAGGCTTTGAAAGGGTACAAAGCTATCAATCTTTATGCACAGGCTGAACGGAATGAAAGAATAGGAATTATTCCAAATTCTGAACAGTTGGAGTTCCAACAACGCTATGTTTACGGAGGTTGCTACCGAAAGGAAACCTGGGAGGAATACTGCCAGCGTAGAAAATTGGTTTTTCGGCAGGAGGGCTTATGATACTTGACTGTTTAATTGTGAAAGAGAAGTGGCTGAACATGATACTTGACGGGTACAAGTCTCTGGAGATCAGGGGAGGCCGGACGCATAAAAGGGGACTTATCGGGCTGATCCAGAGCGGAACCGGGGAAGTAAAGGGGATTGCATCCCTGACAGACTGCCAGGAGCTGAATAAAAAAGATTTTGAACGTCTCCAGGGATTCCACCAGATAAAAGACCGGGAGTGGGAGGAGCTTCCCTACAAAAAGGTTTACGGGTGGAAATTGGAGGAGCGCAGGAGGTTGAAAACGCCGGTTAGATATAATCATCCCAGAGGGGCGGTAATTTGGGTAAAGGTTGATATTCCGGAGGAGGTATTGTATGGCAAAGAAAAATATGATAAATAAGAGCTGTGAAAATTGCGGATGCCTGAACAGAAATATATCAAAGAAAGGCCGGATAGAAAACAGGGAATTATTGTATTATGGGTGCAGTAAGGCTTACGGGGGATTCTCAACAGCTTTTTCCCTGGATAATAAATGTGAGGGATGTTGCGGAGGCTGGGAGGCTACTATGGAGGAAAAGGCGAAAAATGCTGGGATGTCAAAAGAGCTGGGAGCGGAAATACGAAAAAGCCTTGATCGGTGGGAGTATCTTCAAGTGCATGGAGGCTCTGATCCAAATTGGGAAGATGGCAGCAATATGAATCTGGTAAGAAATCATGTCTTTTACTGGAAAAGCCAGTGCAAGGCATTGTTGCTTCCAGAAGATTATCCGGAGGAGTATTTTCTGGAAACTCCACCGGAGGTAGATAATAAATATATGGCTAGAGTTGAGGAAATCCGGGAAAGGTCAAAGAAAAGCCTGGAGGTATACAAAGCTGATTCTGATTACCAGTTTATTTTGCAGGCTGTAAACAGGCTTACAAAGCAGCAAAACGAACAGACACACGCAAGCTCTTTCCTCCGGTATGTTTCCGGTCTGGAGGATTCCATCCGGAATGATAGGTTGGTGGAAATGCGGAAACACGAAAACCCGGATCGTTATCTTGACAGCTTCCGGGAATGTCGAAAACGAATAGAGGAAATTCTGGGTAAACCTGAACCGGAGCCGGTTCTTCCGATGGGTCAGTTGTCTTTATTTGATTTATACGGATTGACATGATCCAGAAAATAAGTTAGCATACGGGAAAAGGGAGGCGATTCTTTGAGAGCAGTAGATTTTATCGTGAAACACATAGAAGATCATGGAATGACACAGGCACAGGCGGCGGCAGTGGTCGGATGGAGCCGTCAAAATTTATGGGATAAGCTGAATAATCGGAACCCACGGTTTAATACCATGCTTCACATACTAACAGCTTTTGGATATGAGTTACATGTGGTGCGTAAGGATGGGCTATCACCGGATTGTTTTGACGAGAGAGATTTTTTTGAGGTGGCAAAAGAAAAAAATATATATTATGACGATCTGGAGGATTTAATTGCCGCCATGGGGCATAAGTTAATAATTGAGAAAAAGCCGGAAGAATAAGTTTTCCGGCTTATATTTTTTTGACGTCCTGGGAGGGCGTCTTTTTTTATTTTAAAATTTTTCAAAAAAAGCAAAAATAGGCTTGACGTAACGCACCGTAGTGCGCTAAAGTATAGCCATGGAACACACCAAAGGAAAGCGAACACACGAAACGGGAGGTTATATTATGATCGGGACATATGAAATTACAGGAGAATGGTTCGGAAGATTAGAGGAACTTGTAGAGGATATAGAGGAAAAGGGTTATGAGGTCTTAGAAGCAAACAGAGAATATGTTTCCTTTTCCGATCCAGAGGATGAAGATACAGAATACGTTGCTTATCTAGGTGGAACTGAAAAAACAATCTACATTGACAGAATAGAGGAGGTATAAGGTTATGATGATGTCAGAGTTTATCGAAAGAACAGGTTTTGAACCTACAGCAGAGGAGTACGAACAGATCGAGGAGGCTTACTATGAGTTTTCCGGAGATAAAAATGCCTTTTGTAAAGACTTCCTGAAAAATAAGGGAGTGGAGAGGCTGATTCGTGGCAGAGCCTCCAAAATCGAGGAGCTGAAAAAAGAGCTGGAGGATATGGAGAAAAAGTTGGATGCAGAGAAGAAAGTCTCTGAAAAAGAAATAAATTCTTTAAAAGAGCAGCTTGACAAAGAACTTGAATGGAAGCCTTGCGAGGGCGGAACCACGATGGAGCAGAAAAGATATGAGGAGCTTGCTACCGCTTGGGGAACACGGGTTCTGACAGAGCAGGAAGCAAAAGACCTGATTTATAGAGAGTTCGGATTTGCTCCGGAAAAGATACGGATCATCAATACTGTACACACCTACGAGGCAAACAAATATCACCGGATGCGGAAAGCAAACGAGTACACCAGGAAACCGGTCTACAATGCTTCCGACTGGAACTATGTAAGGTTTGATTGCGCTGGATGGCAGTATGAAATGGTAAATTGCAGCTTAGAGAGATATGAAAATTAAATAAAGGAGGATGCAAGAATGGCAGACAAAAAGGTTTCTATGACAGAGGATGATTTCAGGGGATTGTGCAAGGCGGTATATCCGCTTTTGCACAAGGTTACGGAGGAGTTGAAAAAACACGATGTTCCGGATATGGCATCGGTTTCGCTTTCCAAAGATGGTTATATCAATTTATCGGTATATGAAACGGGATGGAGCCTGATTCGGACAAGCGGAGAAAAAGAGGCAAGAATGAGGCACGACTACCAGGAGCCTATTTCTTTAGAGGAGGGTAAGTAAGATGGCATACAGAGGAAACAAAAGGCTTAATGCTGAAATTGAACGCCAGATCAGCGCATGGAGCGGAACCGTCCACGGCCAGGCAATCAAGAATATGTATGAAAACGGTTCTGAATATGAGGGGATCTGTGAGCTTATGGGTATTGACTATGAAGATTATGAGGAGGAATGAGTATGGTTAAAACAGTGAAAATCACATCAAAAAATACAATATTAGTTGTAGAGCTTCCGAACTGGAGCCTGGAGGATCAAGAACGGGAAATAGGAGCAGATTGCACCGAAACTGTAAAGACGCAGCGGATGTATGACCTTTTCAAAGATACAATCGTGATGATCGTGGACGAATCCGGCCTGATAAAGAACAGGCTTTCTAATCCAGTGGCATCGTTCCTTTATGGTTCAGACTTACACGGCTCTATAATTGCCGGGGATGTTTTATTCGGGGTACAAAGAGGCCCGGACATTCTGCCTCCGGAAAATCCGGAGTTGCTGAAATTCTTTTTGCTGGATCATTTCCACGAACTCCGGGAGGTTCGGGGGGGTGAAAGCCTGTGAAAAACAAATTGATTGACCTAAATAATCATCTTTTTGCAGAACTGGAGCGGCTTTCGGATGAAGATTTGACAGGAGAGGCGTTAGAGAAAGAAATCCAGAGGGCAAATGCGATATGCGGAGTATCAACGCAGATCATAGCAAATGGACAGCTTGCATTGAACGCCGAGAGATTGAAACAGAACGCTATTTCCGCAGATTTCAAAGTCCCGTCATTCCTGGAGGATAAAGGCGATGCGTGATATTCATAATTGGACGGATGAAGAAAAAGAGTTCCTCCGCAGATACGTCCGGGATCACACCTGGAGGGAAACGGCAGAGGAGTTCAACCGGAAATTTGATTGTTCTCTATCCAGGGACGCAATCAAGGCGGCTGGTGACAGGTACGGGATCAGGACGGGGAGAAACGGGAGGTTTGAAAAAGGCAGCATCCCGGCGAATAAGGGGAAGAAAATGTCCGCAGATGCTTACAAGAAATGCGCTCCGACTATGTTCTACAAAGGACAGCCACCAACTAACCATAAGCCGGTAGGAACGATCAGCGTCCGGAACAACTACAAAAGAGGGACAAAATGTGTTTATGAAAAGGTGGCAGAGCCTAATGTTTGGAGGAGAAAATCCGTCCTGGAATGGGAAAGACACAACGGCCAGGTTCCTAAAGGCAAAATGATTATTTTTGCAGATGGTGATCCTCTGAATACAGATATTTCTAACCTGATGATGATAGACATGTCACAAAATGCGGTGATGAATCACCAGGGAATAAGGGGAACCGACAGGGAAAGCATGGAAGCCGCCGTAAACGTGGCCTCTATAAAGATAAAAATATCAGAGAGAAAGAGAGGAATAAAAAAGCATGGCAGTAATAAAAGAGCTGAACGCTGACCTGATACACCAGGCAAATTATAACAGTATGGGAGGAAAGAGAGGCGATCTCTCTAATGCTTCTTACAAGGAGTGTGCAGAAAAAATTTTATCATGGCCGGTATCTGAGGAGAAGAAACAGAAGCTCCTGGATAAGCTGTATGAGAAACGGAGTGAAATCCTGAAATATGAGGCGCAGCATGTAAGCGTTATGGTTGCCGGTCCGGCAAGATACAATTCCCGGAAGCTGGATAAATCAGACCGCATAATAGAATTAACGTCGGAGCTTCACCAGTGGTTTAAAGACCTGGAGGAGCAGGTCCAGGAGAGCCAGAGGAAAGACAACAAGGCAGAGAGCCTTCTGAAAACAATAGAGTTCTGCAGAAAGTCGGACAATCCATGTGATCCGACAGGCTACCTGGCAGAATTGGCAATGTACGATAACCAGTCCTTTATCCGGATATATGAGGAACTGTACCCGGAATACAAGTGGAGGAAAAACAGTAACATAGCAAAACTGTATCAGAAATCCGTTGCCGGTGAAATTAAGGAAATCCGGAAAGAGGTTTTCTTTGAGGATGAAAACCTGACCGCATACATGGAGGGCGACAGGGCATATATCAAATTCGTTATGAAGCCGAAAAGACAGCTCCACATTGCGCTGAAAAGCCGGGGATGGTGGTGGAATAGTTACCAGAGAGCATACAGCACATATCCGGATAGGCTGGATAAAGAGTGGGTTTCCTCTATCAGCTCCAGATATGCAAATTACATTTAGGAGGAAAAGGGATGGCACATAATTTGTATTGCGGAAATGGGAAATGCTCCGATTGCGGAAAAGATTGCCGTATTGATGAAGCTATTCCATGTTCTCCGGATTGTGAAAATCTGACCGTGGACGGAAAAATCAAGGTAAGGGAATGTCTGAAATCTGGATGTGATGAAATTAGGTACATCCTGGATATGGTCGGTAAGAGTGATTCTGAAATACTGGAGGAATACGGAGATATTACAGAGTACCCGTATAGCCTGTAAGGAGGAGAGTATCATGATACAGATTGAAGATATGACCGGGAAAACCGGTGCATTATGTGAGGGAGTGAGGTTTAAGGCAAAGGATAAGTTGGGAAATGAGTACCAGTATCGGTACGAGGGAACCGAAAACACGCAGAACGGGTACAACATACATCTGCATAACCTGACAAATGGAACGGAAACGTATGTTGAAAAAGAGTGGTTCAGACAAAGGAAAATAGGCATTTTATAAGGGGGAAGCATGGAAATTACACCTACATCAATAAAAGGCTGTCATGAGCCTATAACGCAGTCAGAGAGTATGGAAGTGTTCGATCTGGTAAGGATGGTTGCAGACCAGCTTTCCAGGGCGATAGATACATCAATAATTTGCTTTCTGAATGACGTGATAGGCGGTGACTGGAGATATGAGGATGTTGTTCTGGAGAAGATACCAGAGAGTCCAGACATTCCGGGAATGGCATGTTTTATTCTGTACCAGGAGAAACCGGTAGGGAGGATTCGACACACGGTAAATTCAGAGGGGCAAAAAATAACAGCAGATATTCACATAGAAATCATGGAGGAGGTAAAAACGTGAAAAGAGGAGATTTTAACAGAAAGCAGTATGACAGAGTGCGGAAGATGGATCACCGCCAGATGCAGGATTTTTTCAACCAGGTATATGATTCTGGGTATGTTGACGGGAAAAAGGAATCCCAGGAGGAGAGGCAGGTCCCGGAACTGATCGGACTGGAGGAGAAGTTGCAGGAAATCCGGGGAATAGGAGGAGCGAAAGCCAGGGCGATATGTGAGGCGGTAAAAGATTTTCTGAAAAGAAAGGTATCGGGAGCCGATGAAAACAGTTCTGCAGTATCCAGGGAGTAAATGGAATATATCACCGGAGATTGTGAAAAGAATACCAGAACATCATACATATTGTGAGCCTTATTTCGGAAGTGGTGCGGTATTTTTCAGCAAATCTCCAAGTGCTATTGAGCTTATAAATGACCTGGATAATAATGTGCCGACATTGTTCCGTTGCATCCGGGATGATCCGGAGAAGCTGGCCGGAATTGTGGTGGCTATACCTTACAGCCGTTTTGAATACGAAAGAGCCTTTTATGCTGATGATGAAACAGACGATTTTTTGAGGGCAGCAAACTTCCTGATTACATGCTGGCAAGGTCACGGATTCAGGACAAACGGCTATCGGGTAGGGTGAAAAAATGATGTGCATGGTAGGGAGAGTATGTACGCCCTCCGGAATTGGTACAATCTTCCTGGAAAGATACTGGAGGTTGCTGAACGTCTCCGGTGCGTCCAGATAGATAACAGGCCGGCTCTGGAGGTTATAAAACGGTTCAATTATCCGGATGTTTTCATGTATATTGATCCTCCCTATCTCTGGAAAACCAGGACGGCAAAACAGTACCGGCATGAAATGACGGATGCAGACCATGAACAGCTCCTCCGGGAGCTTCTTGAAACTAAGGCAATGGTGATGATAAGCGGCTATGAATCGGACATGTACAATGATATTCTGAAAGGCTGGCATAAAGAGCAATTCAAGTCACATGCCGAATATGGAGGTAACAGGATAGAAACTGTCTGGATGAATTACGAAAGGCAGCTTACTATACAAGAATTTCAGCAACAAAAATTATTTTAAACCAGGAGGTAAAAGGAAAATGAGCAATGTAGAAAGAAGAGTTTACAGTTCTTATGCTTTCAAAGAGGATGAAAGGGAAAAGAGCAAAATCAATCACGAGATATACGAGGAGCTGAAAGAACGGTATCGCATATCATCCAGCCGGGACAGATACAACATGGAAACAAAGCAAAGGGAGCCGATCAATTTTGATGATTTTGACCTGGTATATGAGAGAAAGGCTTGTTATCATCATGGCGAGTATACGATCCTGAAAAATGAAACGGGTCTGTCCTCTGACGAAATCGCTCTCATTCTGGACGGTGGAAATCTTTGCTTTGGTTACACTAGGCAGAGGGAAAATTTCTTTTATATTTTTGAGGATTGAGCTATGGAAAATCAAGGGATATTACTTTCGCAGAAAGAAAAAGAGATTATAAAAAGCTGTTTTTACATGGCACTGGAGGAGGGTTTATACCACTTTGACAGAATAGACCTTGACGCCGGAGAGGAGGACATAAAAGGAATTTTATCAAAGTTCGGCATGTCCGATCTGGAAATTGAAAAATTCATGAAAGAAGCAGCATGGTAGGAGGACGGTAAGATATGGATTTATACAGAGGCAAGGCAAAAATGACCGGGGACTGGATCATAGGCGCCGCCGTTGTTATAGGGGAAAAGGCTCATATCCTGGGATCAGAGAGCTTGTTTCCGGAACGCCCGGCATATCATAGAATGGCTATGGGATGCGGAATCGAGGACAGAAATCTCCAGGAGAACGGCTACGAGGCAGCGGAATACGGCTGGGAGGAGGCTTTGGAGAGATACGAGGAAAATTTCCCTAAATGGATAGAAATAGAGCCGGAAACAGTCACAAGGTGCTGTGATAAGCACGATGTTCCGGGAAATGTTCTCTTTGAGGGTGATGTTTTCAGGAATCCGGACAATTTGCTCTTTGAAATCTGCTACGGAAAGTATATGGCTTTTTGTCCTGGGGATAAGGAGTGGATGGAAAATGTGGGCTTCTTTGCCGTTTCAATGGATGCGGCGAACCTATACGGAGTAAAAGAGCCTATGCCTCTGGGAACGACAGAGGAGTATGCTTTCCTGGTAGGCAATATATTTGACAATCCGGAATTGAGGCAGAGTGCAGGACAGGAAGCCGGGCAGGATGCGGCACAGCCTTTGCTCATGCCGGCAACATAAAAATGATAGAAAAAATAGGAGGCTTATGTTATAATATGCAGAGTATACTAAACAGGGAAAAGACCACAAAAAGGAAGCGTAGTAAAAAGAAAACCATCGGCATCATTGCGGCGGTAATTGTGATCCTGGGGATCATTGGTTCTGCAAATGGAGGAGAGGCCGCTGAACCGGCAAACGCTCCAGACGTCACAGAAAGCACAGAGGAGGTTTTGGAACTGGTAAAGCAGGAAACTACCGATACTGTGATGGAAACGTCCCAGGAGGCTAAAATGGAGCCGGAGGAGGCAAAACCGGAGAGCGACAACCCTTTGATGAATATTGAAATCCGGATAGAGGACGTCGTGAACGGTGCCAAAACCGAGAAGATAGGAGAATGGGCTGAAATCCAGATCAGAAAGGAAACGCTGAAAGGAATTACCCAGGAGCAGTTTATCGAGTTCTGTAATGAGGTTGTAAAGGACAGCGGATATAATTGGTTCACAATCTCTTGTGAGGACGGAACCGGAATACAGTTTGCAGGTTCGATTTCCTATGTTTCTACATATGGCAATCTGGATAATGAGGGCTGTATCGCTGAATCTATCGGTACGATCACGCTCCAGGAGGACGGAACATACAGCTATACAGAAACAGAGTAAAAGGCTGGAGGAATCCGGAATGTTTACATTTGTACGTTTTCGGTTACATTTCGTAAACATCCGGGATGCGATGCTGATCATATGACAGTTTTCTATTTCTCAGAAAATTGCGGCTGTGTAATAACCTAAATCGAGTGCGCGGTACTCGATTTTTGCAAAGGAGATTATATTATACGATGAAGATGAAACAGCGTGCAGTTCTGCTGATAGGACTTTTGATCATTCTTGCCGGGAGTTTTGCCGTGTTTTCAAAGGTTGATTCAGCATACAATGCACAAGCGGCTGTAAGTGCATTAAACGAAACAGATCAGGGAAATACCTATATCAGCGTAGCGGGACACAAAATTGCTTTGTGGCGGCAAGACGGGTTAAGCTACGCTTTTCTTCCGTCAGCCTGTAAGGAAATGGGTTTGGAACCGGAAATATCAGAAGAAACAGATCCTGATTCTATCGTATGGCTGTATTCTGAAAACATTCCTGCAGTGTTTATTGATACGGAATCGGGGACGGCAGAACAGATCCATGCCGACAAAAATGTAAAAGAGGCAGGGTCCATTTCCATTCTGGAGGCCGACAGTGGTGCCGGTTTTTGTATGCCGCTTTCCTATATCAAGAGCAGGGGCAACACTTCTTTTACTGCCTATGATAAAAAGTCTTATCAGATTAAATTAATGGATTCGGTCCCTTTCTTAGGCATGGATGCTGCTAAAAAGTGGATTTTTATTTCCAATGCATCGGATGCTACGCTCCTCAGGAACGCATTGAGCAGAAATCTTGCGGATCATTTGGGTCTGCCGCAGTCAGAAGAAGGCGTTTTTGTGGATTTATATATAGATGGAGAGTATGAGGGAAATTATTATGTTACACAAAAAGTGGAAGTGAAGGAAAATCGTCTGCCGATAACAGATCTGGAAGAGACGACCGAAATCGAAAACGATAACGAGGAGTTAGGTTCCTATGAAACGGTATGGACAGATACTACCAAAGCCAAACAGATTCCAATTGACCCGGAAGATATCACAGGCGGCTATTTAATTGAGAGGGATTTTGATAGTCGTTTTCTTGCAGAAGTGGAAATAAACAACAGTTATTTTATTACTGATGCAAAAGAGTCCTTTATTGTAAGATCACCGGAGTACGCTTCGGAAAAGCAGATTGCATATATTGACGATTATATACAAAGTGTGGAGAATGCTATTTTATCTTATGAGGGAATCGATGGCAATAGCGGAAAATCTTATCAGGACCTAATTGATGTCAGTTCTTTTGTACGGAAATACCTCCTGGAAGAAGTGACAGCCAATTATGACGGCGGTGTGGCAAGCTCCTATTTTTATAAGGACAGAGATTCTGTCAGCGATAAATTATTTGCAGGACCAGTCTGGGATTATGATGTCACATGGGGAAATTCCCCGTCTTATCTGGGGTATCTTTCAAGGTCTCCGAAGCGGTTGACAAGGCTTGCAGCCCATGATGATTCGTCTGTATGGTTTTCAGCATTATATGAAAAACCGGATTTTTATCAGGAAATGTGTGCCTGTTATGAAAGAGAAATAAGCCCTTATCTGCCGACGTTAGCATTGCAGGTACTTCCGCAGCTTGAAAAGACCACTGCGGCTTCTGCGGCTATGGACAGGGTTCGATGGGCGGCGCAGTATGCGGGAAATGAAGCATTGGGAAGCTATGAAGAAGAGATCGCTTTTTTGGAAGATTATATCCTTAGGCGGAAAGCATTTTTGGATCAGGCATGGATCGAGCAAGTGCCGGTTTATCAGATCGAACTGATAATTGAAAATGCTGTCTATGATACGCTGTATGTTTTTGAAGGGGAACCCATGCC
>CAZEAT010000002.1:0-7198 GCA_964510175.1 uncultured Holosporaceae bacterium
TGGACTCTCACAGGAGAACACACTGTTATTCGTCAAGGAAAAGCCATTGCATTTCCTCTACAAAATTTTAAAAATACATTCGAAATTTCTCCCTCAAATAAAATAGAAACATCTTACAATGAAAGTAATTTGTTAATTGAATTATTAGAAAAAGCCTCAAAATTTACAAAAATACCTTTGGAAAAATTTTACGGACAATATGTTATTAATAGCAATATTCCGTTAAAATCAGGATTAGGAAGTTCAGCCGCATTATGCGCAAATATAGTAAAATTATGTATATCACTTGGATATAATAATGATATTTTATCCCTCGGAAAATTTCTCGAAAATAAATTTCACAAAAATAGCAGCGGATTGGATATAGCAGTATCAATTGCCGAAAAACCATTATTTTTTCAAAATAACAAAGTTCAAAAAATATTGAACTTATCTCATCTTCCTCATTTCGCATTAACTTATAGTGGAGTAGAATCTTTCACTTCTAAATGTGTAGAAAAAGTACAAAACTTATTCATTGTTAATGAAAAATTAGCTCATCAATTAGATCTTCAAATGAACTTATCAACAGAACTTTGCAAAAATGGATTAGAAACTAATAACATAGAAAAATTGGCTGAAGGTATTAATCTTGGAGCAGAAGTTTTTGAACAATGGAACCTATACAATCAAGAAATATCGGAAATTATTACAAAGATAAAAAAAGAAGGAGCACTAGCAGCTAAACCAGTTGGTGCAGGTCTTGGAGGATATGTGTTAAGTCTGTGGGAAGATATCCCTCCACAAGAATACACTGATATTAGATTGACTTTCAGCAATGACTAAGTTTATATTTCGGTAATCTATATAGGTGAAGAAAAAGGATTTATAATGAATAAAGAAAAATTCGGAATTAAAAGAATTTGTTTGGGATGTGGAACACGTTTTTATGATTTGAATCAGTCTCCAATTGTATGTCCCACCTGTGGCGAAACATTCGATCCAGAATATCTACAAAAAAGAAAAAGTAAAATAAACATCGATAAAGAATCTACCGAAGATATTGTAGATGTAGATTTAATTGAAGATACTGAAGAAGATACTTTAGAAGATGAAGACGATGTACCATTGAATGACCAAGATAATTAATATTATTTTCTTGATTTTTTGCTTTTGGATTAATTGCTCCGAAGCAAAAATTTCTGGACATCATCGAATTACAAAAGCTATTAATAAAGTTGTTTTTGAGGATTCAGAAGATGTGAACTTATCTACAGACATAGAAAAAAATCATCCTATTTCTATAGATACAATTAATCTTCAAATATTAGATAAAATTAGTGGAAAGGTTTTACACCATAAAATTCAAACAAATGAAACTTTTGAATGTGGAAGTCTAAAAATTACTCTAAAAAAAGCTTTCGCTAACAATCCAGAAGAAGAAAAAGAAATATATGCTCTATTAAGTATTGAAGAAAATTCTAAAATCATTTTTAACAATTGGATATTCGCTTCCTCTCCATCAGTAAATCTTTTTGAACATAGAGTTTATGATTTACGCGTAGAATTTCAGGATATCTAATGAAATTAATAAAGTTATTTAATGAAACTCCTGTATTTTTAGCACCTATGGCTGGAGTTACAGACGCCCCATTTCGTAATACAGTATTAAAATTTGGAGCGACAGCAGTAGTATCAGAAATGATATCCAGTGAAGCTCTTGTAAGAAATAATTTAAAAACTCGAAAAAGACTTACTAATGATAGTGAAGTAAAAATTATACAAATCGTCGGAGCAGACCCTAACAAAATGGCTGAATCCGCAAAGATTAATCAAGATTGCGGTGCTGATATAATTGATATCAATATGGGGTGTCCTGTAAAAAAAATTATAAATAGTGACGCCGGTTCCGCTTTAATGAAAAATGAAAAATTAGCAGTATCCATTGCTGAAGCAGTTGTAAAAGCCGTAAAAATTCCAGTTACTCTAAAAATGCGACTCGGATGGGATAATGAGCATAAAAACTATCTACATCTAGCAAAGCTTTTTGAAGAAGTTGGCATTCGTATGTTAGCTATTCATTGTCGAACAAGAAGTCAAATGTATAGCGGAATCGCAAATTGGAGTGAATTAGCCAAACTAAAAGAAATTATAAAAATTCCATATCTTTGTAATGGTGATATAAAAACATTAGATAATACATATCAAGCATTAAACGAATCAAAAGCAAACGGAATCATGATTGGAAGAGGCGCTTTAGGCAAACCTTGGATTCTAAAACAAATGCTTCAATATCTATCAAAACAGCCTATTAGTCCTTCACCAAATATTGAAGAACAATATAAAATCGTTATGGAGCATTTTCATGAAACATGCGAATTTTATGGACTTTTATATGGAATAAGAATTTTTAGAAAACATTTTTGCTGGTATAGTTCAGGACTTCCTGGCTCTGCAACTTTTCGAGAAAAAATAAACAAAATGCAAAACATTAATGAAATCAAAAAGTTAATTAAATTATTTTATACAAATTTACAATAAATTTCGTCTCTTTTATCAAAACTCATTGAAATTTATGTAAATATTCCTATTTTGTAAGTATGAAAAGATAGCATAATTGTGACATAAATGGTGATAAATCAGTAAAAACAAACAAATAATTTATTGATTTTTCAGTTTTTTTTCATTACCATATTAATTGTTGTTTTGTAAATACAAAATTTCGGAGGCTAGCTTGAAGTCATTAATATCATCAAAAAATTTAAGAATTACCTGTGGTGGTTTACTATTCATATTGGGATATATGCCGCTAGTTAGTCATTTTTCAACTAATACCTATAATTTCGAAGATAGCTATCAATCGTCTTTTTATAATCCCGACTTACTATCAAAAAACACAAAATCTGATATTTTGGATTTCTCTTTCTTATCGCCTGTAAAACAAGCGTCGCATTTATTAACTTTATTAGAATCCCAAAAAAATCGTCCTGCCCCTATATCCGTTATAAAATCAGGCCCATTTGAAGGTGGAAGTTTTGTCGCAGGCACTATTAGATCAAATTTTTATGTAGATGCTCGTCGTTCAGGAGTTCCTGCCGGAATTATTGATAGTATAATTAATAAATTATCATCCAAAATTGATTTCAGACATTCTTTGAAAAAAGGCGATAAATTTGAAGTCGCTTTTAATGGAAAAAGAGATTTATTGTATGCAAAGATAACAACAAAATATAAAGAAGCTTCAGTTTATAAATGCGGTAAAGAAGGTTACTTTTTTGCAAATGGAGATAAAATTACAGCTTCTAAAAATAATAACACCTTTGGATTACCTCTAAAAGGTGGAATACGAGTTAGTTCGCATTATGGATATCGTAAACACCCTGTAACAGGACGTTATTGTCGCCATACAGGAGTTGATTTAATTGCTAGTTACGGCACTCCTGTTTATGCTGTTTTTGATGGAGTTGTGACACGCGCGTCAAGATATTCTGGATATGGTAATTGTATAGATATTCGACATGCTTCTGGATATTCTAGTAGATATGGTCATTTAAGTAGATTTGCTGTTCACTCAGGAACAAGAGTAAAAAAAGGGCAAGTTATAGCTTATACAGGTTCAACAGGTGTATCTACAGGTCCTCATTTACATCTAGAGTTAGCTAGAAACAACGTTCCTATTAATCCTCTAAGTGTAAAAATGCTTCCTGAAATTACTGGTAGAGTATCTAGTATGTATAAACTAAATAATCTAAAAGCTTATTGTAAAAAATTAATAAATAATAAATAATTCTGGGCTTTTATGAGAAATTTGTGTTTTGGTTCAGGACCTTGCGGAAAACGTCCAGGTTGGTCTTTATCCGATTTTAGTTTGCTTGGTAGGTCTCATCGCTCAAAAGATGGATTAAAACTCATTCAAAAAGTCATAAATCTACATAGAAAAATTTTACACATTCCTGATGATTACTTAATTGGAATTCTTATAGGTTCATCCACAGGAGCAATGGAAACTCTTATTTGGAATCTAATTGACAACAACGGAACCGATGTAATTAATCATTGTGTTTTCAGTAATCACTGGGAAAATGATATAGTAAAAGAATTAAAAGTAAAAAATGTCCGTTCAATTTTTGCTCCATTTCCAAAAATGGCAGATATATCAAAGGTAGATTTTTCTCGAGATATCGTATTTTGTTTAAGTTCTACTACATCAGGAGTGGCTTTTAGAGATTTAAATTGGATTCCAGAAAACCGTAAAGGTCTTACAATTTGCGATGCCGCTTCAGGAGCATTTATAATTGATATTGATTGGAAAAAACTCGATGCCACATCATTTTCTTGGCAAAAAGGTATAGGTGGAGAAGCGGGCTTCGGCGTTATCGTGCTAAGTCTTAGAGCTGTACAAAGAATAGAAAACTCTCCACCAACAAACAGAGCTATTCCAAGATTATTTCGTATCGCTCCCGATGGAAAATTAAATTCAGCGTTTTTCGAAGGTAGCACAATTAATACCCCTTCCATGCTCTGCTTACAAGAATGCTATGAAAATTTACTTTGGGTAGAAAAATCCGGAGGTATGTTTTTTATGACAAAAACCGTCGAACAAAATTATAATACTGTCACTAAATGGATTTCATCTCAAAATATTTTCAAATTCTTAGTAGAAGAACGTTTTAGAGCTCATCATATTGCTTGCTTAGATATAAACACTGAAACATATCAAAATCTATCTACACAGGATAAATGGACTTTTCTAAAAAAAATTATCGAAAAATCAGAAGAAAAAAAATATGGTTACGATTTCATTGGTCATTTTGCTACAGAACCTCATATTCGAATATGGTGTGGACCTACAATAAATAGCAATGACTTAGATTTCTTTTTGCATAAATTAACAGAACTGTATTTAGAGGTACAATCTGAATATGGTAAAAATTGATTCAATAGAAAAAATTAATATATTTAATGAAGATATTACACTAAAAAACTCAGATGACTTCATCGCTGTTGATACAGAATTTATTCGAGAAGAAATCTCTTCACCCTTATTGTGCCTTATTCAGATAGCTACAGAATCAACCGTATATATTATTGACCCGTTTTCCGTGTCTATTGATTTTCTAAAACCTCATTTTGAAAATCAAAAATTAAAGAAAGTTTTTCATTCTGCTCAACAAGACATAGAAATACTATCTCTAGCTGGCATAACAACCAATAATATCTATGACACTCAGTTATATGAAATGCTATTAAATACTAGAGAAAATATCAGTTATCAATCTATTGTTTTTAATTATCTCAAAAAAAAATTACCTAAATCTCATACTCAGAGTAATTGGGGACAAAGACCTTTAACTAATCAACAATTTAAATATGCAGCTGATGATGTATTCTACCTCAGAAAAGTTTTTGAAAAACAACAAAAATGCTTAAAAGATTTAAATAGAGAAAATTGGTTAGATAATGAAACAAATCAGAATCCAAAAGAAAAACCAATAAGAAAATTTATCGATAAAGAAAATCTACCTATATTAGATACTCTTTTAGATTGGAGAAAAAATAAAGCAACTGAATTAAATATCCCTGAACAAAACGTTGTAAAAGATGAATTGATATTATCAATTTTAAAAAAAGGAACTGAATTTGTTCATAGTCTACATAATTCACGAAATATTACGGATGAAACGACAAAAGAATTTATAAACTTCTCTCTAACAGTTTCTGATAATATAGTTATAAAAGATAAACCTGAACACATAACAGAAATAAAATTACTAAAAACTCTACTTAGCATAAAATCCGAAGAACTAAAAATATCTCCAATGATGATTGCTACAACAAAAGATTTAGTTAGCTTCTTAAACGGTGAAAACGACATAAAATTTTTAACTGGTTGGCGCTATGATGTATTCGGATATTTTGCTAATAAATTATTAAACGGTGAAATAAAACTGGGAATAAAAAATAAAAAGACCATAATAATATGAATAATATAATTGCTATTACCGCCTGTTTAAAAAGATGTTCTATCGCTATAAAATATAACGATGAAATTTATGAGTTTAATGAAAATATTGACGCTCCAACTTACTTAGCGAGTTCCCTGGATAGCTTACTTAAACAATATAATATAGATCTAAAAGACATTGAAAAACTTGTAACTGTTTCCGGACCAGGTTCATTCACTGGTATACGTACAGCTCAAAGTTTAGTCAAAGGATTATCTCTTGCAACAAATATCCCTGCAAAATGTATTTCTTATTTTGATGTTATAAAAAATATTTGTAGACTTGATAAATTTGTAGCTGTTATTCAAACAGATAAACACCAATTGTACTTTAAAGATTTTTATACAGAAAATATCGGAGTTTCACCTATAGATGAATTATTAGAAAAATTTAAATACCCGATTGAAATAGCCGGAGAAATCGATTCTCATTTAATTAAAAATACTAATCATAAAATTATAGAGATAAATGATTTTAGAAACGCAAAATACCTAATAGATATCTCAGACATATCAGAAAATATAAAACCCTTATATATCAATTCCGGTATATAAAAATCAAAATTTTTATATATCTACACTTGTGTGCATTATTTTATTTTGGTATATAGAAACAGGTATTCCTCGGTAGCTCAGAGGTAGAGCAAGTGGCTGTTAACCACTGGGTCGGCGGTTCGAGCCCGTCCCGAGGAGCCATTTTTGGTTTTTATTCATGAAATTTTATTCTGGTAGTAAAACTTTTCTAGCTGGAGAGTATAATGTCTTGTTTAAAGGTAAATGCATTGTACTTGTAACTGAGCCATATTTTACATTGTCTGTAAATAAAGGTACTTCAAAATTAACCGGAATTCCTTCCGATTCTCCTGGATTTAAATTTTATAATCAGCATATAGACATCTTCCATAATTTATCTATCGAGTTTAGTGACCCTCATAAAGGAAGTGGAGGATGGGGAGCTTCAAGTGCTCAATACGCCCTACTCTACAAATTATTTTTACACATTACAAAACAAAAGTTCATCGTTGATAATTTTTTGCATGAATATAGATTATTAGCAGCAACTAGTTCAATCTTACCAAGTGGAGCAGATTGCCTATCTCAATATGAAAATCATACTATCTTTTTTGATAGTAAAAAAAATTATTATGAACATATAAATATATCTTTTCCCAATCTTGATTTTTTTATTGTAAAAACAAAAACCAAAATTCCTAC
>CAZEAT010000002.1:7298-9508 GCA_964510175.1 uncultured Holosporaceae bacterium
ATAGCAGTAAATTATTGAAGAAATCTTAAGATAAAAATCTTGGTCGGGGCGAGAGGATTCGAACCTCCGACATCCTGCTCCCAAAGCAGACGCGCTACCAGGCTGCGCTACGCCCCGCATGTTATTATTATTTACAACAATAATAACAATAATTCAATATATATTATAGATGTTTTTGTTCCTGTGATTTTGTGTATAATTATTAAAATTTTGTTAATTTTTTCTCTACACCTTTGATTTGACAATATTATTTTTTTCGATATTTTTAACTAATGATTTTTACAAACTTGTGCATATCTTGTGATTGCTTTTTTTATAATACATAAAGTTTTTTTATCGAACGTATATATACACTGATAGTACACGAAAATTTCACAATATATTAACAGTTTTTTAACTTTTCCTGTTTGATTTTTATCCCAAAATACAGAGACATATTGCTTGAATACGTTTAATTTTTAAGATAATCTAAAAAAGTTCCAAAGAGGATTAAGATTTTGATTGAAAGAATTAAAGTATATGGTGGACAAGTTGTCAATGGTATCGTTCCAATTTCAGGAGCAAAAAACGCTGCTCTACCATTACTTGCAGCCTCAATTTTATCGGAAGATGGATTAACACTAAAAAATATTCCTTCTCTTTCTGATGTTTTGACGATGTTGACATTATTAAAAGCTCTTGGAATTGAAAAATCAGTAAAAAAGGATAACGATTTTTCTATGACTGTAAATTGTAAAACAGACTCCGTAGATAATTTTACAGCTCCATATGATATCGTTAAAAAAATGAGAGCTTCCATTTTAGTTTTAGGACCTCTATTGACAAGATTTGGACAATGTTGTGTTTCTCTTCCTGGTGGATGTGCTATCGGTGTACGTCCCGTAGATTTGCATTTAAAAGGAATGGAAGCTTTAGGTGCTAAAATAGAATTAAAAGATGGGTATATATATGCTGAAGCAAAGCATGGATTAAAAGGAACAGAATTTACATTTCCTGTTGTGACTGTTACAGGCACAGAAAATTTAATGATGGCTGCTGTTTTAGCTGATGGCGATACTGTTTTAAGAAATGTTGCAAAAGAGCCTGAAATTGTAGATTTAGCCGACTGCTTAAATAAAATGGGAGCTAAAATTACTGGGCATGGAACTTCTGAAATACATATAAAAGGAGTCTCTGGACTGCATAGTACGGAGCATACGGTTGTTTTAGATAGAATTGAAGCTGGAACATATGCAATAGCTGCTGGAATTACCAGAGGTCAAATTGATTTGATAGGACGAAATATTCGAGCCCTGTTGCCTACTTTTATTGAAAAAATGGAAGATGTGGGAATTAGTTTCGAAGATATTCCTGATGGATTACGTGTTAAATCAGGACAAAAAATTAATCCTATAGAAATTACAACAGAACCATTTCCAGGATTTCCAACTGATTTACAAGCTCAGACAATGGCTCTACTTTGTCTTGCAGACGGTAAATCTATAATAGATGAAACTATTTGGGAAAATCGTTATATGCATGTGGCAGAACTCATGAGAATGGGGGCGAGTATTTCAATTTCTGGTTCTCAAGCGACTATTATGGGCGTTAAACATTTAATTGGAGCTCCTGTAATGGCTACTGATTTAAGAGCGTCATTTAGTTTAGTACTTGCTGGATTGGCGGCACAAGGAGATACTATCGTAGATAGAGTTTATCATCTGGATAGAGGTTATTGCGGGGTAGAAAAGAAATTGGCTGCTTGTGGTGTGAAGATAGATAGAATTTAAGTGGAGAGTATTATGAAGTTAACTAACGATGCAGATTTTAAAACAGATGTTTTGGATAAAGATTTTGTTTTAGTAGATTTTTATGCTGATTGGTGTGGTCCATGCCGTATGATTTCTCCTTTTTTAGATGAAATTCAAAATGAAATGGGGATCAATATTGTTAAAGTAAATATTGATGAATCTCCTAAATGTGCTGAAGAGTATGAGGTTATGAGTATTCCGACTCTTATGATTTTTAAACAGGGACAAAAAATTTCTGTAAATGTTGGTGCTGCTTCGAAATCTAGGTTAATAGATTGGATTAAAAGTCATCAATAAATATGTTTCACGTGGAACATTTTTCTATTGATATCCGAAATAAATTAAATATTTATTTTGATATTTTATGTAAATGGCAAAAAGCAATAAATTTGGTTTCACGTGGAACATTAGAAAATTTTT
>CAZEAT010000002.1:9608-10689 GCA_964510175.1 uncultured Holosporaceae bacterium
TTTAATTATGATTTGTTTGACAGTGTAACAGATGAAAACGGTCATATTATAGTTGTTCAAGATATTGAAAGAATAATTAAATAGAGATGGTTTTTACAAAGAACAAGATAAAAAATATTGCTCTTTCAAATAACTATTTAAATGTAATTTATGATATTTTAAAAAAAGAAAACGATATTAGCTATATATTTTTACCAAACAATAGAAGTTGTAGAACTTTAAGAGAAAAATTAAAACAAAGTAACTTAATAATTCCTGAAATTATAGCTATCTCTGATATTTTAGGAATTCCTAGTATGATTTTAGAGATAGTGAATTTTCTTTCTTTTTATAGCGGTAAGATTCCATTTAATAATTTATATGAGTTGGCTTTGGGGCTTGATGAATTAATGAAAGAATTAATTCTTAATAACATAGAAGAAGAAGTTTTAATAAATTCAGAGAATTTTTCAACTAATCAAAGTTATTCTCTTTCTATTTTACGAGGGATATATCATCAAAAATTTTTTATTGATATAAAAAAAATGTTTCACGTGAAACTTAATAGCTGGTTGGAGCTTATTAGAAATAAAAAAATTTTGACTGCTGGTCTTGGAGAAGCAAATTATTATACTTCTATGTTTGTAAGGGAAGCTTATTTAAATGGAGTTGCTTTATTTTCAGGAAGTGAATGTAAGGAAAGCTATAATTATTATAGAAATTTGAAAGTTTTTAAAAATTATTTAAAAGCGACAAATTGTGATGAAATTGTTTTTTTAGATGGAATAAAAAATGTTCGAAATTGTATAAATTCTAATGATTTTCGTCGCTTATTGGAATTTGATAATATTGAAACCGAGGCTTGGGGGATTTCTCTACTTGTTCGAGAAGCATTAAGTAATAAAAAAAATGTAATGGTTGTTTGTCCAAATGAGGACTTATCTATTAATATTCAAAGCAATCTTCAGCGATGGAATATATATGCGAATGTTTCTTTAGGAAAAGCTTTTTTTAGAACTTTTTTGGGCCAATTTATTTTTTGTATTAGCTCAATGATTGAAACTGAGTTTAGAAATCAAGAGGTTATTAATTTCTTAAAGCT
>CAZEAT010000002.1:10789-15736 GCA_964510175.1 uncultured Holosporaceae bacterium
CAGAAAGAGTTTCATTAAGTTCAGAATTTTTTAATTTTATTTCATTTTTGCGGAGTTTGTCTGAGCAGTTACCTAAAACATGTACTTTAAATGGTTGGTTAAATTATATTGATTTGTTTTTAAAGTTAATAGACGACGATAAATCGAAAGAAAAATTTTCTGCTTTGGTAGTAAAATTTAATAAAAATCTTTCTAACCAATTAACAGCAAAAGAATTTATTGTTTTTTTGCGTCGATATATATTGAATCAACCTGTAAATGATACGGAAAATTATTCTTCTAGAGTTACTATTTTGGGAGCTTTGGAAGCTCAGTTATTGAGTTCAGATTTGGTAATTATTTGTGATGCAAATGAACAATCGTGGAGTCCTTCTGTTAAAATAGATTTTTGGTTAAGTAAACCTCTACTTAAAAAAATTGGATTAAAAACTTCGGATGATATGATAGAGTTTTATTCATCAATTTTAGAGAGATTAGCTTATCAACCTAATGTAATCATTACTAGGTCGAAAACTATATCCGGTGAATCTGTATTGATTCATCCTATTTTTAGAGAAATGTCGCCTTATTATGAACATGATGTATATAAGTTAATCAAGGCTTTAAGTAAAGGAACAGAAAAATTTAATCATAATTTATCTCAAGCTAATCCTCCGTTATCTGTACGTCCTGTGACTTTATGGGTATCAGATTTTGATTTGATGATATCCAATCCGTATGCTTTTTATGCAAAGAAAATTTTGGGGCTAAAAGAATTGCATCGGATTAATGAGTACAAAAATGTGTATGGTAACTTACTTCATGATGTACTGGATAAATTTTTTAAGGTATCGGAAAGGCGAAAAGATTTTGAAAGACTTAAACTTACATTTGAAGAAATTAAAAAACAACAATGGATATCTATAGAACAATTAGGATTGTGGAATTTTAGTACAGAAAGCCTTTTACATTATATTATTTCTAATATAGATGACACATCTAATTATTTTACAGAGATTTTTGGACATTGTCCTATTAAGGTATGTAGTGGCGATATTTTTGTTGATATAATAATAGCGTGTCGTGCGGATAGATTAGACTTAAGTAGAGAGGGATGTGTTTCAATTGTTGATTATAAAACTGGAGAGGCTCCTTCTAAAAATAAAGTTACAAGCGGAATAAAAATTCAATTACCGATTGAAGCTATTATTGCAAAGCAAAATGGATTTAAAATACAACATACAAATATTGAAAAAATGTCATTTTGGCAGTTAAAGGAAAGAAATTTTAAAATAATCGATATTACAAATAAGCAGGAAGAAAGTGATGAACTGTGTTCTAATGTATTAAAGCAGATAAGCGATATTATTCGTCGCTATAATATAAATGGTGAGCCTTATTTGGCAAATTGTGATGAACCGTATAATAAATCGTACAATCATTTAGCTAGAGTAAAAGAGTATTTGTATGATAGAAGAGATTAAAGATACCTCCGCATCATTATGGATTTCTGCTTCAGCTGGTACAGGTAAAACTAAAAATTTAATAGATAGAATTTTAGCTTTACTTTTAAAAGGAGTTATTCCTTCTCATATTTTATGTTTAACATATACAAAAGCCGCGGCAACTGAAATGCAAGAACGGTTGCGCAATTATTTTCAGCAAATGGAATCATTATCGGATAATGAGGTTTTAAACGAATTAACAAAAATTGGCTTCAATGATTTTTATCTTTCAAAGGTGAGAGAACTGTCAAAAAAAAGTTTTGAGAAAGAATGGGTTAATATTCAAACTATACATAGTTTTTCTCTAAAGTTACTTGAAAAATTTCCTTTGGAAACAGGATTGTTTCCTGGGACGAAACAATGTGATGATTACAAAAAACAGCAATTATTAGAAGAGGCATTTTATTATGCTTTAAGACAAGAAGAATTATATCCTTATCTTAAAATTATTGCTCATCATACTTATTCATTAATAAATATTTTTCAGGATTATTCCATCATTCTTATTAGAAAGTTTTTAAATAGATATCCTCAAGACGAAGATATTAAACGATTTTTTATGAATAGTTTTGAGGTAAATTCAGATATTTTGACTTTTTCTTCAGAAAATTTAACAGATTATTTATTACATCGTCATTTTGGAACTGATTATAGAATAAAATTTAGTAGAATTATTCAATTACTTACTTACAAAGGTGATAAAACAGCTATAACTGACAAAAAGGCAGCAAAATGTCTTCAGAATACTCTCGATTTTAATGTTGATGATTTTAAATATGCTGTATTAACTAAAGAATTAAAACCTAAAAAAGACCCTTTTACTAAGGGGGTAGAATCAGAAGAATTAAAAGAGTTGTTTAGATATCTTTTGGTTTGTACCAATTCTTATTTGGAAGAAGAAAGAAAAATAGAATCCGCTAAAGTAAATATTGCTTTTTTTATAGTAGTAAAAGATATAATAAATTATTTTTATACAGAAAAATTTAGCCAGCATATTATCGATTTTGACGATATGATTTTACAAACTATAGATTTATTAAGAGATAATCTAAGTTGGGTATTTTATAAAATTGATAAAAATATAGAGCATATCTTAGTCGACGAAGCTCAAGATACAAGTGCGGAACAATGGCAAGTTATTGAAATGTTGACATCTGATTTTTTTACTGTAGAAAAATCTCCGAAAACTGTTTTTATCGTAGGTGATGAAAAACAATCGATTTATTCTTTTCAAGGGGCGGATATTTCATTATTTCAGACAATGAAACAACGTTTTAAACAAAAATCAGAAGCATGTGGACAAAATTTTTATACTATTTCTTTAGATACTTCTTTTCGGTCGGATGGAAATATTTTAAAATTTGTTGATAGTGTTTTTTCTCATGATTTTCCGAATATCAAGCATATTTCATATCATAATGAAAACGAAGGTGTAGTGGAGATAGCGGATTTATTTTCTAAAGAAGATGAAGGGTTATCAGAATATATTGCGAATATTATCGCAACAGCTATAGAGAATAAATTACCTGTAAAGCAAAATACTCGTGCAGCTGAACCTCGTGATTTTTTAATTTTATTCAGGCATAGAGATATAGATTCAATGAACTCTATTTGTGAAGCATTAAAAAAGCGGAATATTCCAGTTTCAGGAGTAGATAGAGTTTTGCTTAAAGAAGAACCAGTAATAGAAGATTTGATAGCTTTAGGTGAATTTGTAGATTTTCCTTTGGATGACCTAATGTGTGCTCGGGTACTAAAATCTCCTTTAATTAGAATGTCAGAAGAAGACCTTATGACAATTTGTTTAGATCGAAAAGAGGAACATCTTTGGCATTATTTATTGGCAAATAAAGAAATGTGTAATAAGTATCAAATTGATGTTTTAAGTCGCTATGTAAGTTTAAAATTATCATGTTACGATTTTTTTTCTTATGTATTAATAGACGGTCTTAGAGAAAAATTTTTGAATGTATTTGGAGAAAAATGTATTAACATAATAAATGAGTTTTTGAATACATGTTTAAATTATGAGAAAAATTATTCTCCATTAATGTCGGATTTTTTACGATGGTTTGATAAATTTGACCAGACAATAAAAAGAGAATACGCCGGTAATGATAATAAAGTCAGATTAATGACGGTTCATGGTTCAAAGGGATTGCAAGCTCCATTTGTAATTTTAGCTGACTCAGATTTTAATCATCAAAAGAGTTCAATAATTTTGCATGAAAATAATCAATTATTTTGGAATTTTAATAAAATGCAGTTACCTAATGATATTCAAAAATTATTGGAAAGTGATAATCAAGCACAAAAAGATGAATCTCAAAGACTACTATATGTTGCGTTAACTCGAGCTGAAAGCTTTTTGTATATTGTCGGAAATCAGGGAAAAAAATCTGATAATTGGTATCATAAAATTATCAATTCCGATATTATAAAACACTTTGTTAGAGATAAAAATGTTTTGCGATTAGGAAATTATCCTCAAAATTTTACACAGAACATAAAGCCTATAACTAAAGAATCCGACGATTATAAAATTCCAGATTGGTTTTATCAAAAAGAAGAAATTATGGAATTTCAGCCAGTTGAATCGGTTAAAGCAGAAGAAGCTGAATTTGAAGAATGTGTTCATTTATTATTAAAAAATTTATCTATATATGGTGCCGCACTTTCTTCTATTGCTGATGAAATAATGGAAAATTTCTCTTTGAGTAAAGAAAGAAAACAAGAGGCTCTTACAATTGCTCTTAGAGCTTTAGACAAATTTCCTTATTTGTTTACTTCGGATACAAAGTCTGAAGTATCTTTCTTTTTTAATGGACAAGAAGGAAGTATAGATAAAATTGCAAAGATAAGAGATGAATTATGGATTATAGAATTTAAAACTGGCACGCCTCAGTCAATAATTCCTCAGATTTATATAAATGAATTAAGATACTACCAGAAAGTTTACTATGATATTTGTCATCAACGTACGAAAGCAGCCATTTTTTGGATAGAAAATATGTCTTTAGTTCCCTGTTGATATTTGAAATTTATTAAAAGCTTTTTGAATTTTTAAAGCTACATTTTTTTCGCTGCCAGCAGCATTGATAAGAACTGTTCTAAAAGAAAATATCTCTGAAATTTTTCGAAATCCATTTCGGATTCGGTTATACTCGTCAGTCGACATATCATCATAGGAATCAGGATTACTATTTCTTAATATAGCTCGTTGTTGGGCTATTTCAGCAGGCATATCGAGAATAAATGTTAAATCAGGTTCAAAATCACCCATAACAATTTTTTTAAGAAACATCACTTGTTCTATTGGGATATGCTTTAATAGTCCTTGATATATTAAAGATGAATCATAAAATCTATCAGAAATAACTGTATATCCTTGGGATAAAAATGGTTGAATTGTTTCAATAAGATGAGAACGACGAGCAGCAAAAATAAGTAAAACTTCAATGAT
>CAZEAT010000002.1:15836-21730 GCA_964510175.1 uncultured Holosporaceae bacterium
TTTAGATTTAAAACCTTCATAACTATATGTTAATTCTCCTACTTTACTTCCGACGGCTAAAGGAGCTTCTACAGGTTCTTTCATTTTTGCCTCTATTTTTACCGAATCCTGATATTTTCGAGGAACAGAAATATATAAGTTTTGGTGTAGGCACAAAGCGACTTCAGGTTTGTCTCCGAGCCAAACTTTTACATTTACAATTGGTTGATTGGCTAAAATAGGTTTTAATTTAACGAAAGCTTTAAATCCAAAAGCTAATAGTTTATTTGCCGATATCGCTCTTGCTTTTGTACTTTGACATCCATTTACAACGGATATTAATCTTTTTCCGTCAATGGAGGTAGAGGCCACCAATCCATAACCTCCGGCATTAGTATGACCAGTCTTCAAACCATCTATACCCATTGAATTTCCTAGTAAAGTATTGCGGTTGGGTTGAGTTATTCCGTTTACAGTAAATGTTTTTTCAGAAAAATAATGATAATAATCTGGAAAATCTTTTATAAGATGTTGAGCAATAATTGCGATGTCATGTACGGTAGAATAATGATTTTCATCTGGCAAGCCTGCCGGATTAGTAAAATGAGAATTTTTTAAGCCAAATTCTTGAGCTTTTCGGTTCATTTCTTCGGCGAAAATAGTTTCATCTCCGCTTAATGCTTCTGCGACGATTGTACAGGCATCATTTCCGGAATGAACAATAATGCTGCGAATTAAGTCTTCAACTTTTGCTGTGGTTCCAGCTTTATAAAAGCTTCGGGAACCTTCTTGCTGTTGAGCCTCTTCACTGACAGGAAGTTCATCTTCCATCTTTATTTGTCCATTTTTAAGAGCTGAAAACAAAATGTAAATCGTCATGAGTTTTGTCATTGAGGAAGGTGTACAGATAATTTCTGCATTATTTTCATACAGAATATCCCCTGAATCGAAATCTATTAAAATTGCTTGCTTTGCATCTATGAAGTTTTCTTTAGAATCTTTATTTGCTGCTTTTTTTGAGATACTGACTGAATGCCTTATTGAACGAGATTTTCTTTTTGCTTCTGTTTCTTCAAAGTTAAAAATTAAGATTGCTGCCAAACATATTAAAATTTTTTTCATAAAGTTATCCATAATTTTCTGCGTAATGATAACAATTTGCTTTGTCAAAGCAAACTTATTTTTTATTGTATGATGTTAATTTAGGGAAATTTTCTTCATATTGGCATTTGTGCATTGTGTATATTATGTTTATAATCTTTGTATTTATTTGAGAGGAAAAAATGACAGAAAAAACTTTCGATGCCGATATATATAATAATGCGAAATCTTGGCCATTTGAAGAAGCACGAAAGTTATTGAAACGGAAAACTATACAAGAAAAAGGATACGCGCTGTTTGAGACTGGTTATGGCCCATCGGGCCTACCTCACATTGGCACATTTGGTGAAGTTGCTCGTACAACGTATGTCCGTCATGCTTTTGAATGTCTAACGGGTATTAAAACAAAATTGTTTGCTTTCTCAGATGATAAAGATGGTTTACGTAAGGTTCCTGATAATATTCCCAACAAGGAAATGATTGGTGAGTATTTAGAATTTCCACTAACTAGTGTTCCAGATCCTTTTGGTTGTCACAAAAGTTTTGGAGAGCATAATAATAATAAATTGATGTCATTTTTGGATTCATTTGGATTCGATTATGAATTTCAGAGTTCTACTGAGTGGTATAAAAGTGGAAGATTTAATGATGTCTTGCTAAAAGTTTTAAAAAACCATCAAGAAATACTTGAAGTTATGCTAGCAAGTTTGCGAGAAGAAAGGGCAGCAACTTATAGTCCTTTTTTACCTATATCTCCAAAAACAGGAAAAGTATTGCAGGTAAATATCGAAGAATACAAAGTAAATGACGGAACTATTGTTTTCAAAGATGAAGATGGAGCACTTACTGAATTGCCAGTAACTGATGGACATTGTAAATTGCAGTGGAAAGTAGATTGGGCGGCACGTTGGACTGTATTAGGTGTCGATTACGAGATGGCAGGAAAGGACCTTATAGATTCGGTTAAATTATCATCTAAGATTTGTCGAATATTGGGAGGAACTCCTCCAGAAGGATTTAATTATGAGTTGTTTTTAGATGGAGAAGGTAAGAAAATTTCAAAATCTAAAGGTAATGGATTGAGCATTGATGAATGGCTTCGATATGCTCCTCAGGAAAGTTTAGCGAATTTTATGTTTGCTTCTCCAAAAAGTGCAAAGAGGTTGTATTTTGATGTAATTCCAAGACAAATAGATGATTATAATACTCATTTAAGAAATTTTTCATCTCAAGAAGTCGTTAAGAAAATTGATAATCCAGTGTGGCATATTCATAAAGGAACTCCTCCACATGCCGAAACAGATATTTCTTATTCTCTATTATTAAATTTAGTCAGCGCTTGTAATAGTGAAGATAAGGAAGTTCTTTGGGGATTTATCCAAAAATATATGCCCGGAGCTTCAGCAACTACTATGCCTTTGTTAGATAAATTAGTTGAGCATGCCATTAATTATTATCAAGATTTTGTTGAGCCAAATAAGAAATATGCTATTCCGAATGAAATGGAAAGAGCTGCATTGCAAGAATTAATGGAATCTTTACAGAATTTACCAGATGAAGCAAATACGGAGGATATTCAAAGTATTGTATTTGAAGTTGGAAAGCATCATGATTTTCCAGATTTAAAATCCTGGTTTATGACTTTATATAAAACGTTATTTGGGCAAAATGAAGGGCCGCGCATGGGAACTTTTATTGCTCTTTATGGTAGAGAAAATAGCATTAAACTTATAGAAACCGCATTAGATAGATAGTATGGATAAACAGGATATTATTAAAGCTTTGGAATGGTTTACTGAGGCAGGTGTATCAGATTTAACAATTAATAATCCTGAAGTTAGACATAAAGATTCTGCAGAAATTACGTCTCTTGTTGAATTAAAAGAGGCGATGAAGCAAGTAGACATTTCCATAAAATATTGTGCACAAAATATGGTTTTTGGTGTAGGTAATACTCAAGCCGACATACTATTTTTGGGAGAAGCTCCGGGTGCTGAGGAAGATAAGCAAGGAATTCCGTTTGTTGGGCAGAGTGGTCAGCTACTAGACAAAGCTTTGGCGGCAATTGGTTTAAATCGAGAGCAGATTTATATTACAAATATATTACCTTGGCGTCCTCCTGGAAATCGTACACCTACAGGAGAAGAAATTGCTCTTTTCCGTCCTTTTGTGTTAAAGCATATAGAGTTAATAAATCCAAAGTTGGTGGTTTGTTTAGGAGGGACAGCAGCAAAAGCTCTCTTACAGACTACAGAAGGAATTATGCGGTTGAGAGGACATTTTTCATTTGTAGATGGAGTTTCAGCTAAAATATTACCAACATTTCATCCGGCGTATTTACTTAGGTCTCCTTCTCAAAAACGAGAATTTTGGCATGATTTTTTAATGATAAAAGAAGAATTAAGGCCAGTCGATGCCGCCTGAGCTAAAAGGATTGCATCTTAAAATACGATATGCGGATTTTGTTATTCCGATAAAGCTGCCATATTTTTTTATTGCTAAAATAGCGTATTGTGAACAGCTAGGATAAAATTTGCATTGAGTCTTTAAGTGAGGGGATATTGCTCGTTGATAAAATTCTAAAAATTTTATAATTAATTTTTTCATTTATTAATTTTTTTATTTATCGCTTGAATAGCAAAGGTTGCTTTTTGTAACAATTCATGCCAAGCAGCAAAGTATAATTGAGGTTTTGCAATAAACACATAATCAACCTTTGGAAGTCCCATTGTTGGGAGTAATAAATCTGCTAAAACTCTCATTCGTCGCTTACATTTATTCCTTATGACAGCATTCCCTACTTTTTTAGAAGCGGTAAAACCTACTCTAAAATGTTCAAGCGAAGTTTTTTTACTTTGGATAATAAAAAAATCCGTTCGAAAAAAAACACCTGACAAAGACGTCAATACAAAATCTTTTCTCTTACGGATTCTAAAATCTTTTTTCAACGAGTTATTTCACGCAGATAAACGCGCGCGTCCTTTCGCTCTCCGTGCTTTTAAAACATGACCACCAGCAAGAGTTCTCGCTCTAAAACCATGTCTACGTTTCCGGATAATTTTACTTGGATTATATGTAGGCTTAGCCATAATTTCCTCTGCTCATAAATAATTGATGTTAGTTTAATAGATAATCATGAAAAGTCAATATATTACTGTGACTATCTATTATTCCACTTTATAAATCCGTAAAATGGTACACTTATTAAAAACATAATAAAACAAATGAATATCATTTCTTTTCCTGTGCCTACTATGGAAATAAAACTGTAGAGTAATGCAATGAATCCAATAATAGCAAAAGCGAATTGTTCAAAAGTTGAAAGAGTATCTTTTTTGGTAATTGCTAAATATATGTACGCAACTACAGAATAGAAATAAGGTAAGAGCATTGCTAGAACAGATACATCTATGAGAAGTTTTAAATGTTGCACAAAAGTTTTTTGGTAGCTAAGAATAAATAAAGCTGACATTAGTATACTTCCTATGATGACACCAGTAGGAACTCCATTTTTATTAGTTTTTAGAAATATTTTCGGGAATAAACCTTCTTTTGCCGCAGAATATGGAACTTGTCCTTGTATTAAAATCCAGCCATTTAGAGAGCCGACTAATCCAATAATTCCGGTTATTATCATGAATATGTAACCATAATTTCCGAGAAATTTTTTTGCTGCATCTACATAGGGGGCATTGGAATTAATTAATTCGTTAGCAGGAATTACTCCCGTAATAACGATAGCTCCAAAGATATATACTGCTGCAGTAACTAGTACTCCTGCTATAGTGGCTAATGGAATGGTTTTATTTGGATCTTTTACATTTTCCGAAGGGATAGTTGCGGATTCTAATCCAATAAATGCCCAAAGTAATACACATGACATATTGCCTAACGATGTCCAATTAAGTTCTTTAAATGTAAATACTTCAGAAAAATTTACAAAAAATGCTCCTCCACCTGCAACTAAAATTAAAGGAATTACTTTTATAAGGAGGATGATAACACCTATATTGGTTGTTTCTTTTAATCCTCTAATATTGCAGTAAGTAAAAATCCAAATCATGCTTAATCCAAATAGTATGGAATATGTCGAGTTACCTACAAAATCCGGGCAGAAAATTGATATATATTGTAATGTTCCGATTAGTAATGAAGCACTTCCACACCAAGCACTTATCCAATAGCCCCAGGCCATTTGGAAACCTAAAAAATCTCCGAAAACATGTTTTACGTATGTATATGGACCTCCAGATCGAGGAATCCAAATTGCTAGTTGGGAAAATATTAAAGCTAAAGAAAGAGCGCCAATTGTGGTTAAAATCCACCCGATTAGAGACATTGAACCATAAGGAGCTAGTAAAGCTGGAGCTAATAATACTCCAGACCCAATCATGTTACTTGCAACTAAAGCAGTAGCTCTTAAAGTCCCGATTTTAAAATTTTCCATAATTACCTCATGTTAAGAGATGATTTAATCATGTATATAAAGAGTAATCAAGTAATTCTTCTTAAGATTAATTTAGACCTATGATTTTATTGTCATCAGTCATATCTATTTCATAAGCTCGAGGAACTTTTGGTAGACCTGGCATAGTCATAATATTTCCGGCATATGCAACTACCATTTCTGCTCCATCCATTATTTTTATATGGCTAATGGTAAGTCTAAAATTTTTTGGACATCCTAATAATGATTTGTCATCACTTAACGATTTTTCAGTTTTCGCTATACATACAGGATAACTGCAATCTGTGATTTTTTTCAAAAATTCTTTCGCTTGCGGAGAATAATTTACTCCACTTGCTCCGTAAAT
>CAZEAT010000002.1:21830-28218 GCA_964510175.1 uncultured Holosporaceae bacterium
CCTGCTTCTGTTACAGTATATTCTGCTAATTTTAAAGAATATTTTGTTGCAAGAAGACTGCTGCATCCATGGGCTATATTTGCAAATGGTCCTCCATGTACAAATGCTGGAGTTCCACCGATGGTTTGGACTAAATTTGGTTTGATAGCATCTTTCAATAGAACCATAAGAGCTCCAGTTGCTTTCAACATGCCACAAGTAATGGGTTCATCGGCGGTATTATATCCGAGAATAATTTTATCTAATCTTTTTCTAAGGTCTTTTGTATTTTGAGCAAGACAAATAATAGCCATGATTTCAGAGGACACTGTAATATCAAATCCAGATTCTCTAACAATTCCATCAGTAGGGTTTCCCAAACCAATTACAATATGACGTAGAGCGCGGTCATTCATATCCACAACTCTTTGCCAGACTATTTTTTTAAGATGAAAACCCAATTGGTTACCCTGATATATGTGATTATCAATTAGCGCGGCTAGTAAATTATGAGCGCATGTTATTGCATGAATATCTCCAGTAAAATGAAGATTGATTTCTTCCATTGGAATTACTTGGGAATATCCTCCGCCTGTGGCTGTTCCTTTTGAACCAAAGCATGGTCCCAAAGAAGGTTCACGTAAAGCAACACAAGTTTTGTGTCCAATTAAATTAAGAGCATCACTGAGGCCAATGCTAGTAGTAGTTTTTCCTTCTCCTGCAGATGTCGGATTTATTGATGTAACCAATATCAATTTTCCGCAATTATTATTTTTAATTTTTTCCCATACAGAACTTAAAACTTTGGCTTTATAGCGTCCGTAACATTCGAAATCATTTTCATTGAGGCCTATTTTTTTTGCGATTTCTTGAATATCTTTAATATTTGCACTTTGGGCGATTTGAATATCTGTTTCCATAATTTTAAAGCCTTTCTACTCAACAAAAATTCTACATGATTTAACCCATAATAATCAACTTTATGATAAATAGAAAATAATTTATTAAAAATTTATATAAATTTTATAAAACTTCTTGCAATTTATAATATATTTTTCAATAATGCTTTCGTGTAGTAAAGAACGGCTGAATGAAAACCTGGTCAAAGACTGATTTAATAGGGTTGGCTTTTTCTCTGTTGGGTTTTATTTGTTTAATTTTTGCAAATTCCCAAATTCTAACGATTACTGTTTTTGTAATAGCAGTTTTAAATCTTTTATATAGTCTTTATGATGCTCGATTCGATTCAGCTAGGTATAGAGATATATTATGTCATTATCAAGCTATATTATCTGCTACATCTGATGGTTGGATTGCTTGGAATAGAAATCATGAATTTATAAATGCTTCTAAAAAATTTAAAGAGTTTTTTGGATTTAAAGGAAAATCAGATATTTTCTTTGCTAATATTATATCTTTAATTGAACAAGATGATGTTGAAGAGTTAACGCTGAATTTCAATAAACTACAAAGAACAGGGCAACCTTTTGAAAAAACAGTTACTACTATTGATAAGAAAAATCTAAAAATTTTAGGAGCTAAGATTTTAATTGAGGGGCTTGAGACAACTGTATTGTGGGGAAGGGATGTAACCGAATCCAGTAGTCTTATGGATTCAATAGAAGATGACTTGATTAAAGCAAGAGTAAAAGTAGATTGTCTATACGAAATTCTTAATGCTTTACCCCTTCAAGTATGGAAAAGAAATAGCGATTTAGATATTATCTACTGTAATAAAACGTATGCTGATTCGTTGGATACTACTCCCGACAATGTCATTTTTGATAATATGCCGTTGGTTCCGGGAGTAATTCTGGGGCAAGGGCATTCTTTAGCTGAAAATGTGAAGAAATGTGGAAAAGCTTTAAGTATTTCTCAATTTGCAGTTATTGATGGAGTACGTAAGAAATTATCCATTCATGAACAACCGGCTTTGGGAGATGGTTATATAGGATATGCTCTTGATATTACCGAAAAAGAAAATCTTTCTGATAATTTAAATAAAGTTATTACTGCGAATTGGGAAGTATTAGAAAATATTTCCACAGCCATTGCGATATTTGGTGAAGATATGAGATTGATTTTTTTCAATAGTTCATATCAGCATTTGATGAAGCTAGATTCATCTTGGTTACATTCCAAACCAACTTATGGTGAAATTTTGGATGAAAGACGTAATAATCGTCAATTGCCAGAGCATGCAGATTTTCAAGCATTTAAGAAATCTCAATTGGCTATGTTTACATCCATTACAGCACCTTTCCAGGATTTAATGCATCTTCCAAATAACAAATCTTTGAGAATGGTTGTTGCACCTTATCCTCTAGGTGGATTACTATTTATGTATGAAGATGTTACTGATTCTTTAACATTGCAACGTAAAAACAATACCTTACTAGCTGTTCAGAAAGAAACTCTTGACCATCTTTATGAAGGAGTCATGGTGTATGGTAGCGATAATCGTCTCAAGATTATAAACAATTCTATGTTAGACATTTGGAATATAGAAATGTCAGCAAATGAATTAAAAGGATGTCATTTAATCGAGATTTTGGACAAAATTAAAGATTTATTGGATTTCGGACCGGATTGGAAAATCTTTAGAGAAAATGCAGTAAGTAATCTTACGGACCGCATTGCCAAAAAAGGAAAACTAATGAAAAAAGATGGTTCTACTATCTTATTTTCGTATGTTCCTTTACCTGATGGGGCGCATATGCATAGCTTTGTTGACATTACCGATACTTGTACAATTGAAAAAGCTATTGTAGAGAAGAATCAGGCTTTAAAAACTGCACAAACGTTAAGATTTGAATTTGTCTCTGGAATTTCTTCGGAGATAAAAGAACCGTTAAATGTTCTTATAGGTTTTGCAGAATTGTTAATGCATCAATATTGCGGAGAGTTAAATCAAAAGCAAGTGGAATACTGCCGATTTATTCTCAGCGCGGCTAATCAGTTGAATGAACTAATTGGCAATCTTTTAGAAATGGTATCAATTGATATAGATTCTATAAAACTTCAGTATTCATCTTTCTCTATGCAAGATACCTTAAGTGAAGTAGTAGAAAGTTTACAGCATAGAATCAAAGAAAAAAATATTGATATAGTCAGTACCTATACTCCTGAAGATGTGATTTTTCGAGGAGATAAGGTGCGAATTAAACAAGCTGTGTTTAATATACTAATTAATGCCATACAATTTACTCCTCCTAACGGACAAATCGATATGAGATTAACATTGGATGACAATAATATAAAAATTGTTGTTAGAGATGGAAGCAATGTTCGTGGAAAAGGTACTCCTAAAACAGTATTTAAGAGATCAAGCAGTAAAATGGTTAATTTCTTAAGTGCAGATGCCAATGGTATTAGTATACCTTTGGTGCGTTCTTTAATTGAATTGCATGGTGGTAGCTTGCATGTATCTTCAGATATAGAAGGAGGTACCAGTGTTATTTGTACTCTTCCTACTCATTTAGAAGAATCAGTTTCTGAGAAAGTAAAAGATATCCCTGAGAGTTCAGAAATACAAAAAAAAGTGGTAAACTCATAATATGAATAAACAAGAGAGTTTGCTGAAATTTCTAAATTGTGGTCTGGAATTTACTACTCCGATTATTGTAGGAGCCTTGTTAGGTATTTTCATAGATAAAAAATACAATACGTTACCTCTTTTCTTGGTAGTATTTTTAATTTTAGGATGCCTTGCAGGATATCTAAATATGAAGAGATATATTGAAAGAAATTAACGCATTTCGAATAATATTTTTATACTTTGAAGTTTGTTTCTAATGGTTTTAGTTCAGAAATAAAGGGAACAATTAAAAAAAGCTTGTTTTATTGAATTAAAGCATCTAAATTATACAAAAAGGACGAGGATAAATATGTCTAAATTTTTAAAAAGTGCTGTATTCACGCTAGGAATACTTGTAATAGGTTCAGGATTTTGTGCGGCAGATGTTTCTGAAGAAACAGAAGTTCAAATTGCGGAGGAATTTTCGGCTCCGAACTATGACAAACTAATTCCTATAAGGCACTGGAGTCGTCAATCCGGAGATGTTGCTACTACCATTGGAGAATGGAAAAGGTGGTGGACTTATCTTGGAATGAAAAAAACCGTCATTATGCAGTGGGTTAACGGATTAAAATTACGCATTTATCCAGGAAACGAAGTATTTAGGGCATTGTTTGTCAGAGGGATTTATGAGCCTAATGTTGTAACAGTTATTAATTCGCTATTGCCGAAAAACGGAGTTTTAATAGATATTGGGTCGAATATGGGATACTGTTCCTTGCTTGCGAGTGACATTGTAGGAGAAGAAGGAAAGGTTTTTGCTATTGAGCCAAGCGAAAGAGATTTCTTACGTTTATTAGATAACATTAATATTAATAAATTGAGGCAGATTAATTCTTATCGTTTAGCGATTTTGGATTATACAGGGGAAGCGAATATTTCGATTGCATCTGAGGAACGTAGCGCTTTGAACACTATAGGAGCTGAGTTCAGTTATAAAGGTATAGAAAAAATTAGAACAGAAAAAGTTCCTTGTACTACTGTAGATGCATTTGTTAAGGAAGAAGCTCTTGATAAAATTGATGTAATAAAAATGGATGTAGAAGGCAGTGAGTTAAAAGTACTTAAAGGAGCTCATGACTCAATTGAAAAATATCGTCCAGCTCTTATTTTAGGATTAAATGAAAATGCATTAAAGGTTTGTGGAGCAACTATTGAAGAAATAGAAAGAGAAATTTTTAGTCTTAGATATAAAGCATATGAGCTAGAAGATACTCCTGTCTTTGCGTTTAAAGAGGTTAAAAATCTAAAACAGTGTAAGGGAAAAATGGTTGTTTGTTTGCATGAAAGTTTAGTGCCTCCATCGAGTTTGCCTCAACCTGAAGATAAAGAGATATCGACAAGAATAAAGGAATTTTTTGTGAGGTAATTTTGAAAAATTGGCTGTTTTCAGGGCTACCTCTGTTAAAAAAGAAAATGGGAAATGACAAAATCGGAGCTTGTGTTGCTTGGATTTTGTCTTTTTTTATGAAGTTTTCGTACTATACGACTTATTGGAAAGTTATTGGAGAAGAAATACCAGATAGCTATCATCGAGATAATAAGCCGTTTTTAGTTAGTTTATGGCATGATAGACTTATGACAGCTCCTTGTGTTTGGAAATGGAAAAATCCTTTACATGTTTTGGCTTCTAATCATAAAGATGGAAGGCTTATTGCTAAGGTTGTAGAAAATTTCAATATGCCAGCAGTATTTGGTTCTACAGGAAAAGGAGTAGCTGCGGCAAAAGAGTTAATAAAATTGGTTCGAAATGGTAAATATATAGCAATTATTCCTGATGGTCCTCGAGGTCCACGACATAGATTAGCTCCTGGAGTTGTAGCTATTGCGCGACTAACGAAAACAGATATATTGCCTTTTAGTTGCTGTGTAAAAAGATTCTATAGATTTAATTCCTGGGATAGATTTATTCTTGCTTGGCCATTTAATCGGGGAGTTATGGTTTGGGGTGAGCCGATTCGTTGGTCTGATTTGAAAGATTTAACGGAGCAAGAAGCAATGTCTTACGTAGAGTCAAAAATAAATGAGTGTTCTGATAAGGCTTATGCGGTGTTAAATGATTAATTTGTATAGGATTTTATCATATTTATCTGGGCCGCTTTTAAAAATATATTTTTATTGTCGGTGTTTATATGCAAAAGATAGTTGGGCAACTGTAAAAAATCATTTCGGTGATGCTACTAAAGTTAGACCAAAAGGAAGATTAATTTGGATTCATGCTGCCAGCGTTGGAGAATCTACTTCGGCATTAACATATATTAATCATCTATTAGAAAAAGATGCTAATGTTTCTGTTTTATTGACAACTATTACTCTGACTTCCGCTAATATATTAGAAAAAAAACTGAAAAATATACCTCGATGTTTACATCAATTTGTAGTTGCGGATAATCCTTTTTGGGTAAAAAAGTTTCTTGATTATTGGAAACCTGAAAAAGTTTTTTTTCTAGAGTCAGAAATTTGGCCAAATATAGTCACCGAACTGGATAAAAGAAAAATTCCTTTTTTTCTATTAAACGCGCGACTGTCTCCTCGTTCTTTTAAACGTTGGTCATTTTTTCAAAAAGACTTTTCTTTATTGTTATCAAAATTTGATAAAATTTTAGCTCAATCGGAACTAGATAAACAAAGATATAGTACATTTTCACCTCAAAATACTTTTAAGATAGATAATTTAAAATATGCAAATGCAATTCTTCCATGTAATGAAAAGCTGTTAGACCAATTAAAAAAATTATCCAATGGTCGATATGTTTTTGTTGCCGCAAGCACTCATTCGGGAGAAGAAAAAATAATTATTCAAGCTCATTTGTTATTGAAAAAATATTTCAA
>CAZEAT010000002.1:28318-30462 GCA_964510175.1 uncultured Holosporaceae bacterium
GTGGTATTTGGAAAGCCGGTATTGTTTGGTCCATATATGGATAATGCTTTGGAAGTAAGAGATATAATTAGAGAAAAAGGTGTTGGTTTTGAAGTAAGAACAGCTGAAGATATTTTTAAGTATTGCAAAGAATTTTTTCTCGACGTTGCTAAAACATCCAAGATACAAAAGAAGGCGATGGAGTTGACTAAGAATAATTCACTTCAGCAGATTGATGAACTTATAGAAAATACTAATTCTAGGTCAAAATATTAACAAAGAAAATATTTGGCTCAAGATTGACATTTTGGTTAAAAGTTCCTATATAATACATATATTAGCTAAGAGAGAGTAAGATGTTGAATAAAGAAAGGGTTTTGGTTTCCCGAACGATTGCGGTTCCAGCGGATACAAATCCTTGGGGGGATATTTTTGGTGGCTGGATTATGTCTTTAATGGATATTGCCGCTGGAAGTATTGCTGCTCGTTTAGCTCGTGGAAGTATTGCTACCAAGGCTATCAATAATGTAACTTTTGATACTCCGATATTTGTTGGAGATGAAGTATCTGTTTATGCTGAAGTAGATAAAATCGGGAATACATCTGTTACTTTAAATGTTTATGTAACTATTCGTCGCAAAGGCTGTAGTGAAGAGATGCATGCAGTTAAAGGTACCTTTGTTATGGTAGCTTTAAATGAAAACAGAAGACCTCGTCCTATTAAAGCATTTTGGGATGAGTCCGAAAAGTAATTGAAAAATATTCATTTCTTAAATACAATCATTAGTGTTGTTTAATAAGAGGTTTAGTTATGTCAGATAATAAAGACATTCACTGCGAAAATGACAATTGTGATAAAGAAGATGATATGTCAGTTGAAGAGTCTAATGAATCTACTGAACAAGTTGATTCTTCAATCAAGTTGGTGGAGGAAATTGCAGAATTAAAAGAGGCCTTATTAAGAAAAACAGCTGAATTAGAAAATGTAAGAAAACGCCTGGAAAAAGAAAAGGAAGACTCAGTAAAATATGCAAATAAAAATTTTGCTCGTGATTTACTGGTTGTTTTAGATAATTTTGAAAGAATAAATGCAGGAGCGATTTCTCTAAAGGAAAGAATAGAACAGGATGCTAATTTAAAAGGATATTTAGATGGAATTTCTCTTTGTGAAAAGGAATTGCATACAATTTTTAAAAGATATGGTATTTCTAAAATAGAAGTTTCCGAGGGAGATGTGTTTAATCATGAATGTCATCAAGCGATGTGTGAAATCGAAGATAATACACGTCCTGCTGGTTCAGTAATTCAAGTTTTTCAAACCGGATATAACTATAACGAACGCCTGCTGCGTCCAGCTATGGTAAGCGTTTCAAAGAAATGAAAAAATTACCAATATGTGTAGATTTAGATGGAACTCTTATCCATAATGAGATTTCTGTAGAATCTGCGTTAAATTTTATAAAAAATAATTGGTTGCGAGTTTTTAAACTTTTATATTGGTTGTGTTATGGTAGAGCATATACAAAATATCAAGTAGGGTGTTATCAGAAAATTCAACCTGAAAAATTAAATTATAATGACAAATTTCTTTCTTTCTTAAAAGAAAAAAATAGAGAAGGATATTTATTATTTCTAGCTACAGGGGCTACCATTTGTTATGCAGAGCAAATAGCTAATTATCTGGGAATTTTTTCAGGGGTTTTTGCGAGTAATGAAAATCAAAATCTTACCGGAATTAATAAAGCGAGAAAATTGGAAGAAACTTTTGGAAGTAAAGGTTTTATTTATGCTGGAAATTCAATGGATGATATCTACATTTGGGATAAAGCAGCAGAATGTATTGTAGTTTGTCCTGATAAAAATGTTTTGAGAACTTTGCAAAAAACTGAATATAAATTGTTTGAGTGAATTATGGAATCTTGGGGAAATATTGCTGAAAAAATAATTTTTGATAAGAAAAATACTCTACCTTTGGCGGATATATTTCTCAATTGGAAGAATATTGTCGGAGAAAGTTTTGCAGAAATTTCTGAACCGTATAAAATACTCAATATGAAAAGCGGAAAAGTCCTTTGTATAAAATCTAAATGTAGATGCGCTGTGGAACTACAGCATTCTTCTGCACATTTAATAAAAATTATTAATGACTATCTGAAAAAAGAAAC
>CAZEAT010000002.1:30562-43004 GCA_964510175.1 uncultured Holosporaceae bacterium
GTTTTTCGTATAGTGAATTTTATATTTTTGAGATGATTTTTAAAGTTATTTGCTTCTTGAATACGTTTGGAAAGTTGGTCTTTTGATAATTTATCTATATCTTTAGAAAAATCTATGCTTTTTTGTTTTAATTTATCAATTTCATGAAGTATTTCTTTGGCGTCTTGTATTTCTTGAGCACCAAAATGAACAGGATTGAAAAGTTCTGTTTCATTCAGCGAATCTTGATATATATTTGTATTTAATTCTTCAGCTTTTTTTATTGTTTGTTGCATTTGTTCATAACTTAAGTGAATAAAAATATCTTTTTTCAATAGTCTTTGAATATGAGTTATTTGGTTCTCTTTTCCATTAGGAAAATTCTGTTGTAGAGCAATTAAAGAATCTTTTATGTTATTAGCTTGAGTGAGAGTATCTTTCATACTTAAAGTTTCTGGTTGTACTCGAAAAAATGACCTTAAAGCGTAAAATATTTCCAGAGAATTTTTATTCGTTACTTTTTTTTGAGCAGAGGCTAAAAGGTCATAAAGTACAATTGGGTTTAGAGTTTTATTATTTTTTGCTTGAATAAATATATCATTGATTTCAGGTAGAGAAGTTATTATAGCTTGTGGAGCTCCTATTGTTTCTCCAAAGGATATATTGGTTTCGCATAGAGGAATTATAATGCAAAATATAGCTAATTTTTTCACTTTTACTTCTCCGTTTTTAATTAGTTAAAAATAGCGCAATACTAGTTAATAATATGTTAACAAAAATGAGAAATAGGTTTTCTGGTTTAGAGGGGCAAAAGAATTGAAATTTTTAACAAAATATAATACGATAAACTGTTTTATATTCGAGGTGTTATGACTATTAAATTGCCTTATTTTGATAGAGATGGATGGTTAGCTGCTTTAATTATATGGGGAGTCTCATATATTTTAGGCTTTGTCAGTGTTTTTATGTGGTGGATGGGAGTATTTTTAGGATTTGCCTGTCTGCTATTTTTTAGAGATCCTGAAAGAATATCACCGAAGAAAAAAGGAGTAGCTGTTAGTCCTGCTGATGGTATTATTTTAAAGATATCTGAAACAGAAGCTCCTGAAGAGTTAGGATTAAAGGGCAAAAGGCAAAAAATTAGTATATTCATGAGCATATTGAATGTACATGTCAATAGAACTCCTGTAGCAGGAATAATTGAAAAAATACTTTATATTCCTGGAAAATTTTTTAATGTTACTTTAGATAAAGCAAACGAGTACAATGAACGTCAAGCTATTTTTGTGAAAACAGATGAAGGACAGGAAGTGGTGTTTGTGCAGATTGCGGGTTTAATAGCTCGTCGTATTCGTTGTGATGTTAATGAAGGCGACAGATTAGAACGTGGTCAGCGTGTAGGTATCATTCGTTTTGGTAGTAGGGTAGATGTTTATCTGCCTTTAGATGTATCGGTTTCTGTTGAGGAAGGACAGATTACCGTTGCAGGAGAAACTATTTTGGCCAGTTTTGCAGAAAAGGAGAAGAGAAATGAAAAATAATAAAGAGAATAAAAGTATGCAAATGGAAGCCAATACTTTGGCAGACGATAAAAAGTCGGGTGTTAGTGAAGAAAAAGTATTGGAAAACGAAATGTCTGAAAATCAAAAGCATAAGACTTTTCATTTATCTAAGTTTTTACCAAATGCAGTAACGATTACTGCTATGTGTTTTGGTTTGACATCTATTAAATTTGCGCTGAGCAATGAATGGGAATACGCTGTTCTCTGTATATTTGTATCGTCGTTGTTAGATATGTGTGATGGAAAAGTTGCTCGATTGTTACGGCAATCTTCTCCATTTGGAATGCAATTAGATTCATTATCAGATTTAGTTTGTTTTGGAGTAGCTCCTGCAATAATTTTATATTTGATGTCTATGAGTTATGCAGGTAAAGCTGGATGGGCAATATGTCTATTTTTCGCTGTTTGCTGTGCGATGAGACTTGCGAGATTTAATGTATCTCATGTGCCAGATGTAAAACTTTCTGAGTTGGATATCAAGTATTTTACTGGAGTACCTGCTCCTGCTGGTGCAATTTTAGCTTTATTTCCGATGATTCTGTTTTTTGCTACAGAAAAGTATTGTTTTCTTTCTCCACATATTTCAGCATTGTTCTTATTAGTATCAGGAGTACTAATGGTTAGTACTTTAAGAACAGTATCTTCTAAAATGTTTGAAGTCGATAGAGATAATGCTTGGATGGCCTTAACTGGAGTTGCTTTAATAATAATCTTTTTAATTACTGATTTGTGGTTGACTCTATCTGTGTTGATATCTTTATATATCTTATCGCTTCCTATAGGAGTATATTTTTATAACAGAGCTGTTAATAATCAGAAGATTTAGAGGAATGAAGAAACTAGCTCTCGTATTAGTATTAGTTGGAATTTTTAGCATAAGCTGGTTATCTGAAAAGCAGGAGCCAGCTTATTTAGACAATAAACTGTATCAAGCGTTATCTAAAGAAGATTGGGGTGAATTAGATACTGAGAAAAGATTAGATATTATCATAGGCATAGATTATTTGCCTTATGAGTTCTTTGAGATTTTTGAGGCTCTTACAGGAATAAAGGTTGTTGTAGACATATATGATTCTAACGAAATATTAGAGGCTAAATTATTAGCAGGTGGTTCCAGGTATGATATTGTATTTCCTACAGCGTGGCCTCATTTTTCACGTCAATTATCTGCGAAAATTTATCAACCCATAGATAAAACTAAGGTAGATTTTTCTCAATTTGATTCGGTGATTCTTGAGAAATTAGCTACTTATGATAATGAAAATCAATTTTGTGTTCCTTATCAATTTGGAATTTCGGGTATAGGTCTGGATGAAAAAGTCATAAATAAAATTTTGCCTAAAGTAGATAAAAATAGCTTGGAGATATTTTTAAATCCTGAAAATGCAAAAAAATTATCGGAAGCTCGATTTTGTCTTTATGATTCTCCAGATGAATTATTTCCGGTAATTCTTGCTTATTTGGGGTTAAATCCAGAATCTTCCGAAGCTGATGATATTATAAAAGCAGCTGAACATTTGAAAAAGCTCCGATCTTATATTTATAAATTTACTCCTTTTGGATTCGAAGATTTATCTTCTAGAAATGCTGCAATGGTCTTAGGTACTTCCGGAGATATTTTAAAAGTAAGCAAAGATACTCATAGACCGGAAATTAAGTTTTTTTATCCTAAAGAAGGTACCGCGCTATGGGTCGATGTTATTGCTATTCCTAAAGGAGCCAAGCATAAAAAAAATCTATATGCTTTTTTGAAGTTTTTATTTAATCCCCAAATAATTGCTGCTATTACAAATGCGACATCAAGAGCGAATTGTGTAACTAAGTCTAGACAATATGTAGATAAGGAATTAGTAAAAAATAATAGTATTTATCCTACCGCAGAGTTTTGTAGAAAATGTTATATAGAAAAGCCAATGCCTCCACATATTGAAGCTCTTAGAACTCGATTATTAACAAAAATAAAGTCAATGATGTAATATGAAAAATATATTTAAGTTTTTAGGTATTTTGGTTGTAATAAGTGGTTGTGATATAAAAACGCCAGAGTTGCCTTCTCTGGATGTTCAAACATTTTCTTACGAAGAAGTAATGCAAGAAAAAGACCATATCGAACACGAAATTGGTGATACATTTAACGAAAATCAGTAATTAAAATCTTTTAATAAAGGAGAGTATAAATCTTCATTTAATGGGATAAAAATACTCTCTTTTTCTTGTTGATTAGGTGGTCTATCAACAAATGTAATCCGCGGAGTTTCTGTAATTATTGCTATGGGAGTTTGCTCGTTACCTTCTCCCATAATGAACACTGCTGAAGTTGCTAAAGCATCTACTATATTTACTTGAGTTACTTTTAAAGAACGATTATATAAATCAGGCTTATCTATATAAGAATATAAAGGTTCAAAACCACACCAACTGAGAGCAATTCCCGTAACACCTCTTCTCATTATTGTTGTATGACTATCTGTAATTATTACTCCTAATTCACGCAAATGATGCTTTTGAGATAAGTATTTCCAAATGATTTCTGCGGAATTCCATAGGTTTGAAGGATATAAAATATAGGTATTATCTGCATTTGATTCATCAATTCCTGCTGAAGGAATAAGTATTCCATTTTTAATGGTTAAGTATATATTATATGCATTTTTATCCATAGGAAATACAAAATCTGCTTCCTGTTTAATTAAATCAGCTTTATTAATCTTATCTTTGGACACATATCTTCCTTCACAAGCACTCACTACTTTCGAAGTTATGGCAACTACAGAGCGTTCTTTTAAAATAGGAATATTATCTAAGAATTTTTGTAAAGAATGATTAAATTCAATTCGAGGTGTTTTTATAGCTGTAACTTTCATGGGTGCTTTTCCGATGGTGTCATTAAATATAGAGTAAAATTTTGCGTTCTTTTAATTTCTTTTTTATTCCATGAATTAAAGAGGCTCATTTGTAAGCTCGTATCTCCGGAATAGTTATGGTGAATTATTGTTAAAAAGAATGAAGAAACCCAGTGATTTTTTAAAAATAAATTGGCAATTTGGGCTCCTCCTATCATAAAAATTTTAAGAGAAGAATCCATTTGATGTATATTTTTGAAAAATTCTTCAGTTGAATGAACAGTGATAGCTCCAAAATGAGAATATTTAAAATTTCGAGAAAATACTATTGCTTGTCTATCTCTGAATAAATGATCCGGAAGAGAGTCGCAAGTTTTTCTTCCCATAACTATCACTTGATTTTTGGTTGTTTTTTCAAAAAAATCTAAATCTTCAGGATAATGCCATGGTAATCTTCCTTTAGTGCCTATTACTCCATTTTCAGCGACGGCCATGATACCTATAATTTGAGGTACTATCATTTATACAAAACCTTTTGTGTGACTAGAGCTCTCATGTGTTTTTCAACTTCATGCACTCGAATAAAATCTATTTTATTTGATAACATTTGAGAAATTACTATAGTTTCTAAATCGCGTTCTGCTGCTGGATTATTTGAGAAGGCTTGAATATATGATTTGCGAGAATGGCCTACCATTAAACAACAATTCCATTTATGAAATTTATCTATATTCCTTAAAATATGTATGCTTTGCTTTGAGTTCTTACCGAAGCCTATGCCTGGGTCGAGTATTATCCTATCTCGAGAAAACCCTGCAGCGCAAAGTTTATCTAATGTCTCTGTTCCCCAATTTAGAAGATATGATATTAAATCGCTTTGTTCTGGAATATTTGTAAATTTATTTACTGGAATTGTAAGAGAATGCACTCTGCAAAATTGACAATTACTTTCAGCAATGATTCTCAAAGTATCTTTATTGAAGTCTCCTTTTACATCATTAATCATGGATATATTATATTTTTCTAAAAGTGATAGCGCTATTTCTGGACGAAATGTATCTAGACTAATTTTAATTTTCTCTTTTTCAATAAGAGGAGAGATCTCTTTTAGAACTTGATTTAACTTTTCTAGTTCTTTTTGATGGGGTAATATTTTAGCATTTTGATTTGTTACTTGTGCTCCCAATTCGATAATAGCCGCACCATCTTTATTTAATTTTTCAATCTGTTTTACTGCGTTGTCGATATCGTAATATTTACCACCGTCCGAAAAAGAATCTTGTGTAATATTGACTATTCCTACAAATTGAGGATACAAAGTATAGCATTTTGTAAATGATTTTTCCCATTCAGGGTTATAGCTTTTATGAATATCCATTAATGAAAGTAAATGCAAGAAAAATGGACGATTATTTATTTCTCGATGAGGAATAACGAGGTTTTCTTCTTGTATATTTATGTCGTTATAAAAAAGTATATCCAAATCAATAATGCGAGGAGACCAACGGTCATATATTTCAGGGCGACCTATTTCTCTTTCGATTTTTTTTAGTTCAGATAATAACTCCTGAGGAGATAAATGAGTGTTTCCAGTAACTATCATATCCAAATAAGGAATATTCCAATCAGCAGGAGCACCCTCAGGCAAAATAGCTTCAGTTTCCAGTACTATTGATTGACGGATATTTTTAAGACAGCGTTGATCTAAAAGCTCAATGGCTTTTTTTAAGTTTTCATGACGATTGCCTAAATTTGTGCCTAAACTAATAACTACCATTACTCACTATTTTTATATTTTACGAAAAAAGGTTGATAACAAAAGTTATCAACCTAAAATTTATTTATCATTTGCTACCATTTTGATGGCGCCACAAGGACATTCTGTAGCACAAATACCGCATCCTTTGCAGTAATCATAATTTATTTCCAATGTTCCATCTTCATGCTTTATAATTGCATTATCCGGGCAATAGCTGTAGCAATTATCGCAATGGAAACAATTCCCGCATGAAAAACATCTTGAGGATTCTTCAATAATTTGGGCGTCTCCGTAAGAGATATCTTTTTCTTCAAAGTTTAATTCACCCATGCGAGATACTTCTTCTCTAGGAGATTTTTTATAATATTCAGTATTTAATTTCTTATAATTAGCTACTTCATTTTTGGAATTTCCTAGATATTCTTTTCCATTTAAAAATGCATCGATACATTTAGCGGCTTTTTTTCCATAACCAATAGCATGAGTAACAGTTCTTTTACCTTCTATTACATCTCCACCTGCAAATACTCCTGCAAGACCTGTCATCATGTTTTTGTTGACATCGATAACTCCTTTTTCAGAGACAACAATACCTTCAACATCTTTTACGACGGCATCTTCAATGGATTGTCCTATTGCGAAGATAACACTGTCAGCAACGAGTAATTCAGTCTCATTTGTTTTGGAAAGAATATTTTTTTCTTCATCCCAATTCATTTTGGATAGTAAGACTTTATCTTGATTAATTGAAGCGATAGTATTGAGGCAGAGTATTTCAACGCCTTCTTCAAGAGCTTCTTGGATTTCGCTTTTATGAGCAGGCATGTTATGAATTGCTCGTCTATAAATTATTTTGACATTTTTAGCTCCGAGACGTAACGCTGTTCTGGCCGCATCAATGGCAGTATTTCCTCCTCCATAAACTAGCACTCTATTTCCAAGATTAGGAACTTCTGCGGGACAATCTGCTAATTTTTGAAACAATTCTATCGCGTCTATAGTATTAGAACCTTCTGCAATTTCAACATCTGATTTTGAAGCTAAAGAGGCTCCAACTGCTAAGTATACTGCATCAAATTGATTTAAAACATCTTTTAAGTTTTCGACTTTTTGGTCGCATTTTACTTCTATACCCAATTTAATGATTCGATCGATTTCTGCATCTAGAATTCTTCGAGGAAGTCTATATTCTGGTATTCCATATCGTGCAGTACCTCCCATTGAATGATGAGCTTCATAAATTGTTACATCATGCCCAAGTTGTTTTAGAAAATAAGCGGCAGTTAGTCCGCTTGGTCCAGCTCCAATAATTAGAACTTTTTTCCCAGAGGTTTCTGAAGTAGGAACAAAATTCCAATTTTTTGCAATGGCGATATCCCCTATAGACCTTTCAAGTAAATTTATATTAACAGCTCCATCAAATTGATTGCGATTGCAAGTTGTTTCGCATGTATGATAACAAACACGTCCCATTGTAGCTGGAAAAGGATTGTTTTTCACTATTTCTTGCCAAGCTTCATAGAAACGCCCTTCTTGAGCTAATGACAACCATTGCTGGATATTTTCTCCTGCTGGACATGTAACATTACATGGGGGTAATCTATGAACATATTCAGGACGTAGAGTTCTCCAAGAGCCTGTCTTATTATTTAAGCTTGTGCCTGATTCTAAAACTGTTGCAAAAGGTTTACTCATCAGTCATTCCTCCTAATCTGTATTTTTTTATATTTTTATTGGCCATTTCTTGAATAATTCCGATAGATTCAGGCTGGGCATTTTTTCCAAATAAGTGAGCAAAACGCTTTTGCAGTCTTAGATAATCTTCAACAGGAATTTTATCTTCTATTGGTGTAGAACCGGTCAATATTCCGTTTTCAGCTTCAAATAGAGGATATAATCCGCACTTTAATGCTAATTTTGCCAGTCGAATCGTTTCTCCTGTAGGATAACCCCATCCCAAAGGACATGGACAATGTATTTGAATATATTTTGCTCCACGAATATTAATAGCTTTTTGGACTTTTCGTTCTAAATCATGTATATCTCCCAAACTAGCTGTTGCAACATATGGGATTCCATGAGCCATTGCAATTTCAGGAACATTTTTTCCTGTATAAGGTTCATTTCCAGTATATTTACTGTTGGGAAGAGTGGTAGCTGTTCTTGCAAGTGGAGGAGTTGCACTAGAACGTTGAACACCCGTATTCATATAAGCCTGATTATCATAACAAATGTAAAGTACATCATCATTACGATCGAACATTCCAGACAGACATCCCATTCCTATATCCGTAGTACCTCCATCTCCGCCTTGAGCAATAACTCTGATATCTTCTTTATTTTGACTTTTAAAAGCTGCTGCTACTCCACTAGCGACTGCTGCCGCATTCCCAAATAAAGAGTGCAACCAAGGAATATTCCAAGAATTTTCAGGAAATACACAGGAGAAAACTTCTAGACATCCTGTAGCATTTACCACTGCAATTTTTCCATTAGCAGCATGATAAGCCGCATCTACAGCGCAACGAGCGGCTAAAGCTTCTCCGCACCCCTGACAAGCTCTATGTCCGCTAGTTAATGTATTTGGGCGGTCGCATGAGGATTGTACGGTAGTATTTTTTCTAAATCTATTTCCCATAGTTAAGCTAGACATTTTTCCCTCCTCTATATTTTGTTATCCAAAAGAGGTTTGTAGTCTCTTTGTATAATTTCCTTGTTCAATCCTAGGAATCGTAATTTTTTCGTCGGATTCATAAAACAGTCTTTCAACATAGGTTTTGTAATAATTCTGCCTCCAAGGCCAGCAATTACAGGAATAATTTCAATATTTAATCCTTTTAAAGCTAATTCAATTTCAGTTGATAATATTCCTCCCTTTCCAAGAGCAAATGCTTTTTCTACAACAATTACTCTTTTAACATGACTCAAAGCTTGACGAATTTCTGCCTCTGGAAATGGTCGATAAGAGATAATGGATAATACGCCGAATTTTTCATTCTTTGACATATTTAATTCATCTACAGTATCTTTTATTGTTCCCAAAACAGAACCCATTGCTACTATAACTGTATCAGCATTATCAATATTATATTTTCTTATTAGACCTCCAGAATTACGTTTGAATTTTGCACTAAACTCCATTCCAATTTTTTCAATAACTTCTAGAGCATCTAATTGACGTTTATGGGCCAAATACCGTACTTCCATAAAGTCAGTTGGAGAAACCATAGTTCCTATGGCACTCGGATTCTCAACATCCATTGATATGTGAGGCACATAAGGCGGCAGAAACTCATCTACTTCGGATTGTTCAGGCAAATCTACTCTTTCATAGGCATGGGTAAGAATGAATCCATCAACGCAAATCATTATAGGACATTTTACCGTTTCAGCTATTTTAAAAGCTTGAATATGTAAATCAACGGCTTCCTGATTAGTTTCAGCAAACAGTATCAACCAACCAGCATCTCTTGCAGACATAGCATCGGCATGGTCATTCCAAATATTGATAGGAGAACCAAGTGCTCTATTTCCTAGAGTCATGACAATAGGTAATTCGAGACCGGAAGCGTTATAAACAGCTTCCATCATATATAATAAACCTTGACTAGATGTAGCTGTATAGCTTCTTATTCCGGCGGCTTCTGAACCAATTGCAACGCTAATGGCTCCCATTTCAGATTCTACATTGAGATATTCGCAATTTTGTAATTGTCCACTTCTTACAAGTTCTCCCAATCCTTCAACAATATGTGTCTGAGGAGTAATAGGATAAGCGCATACTATTTTCGGACGGCATAGTGCTACTGCTCTAGCTACTGCTTGAGACCCTTCTAATTGATGTAACATTATAGTTCTCCTAAAGTTTTTTCATAAGCTATTTGTGCTGCTTTAATATTCTTTTCGGCAGTTATTCCAGAGAATTTGGTATTGATAGCTTTTATAACTGAATCTATTTTTATAATTCCTGTCAGTGCTGCAAAACTTCCAAGTAAAACAGCATTCGGAATAGGACGACCTACTTGCTCAAGCGCAATTTCTGTCGCTCCAATACATTTTACATTAATTGATTCGGGTAAATCTGTCTGAATGGTATTCGATGAGTTAATTAAAGCATAACCATTCTCTGATAATCCATCAAATGCTCCTGATGGCCCAATGACTGTTCTATCTAATATGATAACAGCATCTGGATTTAACACAGGTTCTCTCAGTCTGATTTCTTTTGCAAAAATTCTACAAAAAGCCATTACCGGGGCTCCCATGCGCTCTGAACCAAAACTTGGAAATGCTTGAGCGTGTTTTCCCTCCAGAAAGGCAGAAATAGATAACATTTCAGCAGCTGTAACTACTCCTTGTCCTCCTCTTCCATGAAACCTTACTTGGAACATTTATCCTCCTACAACCAGACTAACACCAACAATACACAAAACTTAAATAAAAATAAAGCTATTAAAGACAGAACTACTTTCGTTTTGCCATACGTTCTGGAGCTTCAATACCAAGTAACTTCAATCCTTGTACTAGAATGTCTCTCGTTACTTTTAATAACTTTAATCGTGATAATTTTTTATTATAATTAGTTTCTCTATTTACAGGTATTTCAGAGTAGAAAGTACTGAATTTCTGAGCTAGCATGTAGAGGTATTCGCATAAAACGGAAGGTTCGCGATTGCTATAACTTTGCATTAAAGACTCAGAAAAACGATGTAACTGAAGCATAATATCTCTTTCTAGAGGGTGACTAATTTTTATTTCTATTTTGTCTAGATTATTTTCCTGTGATTTATCTAAAATAGAATTTATACGAGCAGTTGCATATTGAATATAAGACCCTGTTTTTCCTTCGGATTTGGTAAAATTTTCTGTATCAAAGATGTAATTTGATGTTCGAAGGTTTTTTAAATCCTGAAATTTTAACGAACCAATAGCTATTTGATGAATCTGAGTTGATAGACAATCAGAAGATGTTCCTATATTTTCGGCAGCTTTTTTTTCTGAAAGGTTTATCAAATCTTTGAGATTCATTACATTTCCCTCGCGGGTTTTAAAAGGTTTACCATCGGTTCCGTTAACTGTTCCAAAAGCAATATGCTCTAGCGATACATTTTCCGATACAAAATTTCCTAAACGTGCAACTGTAAAAACTTGCTCAAAATGTTCCTTTTGTCTTGCGTCTACAACATATAAAATAACATCGGGATTAAAATCGGCTTGTCTCTGCTTTATAGTTGCTAAATCTGTAGCTGCATAAGTATAAGCTCCATCGGATTTTTTGAGAATTAAAGGAGCTCTCTCTTTTTCATTTGTAGATGGCATTGGAACAATTACCGCTCCTTCTGAATAGCACGCAATTTGTTTTTGTAAAAGTTCTTCTACAATTATAGGAAGCAGGTCATTTGTATCGCTTTCTCCTAGCCATACATCAAATGATACATCTAATTTATCGTAGTTTTCTTTTACGGCTTCAATTGAACGGTCATGTAAAATTTTCCATAAAGAGCGATAGGATGAATTTCCATTTTGTAATTCAAATGTAGTGACTCTGGCTTCTTCTTGAAAATTTGTATCGGCTTTAAAATTAGAACTCGCTCGCCGATATAAGTCTGAAATTTCTGCTATAGTCATTGAAAAGTCAGAAAAATTATTATCGGATTTAAATAAATCTGGTTGCTCATGTTTTAATTGAGTTATAAGCATTCCAATAGGAGTTCCCCAGTCTCCGAAATGGACATCTCCAATGACTGTATCTCCACAAAATTTCAGTATGCGTTTTAGACTTTCTCCTATGATAGCTGAACGAAGATGACCAACGTGCATTTCTTTCGCTATGTTTGGTCCTCCGTAATCGATTACTACTTTTTTCCCTGAAAATTTTTCGTAATCAGGAATTTGTTCGAGAAATGAATTAGAAAATGTTACATTTATGAACCCCGGACCATCTACGCGAACTTGGGAAAAATTTGTATCTTTTTCTAGTAATTCTTTTATTTCATTTGCTATTATTATTGGAGATTTATGCACAGATTTGGCCAATGGCATCGCCACATTTGATTGATAGTCCGATAATTCTGGCCTGTTAGAGCATGTTACCATAGGGTTTTTTATGTCATATTTTAATTGATTTAGGACATCTGACATCTTTTTTTCAAAGTATAATTTTAAGTTCATAATTTTCTCCACATTGTCAGATAAAATTTATTCCATCCAGATACTATCACAATTTGTATATGAATTGGAAGAAAGAGGTTTTTGAGAATTATTTTGTTTTTATGAAGTGGTAACGATTTTTAAATATT
>CAZEAT010000003.1:0-36619 GCA_964510175.1 uncultured Holosporaceae bacterium
GCAATTTTCGTAATTTTTTTTAACATAATCCGTAATAAACTCTGAACCTCTCAAGCAAACTATGCTATAGATTTTATATGCATCTTCAAAACATTTCTTTATCATGGATATATCTAAAATCGGCCTAAATACATTTTCTGATACTAATTGAGTATACTCCTCTTTTGACAAGAATTTTTCACAAAAACTTTTTATATGCGAACTAAATTTCTGAAAATATGCTAAAGAACTATTATAATCTTTTATCTTATATTTAATCACAGCAGCATTATAATAAGCTGTACAAAAAAATAAGTCATTATAGTAGTTTCTTTCTTTATCTTTTTTTTCAAATACATATTCACAATTTTTAAAAGCTTCTTCATAGTAACCAAGACGTATTAAAGTCTCTGCTTCCTGCATTCTTACTCTAAAAACATGATCCCCTATCATTGTCTTATCAAATAATTTATGAGCCTCTTTTAAAATTACCCGTGCTGTTTCTAAATTATTCAACCTCAATGTAGCGTGCCCTTTTTCCATAAGCATTAAACCTAATGAACAAAAATAATTATTATCCTTTAATTGCAACTTTTCTAATAATTGTTCAGCGTCTTTTACTAAAATTATTGCCTTTTTATACTCTTTTAATGAATTGTATGCTCCCGCCATTCTTATTTTCGCATTTGCAATAAGTTTTAGAGCCTCTTCATTATCCTTATCATTAGAAACTAATGTAATAGCTTTTTCCATCATACCAATAGCTATCCTCATTTGTGGTTTATTTATATAATACAAAAAATAATTCAATCCTTGATTTAAAAATGCTTTAGCCTTTGTTAATCTGATATCTAAATTTTGTGTTTTTATCTTGTCTAATATTTCTATTGCATAATTTAAACTTTGCTTAGCCTTGGAAAAATCATTGTTTCGCATTTGCACAATACCTATAAAAATGTAGTTTTTAGCATAATATATAGCTTCATTTTGCGAAAATGCAGATTTTATAAAACTTTTATTTAGATATGATGAAGCTAAATCGTTTCGATTAGATATCAAACAAGCCTCACCTGCCGCTAATAATATTTTGTTTTTTTCTAATTCTGAAAGCTTTTTTTCTTTCTTATTTAATTCTAAACATTTATTAAAGTAAGGAATTGCTTCTAAGGCAGAAATATCTTTCTCTTTTAATAAAAATCCAAGAACTGCATTTATTTTTAGATTTACGTATTCTATTCCCTTTATTCTATCTATATTTTTTTCTAAACTCTTTAAATGGGGTATTAATTCTTCTGATTTTTTTATTCGCAAATGTAATGTTGTATAAGGCTCCAGAACTTTAATAAATTTCTTAATAATATGTTTTTGTTCTTCTATATTTAATGTTTTAAAAAAATAGTTTTTCATAAGAGCATGAGTACTTCTATGAAATGAAAATCCATTGTTAAAAAATGAAGCTATTTTAAATTTCATTAAATAAAATTTAAGCGCATCAATTAATGTCTTTTCAGCCATGTCATAAAAGAAATCTAATGAAATATTTTGAGAATCCATTAATGAAATAATAAATAATATATCCTTAAATTCAGAATTGGCTTTAACAATTTGTTCCATAATAGAAGCTATAATCTCTTTTCTAGTCCAGGAATAATCCGTGTTATCTAAAATAAGCTTTTTAGCACTGTTCCAAAAAATAGCGTTCCCACTTTTCATCCTTTTCAAATATTCTTTTAATGAAATATTGGTATTTTTAATATAATAAGCACAACATGAAACATCTAATGGGTAACTAGGAATTTCTACAAGAAGTTTTTTCTCTAAAAACGATAATTTCTTCTTAGTGATTTTTTTAAATAATAATTCCTTTTCTTCTTTCGTTAACTCTTTCACCTCTATTACATGAACATTCGCTAACCTTTCACTAAAATTACAATTCCTAGTAGTAATCAGTATTTGACCGTTTTTCATATAGTCTTTTCGAGGCATTGTATAAAGACACATCTGATTTAACAGGTGAAAATCTTCCACATTATCAAATAAAATACACCAGTTATTGTGCTTTTTAAGTTGCAAATAAACAAAAAGCGAAAGATGTTTCAATTTTTCTCTAGGATTATTAATTCCATTTAAAAAAGACAACTCTTCTTTTTGGTCCTTTGTCTTAGCTAAGAGATAAGCTAGCCCCAGCATACCTTCACTTAAAGAATTAAAAGATTCAGCATTAATCTCATAACTTATTTCAAATTTCCCCCTTTGAAGATATTCTTCGGCCAAAATCGTCTTTCCAGCTCCTCCATAGCCGCAAATAATCGTTATATCAAAGTTATCATCATACTTTTTTATTTTATTCAATAATTCTTCTCTTTGTAAAAGAGTCATATTAGATTTAGTGAAAAATTCAGCATGAAAAACTGTATCTTCACTTTTTTCATTCCTCCATATGAAAAAAATAGGAATAATAACTGCACAAATAATTATATACTTAAGAACTCTAAATATCTTCTTGCCTTTATTTATATCCAAAGTAGATTGGGTTAATTGTTCAAATCTCTCCTGAAATTTCTTATTGACCTGTTCCCCTCCTGTAATTTTAATAACTTGTATTAATTCAAGTCTATTATTAAATCCGGCTTTTTTAAGCATCGCTCGAACATGACCTTCTACTGTTCTATCTGATATATTTAACGTTTTAGCTATAAGTTTATAGGAAACACTATATAAAAGGCACGCTAAAATATTATATTGTTTCTCTGTAAGTTTTTTTATAAATTCTTCTGTATTTAAATGTTTCATTGGTACCTCTTTTAATAAAATAAAAAACAATTTGTACAACACTAATTACAATTAAATACGAACCCCACTAATCAAACTTGCGACGTAAATAGTTTACATATAGTCGCTAGCTTTTTCAAATAGTTATTTTAATTAAATTGTAATCATTTCTTAATATTCACTAAAATTCTCTGTACTTACACGGTAGATGTTTAATCATTTTATCAGAAAAACATAAGACTGTATTGGCTCTTTTCATCCTCGTACCTTCTTATCGTAGCATCTTTTGATTTACCCAATCTACAACGAAAGCATCATTGCCGAGAGCTTCAATTTTTCCAAAAGCCTCGCATAAAGAAACTTTCTTCAGAAAAAATGAGTACATTATAGGTCCCTCTTTCCATAATAATTTTTTACGAATATCTTTACAAATAGATGATTCTTTAAGTGTTTCAATCTCTTTTTCAAAAACTATACATTGTTTTTCTCGTTCTTCTTCATCTACAGGGATTTTTTTCTCGTTAACCCCTAGCTCTCCTTCCCTAATTCTGTCTATTGTGAAAAACTTAATTATCCACCAAATTGAAAGATGAAATTTGTCACTCATAAGATATACACTAGTCTTCAGAAGACGTAAGTATCTTTTCCATTCTTTTAAACAAGAATCGAATTTTGTTTTGAACGCAGCGACCAAGAATTTACTAAGATGTTTGGTAATAGTGATTTTTACTTTGGGAATTTCTTCGTGCAAGACCTTAATCATATCTTGAACAATTGAGGTCTTAGGCTTTTGATTGGATATGGAATAGTTAATAAAAATATTTTCTTTAGATTTATAAGATTTATTAATCTTTTGTTTGTTGTTATCTATTATATACATGTGTTCATTCATATGTTCAGATTTATTTTGGGTGTTATCATTAATAAAATTATTTAATACCGAATAATTTATTGTGTAAAATAACGTTCTATTTCTTTTGTTTTTGAATAAATAATCACTCTGAATTAATTTCTTTTCTTTTAACGATTTTATAGCTCTTCTCACAGAACTTTTAGAAATATGTAACTGCTCTGTCCATTGTTCTAATGTATTATAAATCCAAATCTTTTGGTCTTTACATACTCCGTAATTATTTTTGTTTTTAATCCAATAATTTAGTTGTTTTATAAAATCATACTCTGATTCTGATAAAATATTTATAAGCTCGTTATTTTTAAACATGTAACCTCCATAAATTTATAAGGAAAATGTTCAAAAATACTTGATATATAAATATAAAAATACTATACTAATAACCGATGAGTTTTAGGTTACCAATGTATCTTTGAATATATCAAAGTATTTTTGAAACCAATAAAAGGCAGCTGATTTAGAGAGCTGCCTTTTATATATCTAATTCTATAACTTTCTTTATTGATTCTTCTTTTTCTTCCGCCTTTTCTTTCTTTATTTTTTCTATTATCGCTTGTGTTATCCAAGTTGTTCGAGAGGAGAATGCTTTTTTTACATGTTGATCCATCAAGTTCACTATATCTTCACGAACTAATATTTGAACAGATTTTTTTGCTATCTTTATTTTCGCCATCTTTATTCTCCAATATATTTTCTTGTAACAGGTTTCTTTTCTTAAATCAACAACAAAAAACAATAAAAGCCAACAAAAATGTTTTATTTATAAACAAAATACATTACAACATTTGAGGGTATGAGGATTAGAGAGGATGTTGTTATAAGTTAATGTAAATATCAACATTATTACATTTGTGCTTTTGTGTAAAAGATGTTGATTTGGAAAATATACATAGCCTTAATCATTGAAAAAATAGGTTTCATCTATTGTGTATTTGTGTGGATGTTAAAATGTGGTTTTGTGTATATGTGTATTGCAGGTGGAGAGGCCTTAAGTATTTGTGTATTTGTAAAAATACACAAATACTTAATGATTTTTTTTTATATTTGCCTTATACTAAATAAAATAATTTTATTGGTGAAAAAATGATTATTGGTATATTAAATCAAAAAGGTGGAGTGGGGAAAACAACTTTATCCATTCATATCGCTTCTACTTTAGCTTTAGCAGGAAAAAAAGTTTTGTTAATAGATACGGATATTCAAAGAAGTGCTTTGGATTGGGCTGCTTCTAGAGAAGAAGACCCTATTTTTAGTGTGGTTGGTATTTCTAAGAATAATATACATAAAGAAGTTCAGCTTTTAAAAAAAGATTACGATTATATAGTTATAGATGGAGCTCCTCGGCTTTATGATGTAGCTAGGTCTGCTATTGTAGCTAGCGATGTTGTATTAATTCCTGTTCAACCTTCTCCTTATGATGTTTGGTCTGCAAAAGAAATAGTTGATTTGATTAATGAGGTTAAAGAACCTTTGCAAACGTATAAGAAAATAGGGGTAGCTTTTGTGATTAACAGGAAGATAACTAACACAGTTATAGGAAAGGATGTAATAGAGGCTTTGGAACAATATAAAGTTCCTATATTGCAATCTTGCCTTACTCAAAGAGTTGCATATCCGGAAACGGCAGCACAAGGAACGAGTGTCATAGAGTCGAGTCCAAATTCCTCTGCTGGAAAGGAAGTGAAAGCATTAACGGAAGAAGTCATTAGATTGTTTAATGGGAAAGTAGGTGAAAAATGAAAAAAAAGATAAATTTTAAAAATATATCAAAAGAAAATGATTCTTTGATTAAATCAAGTATAGACGAGTGGGTAAAGGGAAGAGATATTACCCAAAATGAGGATGATAATCCCGTTAAACAAGAAGAAGAAAAAAAACAGGAGAAAGAAAAGTGCCGGTTATCTATAGATTTACCTGTTTATTTGCACAAAAGAATAAAAAAAGTTTGTGTAATAGAAGGAACAACTATTAAAGATAAATTAATAAAAATATTAGAAGAAATGTTTCCTGAAAAATAATTCAATAAAATTTTTATTAAAAGTTTACTCACAAGAACAATTTATCTCGAAGGGGATATTGTTCTGTGGAAAACTTTTAGTTAGATAGAGTTCTATAACAAATAGAAATGGAGAGACAAAGTAGGGTAAATAGAAGAAATATTACCATTATAGCGCGAACATAAACACAAATACGTAAATGTGATTTTGTGAAAATAAACATATTAACATTTGTTTATTTGTGATTTTAAACATTTATGTAAAATTACAATATTAGTTATACGTACAACGGTACAAAAAAACGGTCGATTTTTTATACCATGATACTATGAGTATGATTTTTTTCTTTTAATATTTGATTTTGGTAAACAAAACTGGTAAATGTAATCAAAGTATATTAAACTTGTTAATAGATGGGTTTAGTGAACTTTGGAGAAAAAATGAAAATAGGTTATGCAAGAGTTTCAACAAAAGACCAAAAATTAGATTTACAAATAGATGCTTTAAAAAAAGTTGGATGTGAAAAAATTTTTTCAGATGTAATGAGTGGAGCATCAAAAGAAAGACCTAATTTAAATAAAATGCTAGAACAAGTTAGGAAAGACGATATTATTGTAATATACAAATTAGATAGATTAGGAAGGTCATTAATGCATTTAGTAACTTTGGTAAATGACCTCATGAAAAAAGGAATACATTTGCTAAGCTTAAATGACAATATAGATACGACAACAGCGCAGGGGAAATTGGTATTTAATTTATTTGCAGTATTAGCAGAGTTTGAAAGAGACTTGATTAGAGAAAGAACTATGGCCGGATTAGAATCCGCAAGAGCAAGGGGCAGGAGAGGGGGTAGACCTAAAGGATTATCGAAAAAAGCAGAAGAGATTTCTTATGCAGTGGTAGCATTATATCAAGAGAGGAAGTTATCGGTAAATCAAATAGCAAAAAGATTAGGGATATCTAAGATTACCTTATATAAATATTTAAGATATAGAGGGGTAAAGATAAGTAATTATTGTAAGAATTTTAACATTTCGGACTGTGATAATAAAAGAGTTTCTGAATAATATGAAGCAAACGGAAATCCAACAATACTATTTTTCTAATAGGCTATTGGAAGAAAAAAGCAAATGTTATTATCCACATTAATTTATAATAACAAACCCACAAATACGTAAATGTGCAAATGTTGAAAAGAGTGAATAAGGTTTGATAAAAATCCTTAAGAGCCAAGATAGAAAAATGGAGATAAAAGCCATATTCCATAGGCGGTTCAATAAAGAAGGAATAATTATTTTAGTTATTTTTTGTTCACAAAAATCGAATCGGACATTTAGACGGATAAAAGAAATAATAAAATTTGCAATATCCGGCCCGCTCCATTCGCTTACTGCGTAAGCTCCCGTGTAGTCATTGCAAACCGTAAACTTTTTATTGATTTCTTTTTTTATCCGCATGTTCCGATTCTCTATTTCGGAACAAAAACACTGGTTTTTATTAGGGAGGATGTAATGACAGAAAATAAAGAAGAAATAGCTAAAAAGTTCGAAGAAGCGATGAAAAAAGGTAAAGCTCCATGGGTGAAGCCATGGAGGAATAGTGAATATACAATAAGGAATGGGATAACAGGACATAAGTATCGAGGAATGAATCTTTTAAAACTGATGTTAACGCCATTCTCTGACACAAGATATTGTACGTTTATCCAGGCCAAAAATAAGGGTTGGAAGATAAAGAAAGGAAGTAAAGGACAATTGATAAGATATACAAGTATTATCATTAACGAAGATGAAGAGTTCGAGAAAAAATGTTTTATACAGAAATACTATACAGTATTTAATTTTGAGCAGATAGAAGGGGTTCCTGCATTTAAAACATCGGAAAAAGGTTTTGAATTAAAAATGAAAGTGAAGGATATTTCGGAGGCATTGAATATTTGCATAAAAGAAGATACAGGTAGTAATTACGCATATTACTCAAAAGGTTTTGATTATATTGTCGTTCCGAATCATGAAAGATTTCCAGATGAAGCATCGTTTTTACGTACATTATTACATGAAATAGCGCATGCGACAGGAGCAGGGAAAAGATTGAATCGGAAGTTGGATTATGCATTTGAAGAATTAGTAGCAGAAATTACAAGTTTTTTAGTAGGACAATATTTAGGTTGTGGAAGTGAGCCCAGTGAAGAAAGTCTGAGTTATGTTAATTATTGGTTGAGTGAGCAAGGAAATAATAAAAAATATATTTTGGAAGCGATACAATATGCGGAAAAAGCGGAGAAATGGATATTAAGTCGATTGGCTGTGAAAAGAGGAATCCCTGTTGCTTCATAATGTAGTATATGCAGCTCGAATAGAAGCGCCGATGTTTTTGAAATTATCCAAATCGGAAGAATCGAAGTTATTAGATAAATCTTCAAAAACTACAGAAAGGATACCTAATAAGACATCGGCTTTATCTTGGTGTTTGATTTGCAAATCGTCACCAGGATTAATGTCACAGATATCTAAGATAGGAGTAAGAGAAAGGAGGCCTCCGACTTGTATAAGAGTCTTATTTACAGCTCTATGTTCAGATTTGGTTTTTAATTTTAATTTATATTGGAGAGCTGCTTTTTGAGCAAGGAGGCGGTTTAATTTGATTTCGAGATTAGAAAATTTAGTATATTTCATAGTTTCACCATAGTAGATTGAATTAATTTAAAAAAAGAAGGATTTAATTTTGAAAAATCAGAAACGTGAACAATAAAAGGCAAATTGGAATTGTCAAATTTGTTTATTATTTCATGTAGTATATCTAAAGATAAGGGGAAAGAAGATAGAGCGGAAGAGAAGAAGTCTATTTTAATCATGGTTTAAGTCCTTAATGATAAGTTCAATTTTTTTGAGGAAGTCTTTTGAATTGATATTGATGGCATGATTTTTAATAAGCAGGTCTGTAATTTGATTAGAGAGGGAAGAAGCGATTTGTTTTTCGAGGTAGAGTTTTTTATCATTAAGTAGAGCAATTTTTTTGTTAACAGAATGAAGTTTATCCACGTTTTTCATATTATTTACTCCAAATAGATAATACATTTTTCAGCAAGGAACTTAAAGATATGAGAAGCGTTTTTAGAATCGTAGAAATCAATCATAAGAGTATTAAATTCTAAGATGTCAGAAGATTTAATATTAAAAACACCGATACCTTCATTAATAAGGATACCATTAGCGATAATTCTGGAAGTGCGTTTATTACCATCCCAATAGAATTGGTTTAAAGCGCCCCACAGGAAAATGCGAATAGCTTGTTCAGTAGGGGAGAAGTTATCTAGAATGATATGCATTTCATTTAAGAATATGCTTTCAAGGTTGGAATGAAGAGGAGCGATATAATTTTTAGTACCGGATATACCGGTAGCACCATTTCGGAACGCGCCGGCATAAATAGCCTCATCTTTAGCGATTATACTGTTAATTAGATTAAAGTTTTTTAAAGATGGGAAGAAGGAATCATTTTTAATGAGGTGAAGGAGAGAAATCCAAGCATTTTTAATATTAAGTACTTGCTCAACATCTGAGACTTTATGACCACCGATGGTAATACCATCGATAAGGGTTTTTACTTCAGGGAAAGTGAGGGGATTGTTTTCTAATTTGGAAGTATCGAAGACATATTCAGGCAACATTTTAGATGCAAGCATTATGGCTTTTTGTTTGTCACAAATGTTTACAGAATTATTCATTTTATAATCATAAGTAAAAAGCATAATAGCACCAATAACCAATGAGATAATTATAAAAAAAATGTATAAACAATGCAAGTTTTTAATAAAAATAATTAGGGAAAAATGAAAGAATGCGCACTTATGCACTATTGCAATTTTTAAAGCAATAGTGCTAATATAAATAAGTAAAGAAAAAAAGAGAAAAAATTAGTGGCAATTTATCATTTACACGCAGGTTTTGTAAGCAGAAGTACAGGAAGAAGCGCAGTACAAACAGCAGCGTATATTTGTGGAGAAAGATTGCATGAAGAGCGTCGAAATAAAACAGTAAATTTCAGTAAAAAAAGCAGTGAAGTATTGTTAGCAAAAACTATATGTCCAGAGAATATTAAATATAAAGATATTTCTGTGTGGAATGCGATAGAGAATTATGAAGATAAGTATGCAGAAGAATATTTTAAGAAGGAAGAATCATTAGAGAAATATAAAACATGTGCGCAAACAGCTATGACGATAGTAGTAGCATTACCGAATGAATTTAAAAAAGAAACGAATGAGGAGCTTTTAGATAAATTTGTGAAAAACAGATTTGTAGCAAGAGGTTTAGTAACGACATATGCAATTCATAAAAAAGAAGGGAACATGCACGCTCATTTATTGATTAGCCGAAGGTCAATAGATGAGGAGGGAAACTTTTCAAAAAGAAAAGACCGGGGAATTTGTACAAGAAGGGCAGTAGTAGAGACGAGGAAGCTGTGGGCAAGTTTAACAAATGAGTTTTTAGAGAGAGAAGGAATAAAAGAAAGGATAACCGAAAAGAGCTTTGCAAGTTTGGGAATAAATTTAGAGCCTGCGAATCATAGGGGATGGTATGCGGATCATATAGGAGAGAATAGCCGAATAATTCAGGAGAATTTGGGAATTACAATGAGGAATGAGGAAATATTGTTAAATAATCCGAGTGTTATTTTAGATTATTTGAATGAAAAGAAAGCGGTATTTACGCAGAAGGATATCCTAAGAGAAATTAGTAAAAGAGTGTTTGATGATAAAAAAGTATCTAAAGTTTTTGAGAAGGTATTAGAAGAGGCAAAATATATAGGGGAGAACATAAAGGGGGATTTTCTATATACAGGCGATAAATACGAAAAACTGGAATCTAGTATAATTAGCGATTTTGAAGAACTTAAAGAGGAAAAATCGATCAAAATATGCAATTTAAATACAGTACATGAAGTGTTTGAAAAGTATAATTATCTAAATGAAGAACAAAAAAAGGCAGTAGAGAACCTTATAGATAATAGTAATTTTAGGATTTTAATAGGAAAAGCGGGAGCGGGAAAAACAACCGCAATGCAAGCGGTCTCGGAGATTTACCAAAAAAATGGAGTAAGAGTAATAGGGATGAGCTTGTCAGCGGTAGCAGCAGAAAATTTAGGGAGAGAAGCTGGAATAGATAGTGGAACGATAGCGAGTTGGAGCCATCAATGGCGAGTATATGAACAAGCTCAAGAAAAGTTTTTATCATTCAATTCTATAGTGACAGAAGGAGTTCTTAAGCAATTAGATTGGTATAAAGATTTAAGAAGGACGGAAGGCGCTCAATTAAAAAGGGGAGATGTGATAATTGTAGATGAAGCCGGGATGGTAGGTGCTAAAGAGTGGAAAGAGATAATTGAATGGGCCAAGAAGTTTGGAGTAAAAATAATAGCGATAGGGGATGATAATCAATTTAAGCCTATATCAGCAGGAGATATTTTTAATCAGTTTATAAAAATTAGTCGAGAAAGTAATAAGGAAGGGGAGTTAGCAGAATTAAAAGAGATAAGACGTCAGAAAGAAGATTGGCAAAAAGAAGCAAGTATAGAGTTTGCGCAGTTGAATACAGTAGAAGCTCTATCTAAGTATGAGAACAAGGGGAGATTGCATGAGTTAACTGATCAAAGAGAAATATCAAAGAAATTTTTAGAAATAGAAAGACAAGGAACAGCAGTAGTAATGTGTTCTACAAACAAAGAATGTAAAGAGATAAATCAGAACATAAGGGAATTAAAGAAAACAAAGAAAGAATTAGGTGAAAGTCTTATAAGTTTAAATGGGTTAGAACTAACAAAGAATGAAAAGATTATTTTTACAGAAAATAATAAGCATTTTGATATTAAGAATGGGCAGGAAGGAGTAGTAGTATCATTCAAAGAAGGAATACTAAGCGTTGAAACAGAAGAAGGAAGAAAAGAGATAGAAGTATCTTATTATGATAAGGTAGCGTATGGATACGCAATTACATTACATAAATCACAAGGGAAAACATATGATAATACGATATTAGTGGCAAATAAGATTTTAGATGCCAAAGGAATATATGTAGGAATGACAAGGCATAAAGAAAATGTAGATTTATATTATAGAAAAGAAGATTTTTCTACATTTAAAGCATTAACAAACAGTGTAAGTAGATATGAATACAAAGATTCAATAAAAGATTATCGAAGGATAGAAAACACGAGCAAAGCACAAGTAATTGAATATAAAGAATTAAGAATGGAGATGGCCGAAATATTAAAAGATATTCATAATGGAGAAGCTAACTGGAAAGAATATAATGACTTAAAGAAAACTAGTATATTGCTAGGACAAAAGATATTAAAGATGTATGAATCTCATCGATTATATTTAGACCAGGAAGGAATAACCAAAGAAAGATTAGAAATACAATGTGGAATTAAACCAAGGCCTTTAAGTAGAACTGAGCAACAAGCAAAAGAAACAGTTAGATTATATGTAGATACAGTAGTAGAAGTAAGAGATATGTATAATTCAATGAAGAAAGATAATTTTAATATAGTAAATGATAGTAGGTATGAAGAATATTGTTCTATACGAAAAATAAGAAATAATTTAGCCAAAGAAATACTGTCTAATTATCCGCTACATAGGGAGTTTATAAACGAGTTAGGAAGAGAAGCATTTATTACAAAGAAAGTGATAGAGAAGCAAATAGCATATTCTGAGATAAGAGTTGGGATGGAAGAAAGCTCGAGAACATTTGCAGAGACCTTAAATAAGATAGAAAGAATGGAAGTTCCGATTAAGGAAAATAAATACAAGAAATACATAGAAAAAACGGAAAATTTTGTGCAAAAGCAGATGGAAGGAAGAGTATATAAGTTGGTTTTAAGAATGAGTGAGGAATCAAGTGGCCATAAAGAGTATGTTAGTAGGTCTATGATAAAGAATTATATATTAGAGAATGGACTAACTGTAAAAACCAAAGATTATATGAATAAGTATGCAAGCTTATTGGTAGAAGAGAAAATAAAGCAAGGAGAAATAAAAGAAGTTACGGCAGATGGGATAATTTCAAGCATAAAAGAAGCGGTAAGTTTTGAAGTATTGAGAGAGAGTATATCTGAAAGCAAGCTTACTTCAGAAAAGATAGAAGAATTGCAAAGAAAAGCACAGTTATTATCAGAGAAATTGACGAATAAAAATGTAGGAGTTCTGAATAATAAAGAACTAATGAATCAAATGGCAGTTTCGGAGGGTATAAAGCAAGATGAAGCCGAAAAACCCATACCGCAACTAGAAAAAACACAATTAATAAATATGCTCTCTCAGGAACTTCAAAAGAATGAAAACTACATAGTAAATGATATTGGCGCGTCGAAAGATATGGGGTTAAGTTTATAGCCGATTCTTTGACGAAAAATAGTGCTATTATAATAGTTAGTTGGTCGGAGATGTACGATGATTAAGAAGTTTATAGGTTATTTAGCAGTTTTCGGGGCAAAATAGAAATTTTAATTTTTCATAGGCAACAAAGATTGCCAACTATTTTTCACAAATTGATCAGTATATCTATAGCCAAAATTTTAGTAATATAAAAAGAGGTAATTTAGGAGAGTAATTATGAAACTTTGTGCATATATCTCATTTTTGTTTGTTATTTTAGCTAATATTAGTAACGCTATGGTCTCCGTAGAAAGTGTTCAACGTGGAAATGTACCAATGTTAAGATTAGTCTCGCCAATTTCTGAAGATGATAACCAATTAAGTCCAAGAAGTATGTACTTTAAAGGGGCTCAGCTGATATCTCAGACGTCAAAGGAAGATAAAATTTATGGAGCATGGTTAATTCTACAAAGTGCACGGAATGGTAGTGGAGAGGGGATTAGTCATTTTAATTTATCATGCAATATACAAGATATAGATTCTATTTCCGACTACGAATTATTGGAGACTTTACTGTCAGTAGCATCTTAGAAAGGAGTTGTAATGAAGTTAAGGTGTTTGAAAAAATTTTTATAATTATTTCCTTTTTTCTTATTGATTCGATAGACGGTATCTAATACAGAACTAGTACAATATCTTGAAAAAATAGAGTAGTTTTTGTATTATAAGACATAATGATACGATTTATAAGAGGTTGTTATGAAAAAGTTGTTAATTGCTGTCGTTGCGTTTGGGATATGCGAAATTAGTGAAGGAATGAAAAGTGATCTGGACGTAGTTAGTAGAGAGATAGAAATAAGTTTTAACTCTAGAACATTGGTTCTCAATATACAAATTCCAAATAAAGCGCATGAAGAAATTCATATGACAGCAGTTAGTGATGAACAGTTTAAAGCTTCTATGCCGAGCGGTGTTGTGTCTTCCGTGATTGCGCGCGATCTTTTAAATGAAGTTAATATTCAAAGCTTACTTGATTCTTTAAGTACTAGTAGATTTGGTATTAATCCAAGTATAGATTTTGTATTAATGGACGATTCTAATGAACGTTTTAATAAATTATTCGCTGAATTAAGTGATTCTATATATAGAATGTTACCATGTTGTTCTCGCGCTGATATAGAAACTATAATAAAGCATCTTAAAATGTGTTCTGGTAATTGTACACAAACTGCTTACTCAGCAATAGCGGAATTTTCGGAAAGCAAAGGTGATGAGATTTCAAGAGTTGAATCTTATTTTTATAATGTATCGGAAAAATTGGACATTCTTGTTGATATGATTAGTCTAAGAATAGGAAGAGGAGATATAAAATGTTTCTGAATCTAAATAAGTTGTTGTCTACTATGCTAGTGTGTGTTTGTTGTTATGAACGTTTATTTTCTATGGAAGCAGAAGCTAGTAGAATATTAAGTGAACTAAGATCAGTGAAACAAAACGAAGTCGGTTTCAGATTAGGACAATTAATAGAAGAAGAAAATAATACTTTATGTAAATTAGACGCACAGGCGGAAGCTCTTTCTAAGCATTTGAGACTAGAGCTGCATTTCGGTAATAGTCCTGATATTTTTAGAACTATTGATGGAATTACAGAAAGGGCTTCTGGTATTGCAAAGAAAAATCCATCTTTGTTTAATACAGTTAGCGCAGTTGTGGATGCGGATACAGCTGATACTATAACTTTCCAGCTCTTTAATTTGCTATTTAGAAGCAAATGCGTTAGTTTTCTTGTTCCAACCGCAACACATGGTGGTAACGCTATATTTTTAAAAGTTAATTTATCAGGGCATAAAATAGATCTATTGAAACCGGACGCAGGTTTATTTTCACCAAATCAGGACAAGGTTGTGGATAGGGTTCCAACTAACATTTTTGGAGTTTGTATAAGAGTACAAAAAGAATTTGTTGGAGCAGATGGCGTAAAAATTCGTGCAGGAACAATAAAACATCCTAGCCCTCAAATAATTGTAATATCTCTTTATCCAGAGAATCCAAATTTAGATTTAGACTTACCCCCTATCTCTGAATAAAAAGATAATTTAGATATTTTTCTCCTATTCCTTTTCCGGGTATGTATAAGCTCTCTAAAATATCTATGAAGAACTGCTCTGCTAATGTTTCTGAAGGGATTTTGGGAACAAAGGACTCTTTTACCACATCACATTCTATAAATTCAATGCTTATTAATAGGATAAAGATTAATATTTTCTTCATGCTAATTCATTCATGTAGTAATAAATTTTAAATATTAATTTTTAATTATAGAACTTTCATGCAACTTAAATCTAACCTTAGCGACACTAGGAATAGAGGCAAAAGATAGAAAGGCTTCCCCTGGTTTTAGTGTCATGATTTCAGAATAAGGTACAGTAAGTTTCTTTTCTGTTTTTTGAGCGATATTTACTCCGTCTCTTATAGTATTAGCGCCATATGATATAGATTCAGCAGTAGAAACTTCTTCTTTTTCTCCTAGAAAACTACTCATATATTTTGCTGTTTCAGGCTCAGGAATACCCATTACAATCTTTGTTCCGCATAGTCCAGTAATTATTTTGGCTACTTCATTTGTATATATTTTGCTTAATTGAGATATCATTTGTGTTCCCATTACAAAACATCCCCCATATTTTCTTATTTCAGCAAGAAAAGTTTCTATATTGGGTAATCTTTTTAAATTGTGCAACTCATCTATAAAAAACCATGTTCGTTCAGGAGGTTGTTGCTTATGTAATAATGCCTGTGAAGCTATAGAAAGCCAGGCAGTAATTAGAGGAATTACTGAAGCTCTTTCTGCTGGTTTACAAGATAAGAATAATATGTGAGGTTCATTGTCTGGATGAGGCTTTAATATCCATTCTCTAATGCTAAAACTTTCTTCAATAGAATCTTTTAAAACGTCAAAGATTGATATGGCGTTAATTAAGGTTGTTCTTACCGATAAAGCCATTTTATCAGCCCTTATATCCATAATTGTATGTCCATAAGTACCTTCTAAATATTGTTCTATATTATCAAGGGGAGTCTCTAGTAAAATTTCTAAAAATTCTTTTGTTGAGGTTCCTTCTTTTAATGCTTTTTTTGCTGTTTCTACAAAAACAATTCGAGCTGCTTTGTCCCAAAAATCATAATAATGATTATTACTTTCAATTAAACACTCTGAAACATTTTTAATAAGAGATGTAGAATCTTCATTGGAGGAGCATTCATTAAAGAAGCTCCATGAGAGGCTATCAGGGTGAAAAGGATTCAAAATAATATCTCTTCCTTTTTTATAGTATCTATCTATATAAGTACCTACAGTATCTACAAGAACGATCTTTTCAGGCTTATTTGTTATCTGGTCTAGTAATTCAATCATAACATTAGTTTTTCCGGCTCCTGTTGTCCCTGTAATAATAGTGTGACGGCATTCCGTACCTTTAGGATACGGAATATTAGCTAGTGTAATATCACTTTTTTGATTGATAGTTTTTGTTAAGGTTTTTGCATTAACATAATCATGACCCGAAATAATCTCTTTTTTATCACTTAAAGACTTTCCAAAATATTTGTTTATAAAAATCATTATAAGCATAGAAATTAAGCCTACAGCTAAGCTAATTTTTAAATCCATCCATAAAAAGTCTTCAAATTGATCTTTAGCAGCTAAGAATCCTTTGTGATTAGCAACTGCATAGTCTGATAACCATTGACAATGTCCACTTTTAAACCAAAAGTAAGAATCGCTGAATATATTAACAGGAAGAGAAGACATATTATTTCTGTGGAATGCTTTTAGAATACATAAATAATTCCAAACATCATTTATTTTCCAGCGAATCATTAAAGAGAAGATAAAAGTAAATAAAAAACTTATTCGTCCAATAATCCAAATAATACTCCAATTTTGTCGCATCATACGGATTCTATGGGCTAGTACTTGTCCTCCTATGGTTGTATGGTCTGAATATTTACTCATTATAGTAACTCCACTGCTTAAATATTAAGCAAACTTTTCTGTAAACGGTTAATAAAGTATTAACACCTAGTTATTCACCGATTTATCCACAGAAACAGTAGATAATTCCTTATATCTATCTAAATCTAACTCTCTCTTTAATTCTTCCTCTGTCGGCATATATATTTTATATTTTGAAGCGAAAAGCCTATCTTTATCTTTAAGAGTGTACTTAATTACAGAGTTATTTTTATCAGCTCCGAGTACTAATCCTATTGGAGGATTATCTCCTTCGTTCATGAGTTCTTCAGTATAATAATTTACATACATGAGCATTTGCCCCAAATCCTGATGAGTAATTTTTCCAATTTTCAAATCAATCAAAACATAACAACGTAGAATTGTGTTATAGAAGACTAAGTCGATATAGAAATTATCATCTTCTAAAGAAATTCTTTTTTGTCGCGCGACAAAAGTAAACCCTCTCCCTAACTCTAATATGAACTTTTGTAAGTTATCAATAATAGCTTGTTCTACATCCTTTTCATGATATTTATGATTGTCCTCTAATCCCAAAAACTCCAAGATATATGTGCTTTTTAAAACATCAGATGGCATGGTTTCTTTTTTAGGTTTGAGAGTATTAATTTCATTTCTTACGCTTTTATCCCCATGACTGGACAATAATCTTTCATAAAAAAGGGAATATATTTGCCTTTCAAGTTGACGTACGCTCCAACCAGATTTTATACATTCTTCAACATAGAACTCTCTGGCTTTATGGTTTTCTACTCTCATTATCAAGCGATAGTGAGACCAACTCAATTGGTCACACAGTGTGTGGCGAATTGGAAAAGCTAAATAAAATTGACGCATATATTTTAAATTTGTAATCGTAAACCCTTTCCCAAATTCCTTAGTAAGGCGTTCAGCAAGATATTTTAAAACATGTTTTCCATACTCAGCACGCTCATTTCCTCCACATTCTTTATATATTTGTTCTCCTATTTTCCAATAAGATTCAACAATGGCTGAATTTACTGTTCTTACAATCTTATTTTGAGCATCTACAATTGTGTTTCGTATATTGCTATAAACGTTTTCGACTTCTTTATTCGTTAGTTCTTTGTTATTCATTACATCTTCCTTATATCTAATATTTCTTCGTTCGAAAGGCCGGTAATTTCCATTATTCTCTCTAAAGGAGAACCTTGAGAAATCATCTTTTCCGCAATAATTAACACATCTTTTTTGCTTATTCCTTCTGAAAGTAAAGTTTTTTGAGATTTAGGTGTTTTTTTCTTTTTCCAATACATATTACTTCACTTTTTATTAGAAGAATTATCTAAATTCCTTGATACTATCATACCCTCTGCAAATGCCCTCGGAATTCTGTCTGCTATAGCCGCATCAAAGTATGTAGGACGATAAAACATAAGATATATAATAATATATATTAGTCCTATGAAAAAAGTTATACGAACCTCTATAATATAAGATAACACTAAAAACGGGATAATGTAAAATCCTGCAATTTTTCTGCACTGAAGTAATCTGCTAAAGATTTCTCCAAAAGCCTTAGAATCAAATCCTTGATATTCTTTTAGCCATTTCTGGTCTAAATCTCCAACCATTTCTATTCCATATTTTTTTGCTAAAAATTTACTGTAAAAATATGTTGTTATATTAAAAAATGAAAAAAACCAAGGCATTGGAGTTAATACAGATACAGGTGCACCATCTTCACAGATGAAAAAAATGAATATTGAGAGAATAAAAGCTACAATACCAGCAACAACATATTGTAATCTATATAATAATAATCGATTAATAAATATTGTTTCATTTGTTTTATTTTGTAAGTCCATAATTTTCTCCTATTTTTTTATTCTTTTCCCAAAAGCTTATCCCAAGCTGCTGTTATATTCCATTTTTCACTTCTCTCTTGTTCTTTCTGTTTAATTGCATTTGCTTTATTCTTTATTTGTTCTTTTGTATTTCTAAAATTATCTTCTTTTTGTATAGAGTTCACAACTGTAGTTTCATTTTCTTTCATCACTGAGGATAAATCTTTCTGTTGCTTAGTCATTTCTTCCTGATGTTTGGCAAAATCATCATTTATTGCTTGTTTTGCTTTACTAAACTCTTGTCTCATTTCATTTTGAGCCGTTTGTTTATTTAAATTTCCCCAATTCATTGGTTGTTTCATCATTGGCATTGTTGGATGCCTTCTTGCTCTTTCTTGACTTTGTGCTATAGAAAACCATCTGTTCTTCTGAGCCTGGTCTTCCGGTCGATTCGAATCTAGTATCATTGATGCTTCTCTTGGACCTATATTTTCTTGCCCCGCTATTTCTATTGCGTAATCTCTTAGATTCATTCTTTCTGATACCGTTAGATTGCTTGCTTTGCTATAGCTGGCTTGATAACTCTTTGCCATATTTTCATGATAAGCTTTTTCTTCTCCTAATTGATTCATCTTTGATAATGTATTTGTATGTTCCGTGGCTAAACGTGTGACATCATCATTTCTATTAGAATTTGCAATACTTTGCATGGCTGAATTAAATCTTCTTTCTGCTTCCGCATAATCTTGCGATGTCATCGTTTGTTGTGAATCTCCACTATTAGTTGCATTAGTAGCCTCAACTCCTCCATTAAGCCCAGCAGAGGCACCCACTGAGTACCCTTTCCCTCCAGTTCCCACGCTTGCTCCTCCGCTTATACCCACATTCCCTCCTGCTTTCGTTTGGTCTGTATAGGTATGTCCGGTGTAAATTTGGTCTAATACCTTTGCATCATTTAGAACTTGGTTCGATTTCTCTGCTCCAAATCCATAATTATGGGATATCTGTTGAGCTGTCATACGACTTAAGCTATGTGCCAGGTTCTTAGTTTCATTCCTTGAAACCCCTGCAAGTTCTGATAATCTCGAAGTTGCACTCTGTGCTCTTTGCATGGAATCCATATACCCTCTGCGAAATTCCTCACTATCATTCAGCGTGGCTGCAAAATCGTTAATTCCACTGCTTACCGCTCTATTTACCACAGCAAATCCATTTGCATCATTCTTGATTTGCATCCCTCCTGTATCCAGAGTATGTCCTCCTGCTGATAACAAACTGGAAAAGTTCCTTTGTAGTTGAGAAACGTTCCCATAGGATTGATTCCCTACACTTACATTTCCATAACTGAAATTCCCCGAAGAGACTTCTCCTGCTGCCATGGAGGCCGCTTGCATAGATGTTCCTGTCATTTGACTGGCTAAGTGAACAAAATTGCCTACACCTTTGACTATTGCTATACAAATAAATGGTATACTCATAGATAAGTATCCTGCCAGTAATTTCATCTCTGTATTAGCCTCTGATACTCCTATATAATTCCCTATAGTTAATCCTCCTGCTGTTCCTATCGCAGACAAAGTAGATGCTCTCGCTGCTATATTCATAATATAATTTAATATTGCATACATCGGCGGCCATGCCTGTAACCAAATCAATGTCCCTATCCAATTTATTAGAAATTTATATCCACTAGGTATCATACAAAGAGGTATTATAAATATAAAACACGCATAAGCTAATGCTTCAATGACTGCTTTCATTAGGGGTAGAAGCTTCGTAGCAAGTCGCCCTATGGTATCAAAAGTATTATTTTGTTGCTGAAGAGCCCTTACCTCTGCATAGGTTAACGCATTACCTGCCATCTTAGAATTTTCAGAAGCTCCATCTTGTATCGCATTTATCATTAATGCTTGCTTTAATGTTTCTTCTGCACTTCCCGCCATTTCTCCCAAATATGAATAAATACTCGTAAGATTACTTTTCATTTCCAATTTAAGCGCTTGTTCTACTTCGGGAGACATTTGCAGCTGAGGTGAACTGCTCCCTGAATAACCTACAAACTTCCCCGTAAAAAATTGGCGCCCTAATATCGAAAAGTTCCTATCTAGTTCAGCTCCCCAAATTTGGTTAAACCTATTTACAGCTCCTTCGCATGTAACATATTCTGACCGTCCTTTCCCATCTATAGGAATCCAAAATAATCCTCTATTCCTGGATGGATTGCTCGTCACTAAGCTCCAAATATCATCCGTATTTCTTAAGTCATCAAAACTATATTTGTGATTAAGCATAATATCGTATTTTATACATTGCCCTACAAAGTTCCTCATGTTTTCTTTGAAATTGCTATTAGTGATTCTAAATGTTTTTGCTTTTTCCAGAATATCAGAACCAAACATCATTCCTGTTTTTTGATATTTCATATCATCAGGAGTAGAAAAACTTTGTTCAACAATATCAGTAATTGCTTTTCCTAATTTACTGATTTGGGAAGCAAATAAAGCTAAACCATAAGGAACCTTATCAATTTTATATGAATAATGCGTAATGGTATCTTTAACCCAGACAGTAGCAGTTGGAACAAATAGCATATTAGTTATAAGAAGGACAGGTATTCCCCATGATTTTATTATTTCTTTTGGCGAACCATATAAAATCATATAATATACGATAAAAGCTCCTGCAAAGCCTCCTATACGAAGCATGGCTTCCAAAGTGCCACTTCCTCCATTTAGGCATAGTGCTACCGCTTTTAATACCTCATATATTATCTCTCCTCCCCCTATGCTATATATATCCATTCACTACCTCTACTCCAAGTGTTCTAACCAATTATCTTTATTTATTACGGTAAAATCCTTAATATCATATTCTTCTTTAAAGCTTTTCGGCAGTTTTACTTGTTTCCCAGAACTATATTTAAACTCATATGCTTTTAGAATACCATTTTCTTCTTCAATAAAATCTACTTCCTGACCTTTATAGGTTCTCCAAAAATAGATATGACACCTTCTGTTCTCTCTTTGGGCCTTTTTGATTAATTCTACAATACAAAAATTTTCCCATATTCCGCCAATGTCGCTCCTTAAATCTGGCCGTTGATAATTACCCAAAAGAGCGTTCCTAATTCCAATATCATAGAAAAAAATCTTTCTACTTCTATTCCCAGCAATCTCATTCCTTAAATTCCTAGAAAAAGCAGGTAACTTAAAGATTACATAACATTTCTCTAAAAGGTCTATATATTTTTGCACAGTATTAGCATTAATAGATAATCTATTAGATAATTCATTAAAAGAAACTTGTGAACCTATTTGTAAAGCTAGACACTGTAATAGCTTTAATATTTGGTCTGAATGCCTAATGCTTTCATAAGAAAGTATATCTTTATACAGATACCCGTTAACTAAATTATCTAATTCCTCTTCCCCTTCATTTTCATTCATATAAAAAATACCGGGATACATTCCTACTCTAAGAAAATTCTCTATATTCGCCTGTGTCACAAAACTATCGTTTTTTTGAAGGATTTCAGAAATTGAAAAAGGATATAAAACAAAAGACCGACTTCTACCTACCAAAGGTTCACCTGTCTTATTAGCTAAATCAAAACTGGAAGACCCTGTGGCTATCAATTGTATATGAGGAAATACATCATGTATAATTTTGAGAGTTTTCCCAATATTTTTTACGTTTTGAGCTTCATCTATAACTACTATCTCATATTTTTCTAAATATTGTTTTAAAACTTGTTCATTCGAAGTTTCTAGTGATTGCTTTACACTCAATAAATCACAATTTAAATATATTCCTTTTTTACCTTGTGCTTCGTATTTTTCTAATAATTGTTTTACAAGTGTGGTCTTCCCTACTCGTCTTGTTCCAAAAATTAAAATAACCTTATTTGAAAATAAAACCTCTTCAATTTTGGTAAATATACTTCTTTTAATCATAATATATCCTATAATATCTTTATTATATATACCATATTTTCATTTTTTGTAAAATAATAATCTTAAAATTCCTTCCCCCTCTGCAAAATCTCAAAATTATTCTCTAATTTCTTTTCATATATCTTCGCTGTTTCAATTATAATTAAAGCTTGATTCATTTGTTCATAAGCTATCTTTCTCTTCATATTAATATTAGCTTTTGCTTCTCTTAGTTGTCTTAAAAACTTCTTTATAACATCATCTGATACTTGTGCGTTCCTCAGATTTTCTGTTTCTTTCAACATTACATCTAAAATCTCTGTGATATATCCATAAACGAGGTCTATACAAATTACTTCCTCAAATTCATTTAGACTAAATTCCTTCCTGCGATAAGCCGCCATTACATTTACCATTTTATATAATGGTAATCTAACTTTTTCGATAAATGCCATTTCCTCTGGAGATAATGGATTGTCACTTATTGCTTTTTCTGTTATATCAGTTAAGGTTTTTTGAACTTTATTTAAAAATCCATTCGAAGAAATTTGATAGTTCTTCGTTCTTACTCTCAGACATTTTTGTGTTTCATCACAACCATATGTTTCAACTGTTCCTCCTTCAAACAGCGCTTTTATTAAGTCTTCGCTATCGGCCTTGCTTGCATGAGTAATTACTCTCGTTTTCCCTCCTTCATTGTATGACACTATAGTACCCGAAATAGTCATACACAATTCTGCTAAAGCTTGGTCTGCGAATAAATAATTATTTCCTTTTATAACGTTCCATGCCACATTAAATTCTTCTCCTAAGATATTCTTATACTCTTCCATAGAATTTTTCTTAGATAACACATCTGAACTCCTTCCCTTCCCACATCCCTGTCGTGCTGCCGCCCAATCTTTAAAAATCCCATTATTACTTCCTATAGACGAGCAAATATGTCTATTCGTAGCATCCAGTTTCGGCCACATCCCTCCCATTAAATTTGTTGCCGTTTCACAGGAATTTATATTTGTTTGATTTATTTTAGATGCCATATCTTGTAATTCTGAAATCACTGATTGCACCGACGGTGCAAATGTTTTCATTGCTAACATAAATCCATAACTTACTGCATTAGACCCTATATTTTTAAGCGCTTGTACTAGTTCACCACTGCTAATAAATGAAAACCCTCCTGTGAATATATCTATTCCTCCACAACCTGACTTCACGTTTGGTAATTGAAAGGTACCTAATTGTGCATTCTTTGTTTTATTCCTTACAGAGAAACCTCCTCCTGTATAATATCCTCCTGCCTGGTCGTGATGTGCCCCTCCAGAAGTATTGTTAGTAACACTTCCCATATTATGAAAAAAACCTTCTAAATCAGACCCAATGCTACAAGAACCATAAAACATAAAAATTATCACAGAGAAACATAAACTATATTTAACCATTTTCACCGTTCTCCATAATAGTCATAATTCTTTCTTCCATTTCTTCTATTGATATCATCCCTACTGCTATAGGTATTACATGTCCAGTTTTCGGATTTACAGCAAACAAGGAAGGATATGTATTCACACCCCAAGTATCTGCTAGACCATTATCTTGTACATTCCTTGCAAAAAGTTCATTCTTTTCTCCAAATTCACTTATTGCCAGCACTTCCCAATTATATTTTTCACTAAATATCTTTACTATTGGACTAAACGCTTCACAATAAGGGCAATTGTTCTTAAAAAAGAAAAATAGTCCATATTCATTTGATAATTTCTTTATTTTTTCTTCTGTTTTGCGTCGTTGCTCTGCTATATAAACATGTCTTGCCTTTTGAGAAACAGGAAACCGTATATCATAGTTTATACTTGGATTTTGGTATACATTTTGCATCCAAACTTTCCCAAATTTCCCTGACTTTTGTAACATATCATATTGCATTTTTTGATAATTAAATACATTCGCTGGTGTAGGGTGGAGAACTGCTAAAGCTTTTGCCTCTTCCAAATTCGCTTGATATTTTTTTAACTCTTCTGTCGCAGGGTATTGTATTGGTAAAACCTGCCGTATTCCTTCCCTTTTTCCTTGCTTAGAATTTTCTTGTTCCATTTGTTCATACCAGTGCCATCCTCTAGCATGGTCTTCATAAAAGGATTTTTCAGCCTGAGCTTCCAAAAAAATTATAGAAAAACATATTATATTCCAAAACATTAATGCCCTCCTACTTTCATAGAGCTAGCCATATGTCTCATGTTCTCTTTTAAAAAATCTCCTTCTTTGTTTACTCCAATAACTTTTTCTCTCATTTGTTCTTGTATTCGCTTTAATTCCTCTCCTTTCGCAAAATGTGCTCCACTTTGAGGTTTAAATTTATCCATTACATCACTAACTATTTCACTGAGATCTAGTTTAGAAAAATCTATCCGACTTAGCTCATCTGCTGTAAAGCCTCGACAATTAGGTTCTTTTGGTGACCCAAAATTTAATCCTAATTGCGGTTTCCCTTGTTCTTGTAACAATTTCGCAAATTTTGTCCCAAAACAACAAAATACTGTCTTCTTTCTTAAACAAAACTTCGTCAACCCTACATTTACATATTCTGCACAATAAGTCCCTATTTGAACACATTTCCCTTCTGACCTTAATCCTGCTACTACTCTCGAATCTGGGTCGCATCCCGTTAAGCCAACATTAATACCCCATCCATTACAACCACAACAATCTTTAAAAGACAATGGAAACCTGGTACATGAATATGCACTGCCTTTGAAAATATTAATATTTTCTGTCCCATCTAGTTCTTTCCGAGCTTCTTCCAAAATAGATAGATATCCTAACGCTTGTATCATATCTTTATCCGATTCATAACTCGAATCTACACATTCCCCTCCAAAACAAAATGGATTCTCTTTCGAAAACTTATATTTCTTTCCTTTAATTCTATCTCGACATTTGAACTTCCATTTCCACCTAAGACATTTATCCCCTACTTTTTCTAAACATTCTGGATTAGGCTCTCTAGAACATCCTCGAGCTTTTAAATTTTTACAAGTATCTTTACACGTAGAACGACAAGCATATGTTACCGTCTGTCCCCAAGACCCATTTACTCTTTTTCCCATCCAATATTTATCAGTGGCAGGGTCTTCCTCCACAGAATAGTATCCACATATACCCTGCTCTACTAACTTTTCATAATGCTTACCCGCGTCATCTAAAATCCAATAATGTTCACCTGTATCATTTACCACACGAGGATGCAGTTCCGCTCTCCCTAATCTTCCCCAATAATAACTTTCACTTTGTTCACTGCTTAACAGCGTTCTGATAATATCCGGAGAGCCTACGACAAAATGTACTAATGGGTCTGTCATGATACAATGCCCGGGATGTTCCCAAGCATGCCCGTTTTGTAATATTGTTTTCTTTAAAGTAACCGGAACCCCATTAACCAAGTAATGTTCATAGATATCAGTGCCACTTTCTGTCTTATTTACATACTTAATATTCCATACGCCACTTTCCAAAAATGCTTCCTCAGGCTCAACAGGTATCGTTATGCGAACCTTAAAATGCCCATGATTACAATTCTTTCCTTCGGTTTCTATATATGGCGCTTCCTTTAGATAAACATATCTTTTTTTTGTTTTTCTTGCTTTCACTAAATATTCTTCATTAGGGCATTCTTCGCACGTTTCTATTGTATAATTATCTCCCTCTTCTATCTCTTCCCCCTCTTCCAATGCTTTCTCTGGATGTTGTAAAGTTTCCTCCCCTCTTACTATAAAAGGCTCGGTTTCATCTAATATATACGGTTTCCTTGTTTTATGAATTTCTCTTAAAGCTCGACCATGCTCATCTTTGTCTAAATGCTCAAACGCTTTAGATAATTCATCTCGACTTATAACAACTCCTTCTTGATACCCTGGAACCATTCCTTTATTTTTCCCCGTCTTGATTTCATCTTCTATTCCATTTTTTCTTATTTCTGCTAGTTGTTCTCCTTCATTAAATGAAGATTGCATCCCTTCTAAACCATATGCTAAGATAACAACTATCAGAAATTTCTTCATTCTCTCTCCTGTAGTTTCTTGTAAGCAAATTCAAGAGAAACATTCCCTGTTAGTCGATTTAATTCTTTTCCTTCTTTCAACAAAACATATGTCGGAACTTGTTTGATTCCATATTGTTTAAATAATTGAGGGTCTATTTCTACCGTTAATCCTTTCGATGATATAGTTAATATCTTCTCTTTCATTTTGGTAAATGAATTCTTATAAATCCCTCTCATTACCAATATCGCATTATATTTATCAGCTTGATTATTTAATTCAATTAATGATGTTTTTGGCATTGAAAACGAAATAAATACTAAAATCCCATCTCTATGTTCTTTTCTTGGAATACCTTGAACATATGACCTACAGCTTTTACATCCTTTACCTGATTCTGGTAATTTTTTTATCATAAAGTCTAAGTTCTTGGCTATGGAATGAAACTTTTCTAATTCTAAGGTTTGCTGTTTAGACATTTCCTTTGCAAACTCCACATCTTCTAACGATGATTGTTTAAAATCTTCTCCTTCTACTGAAAGGAATATAATAATAGGCATAATCATTCTTATAAAAGACAGCAATTTCTCTTTCTCCAAATTAAATAACTAAAATCTTCTCCTATATATGGTTTTTCCTTTCCCCCTTCCCATGAAACACTCGTTCGTCCTAAAGGTCGACATCCACCTTTCCCTGTAGTGGCCATGGGATATAGCATCTGCTGCTTATATTGGCTTTTCATAATAACAGGCATAATATATGGCTTACACATCGCTGATTTCCCTGCTGTGCCCACAGCTAAGGCTTCCCTGTGCATTTTTGCCAACATTCTCGAAACTAAGAGCAAAGAAGCTTGTACTCCCCCTATGTGATACGGAACATGTCCTGTAAATGGATAAAGACTTCCTTGACATCCTCCACACCAAAACATTGCGTCCAAAGGAAAATCTGTCGTTGCTGCAATTGAATCGCTCACACATGCTGCTTGCGCTACCGGATTCCCAAAAATTACTGCCTCTGGATTTATTATAAAAGCCGTTTCATCATCATTCCATAATGGGTCAAATTCTGTAATGTACGCTATATCCAGTTGCCCTTTTTCCATACATACAAATTCTGTTAATAGCTCCAACCAATACAAAACCGGATAAATATAATAATGAACCTGATAAAAACTGTTCTTTATATTGTGCGAAGTAACTCCAGAGGAAACATCCCCATGACCTCTGATGCTATCCGGGCCCATTTGTATCCCCATACTCACCAAACAAAACTTAACTCTCGTTACATCGATTAATCGCGCTGGTTCCCAAAAAGATATAGGGAGACCTACTCGCGGTATAGGCTTATCACATGTACAAATTATAGATTTAGGATTACTTGTGTCTTCATTGCTTGGAGATACCTTTAACCCGCATATCGTTATTGGAAATAAACAACTCCAACAAATGTCCGAAACCGGATTTATAAACCTTCCCGGACATTTTCCCTCAAGAGACATAAACAATATAGAAACACCTAATAATACAAGTTTTCTCATATTACCTCTTCTATAATTGTTAAAACTTTACTTCCTTCCTTTTGAAATACTATCGCGGGAACATGTTCTATCCCTAGTTTCCTTGTTAGTACTCCATATTGGTCAAAAAATACTTCTCTTTGAAGCTCTTCTCTTAAATTCAAAGGCGCCCCATTAACCAAAATAATTTTCCCTAATTCATGATTTGCTATCTTTTTATCTTTTAATTTCGCTTTCACCCACTTGACTTGTCCTTTATTATCTCCATCTATAAACAACAATGGTTTCATCGCTATTATCTGGTCCAATGGATTAAATTTCTCTCCTCTACGAGCAAATATTTTCCCATCTTTCCCTGCAATATCTCTAGTAACAGTAATAGTGGGGTCAAATACGTACTCTTTTCTTTGTGTAGTATTAGATATCCCTTGTATCGCATTAGGTCTCTGTATCATCTGTCTTATCCTTTCTTCACTGTCTAATTTAGCTTTGTTTAACTCTCCCCTCCTTTCCATATCATTTAACTTTAAAAAAATATGTTCTAATAAATCATCTTCTTCTATTTCAAATACCTCTCCAAATACCCCCAGATTCTCTCCCTCTGCCGCAAATAAAACTAAAGAAAATAACAACAACGCTAATATCATTACTTATATCTCACTATTCCGTATACTTTACCTTCCAGATTAGCTTTCCTTATTAATCCAAATTCTTTATATCTAGAATCAAAACTATCTGGATGCGTACCGGCAACAAACATATACCCATCCGGGATAATTCCTTCATTTATCGGGGTTAGATTATTTACATTTCGAACTTTTCCTACTTTATTACTTCCTATATAGATGGTTCCCTGTATATTACTAATTCTATCTCCCGCTTTCCCTAAGATGTATTTGATGAATCGTCTGTCCTTAAATTTAAATGCACACAAATCACCCTTCTGCGGTTTTAAATTATAAACTAGTAAACATACTGAATATGGTACAGACGGCGAAGTAGTAAAAACTATACATATCTGTGAAACTATCAAAATAAGTAATATTACCTCTATAATAAAAAAATAAATTATTTTCTTATAGGTCTTAAAATAGTACTTGCAATTAGCTCCCTTCCCTACCATGTCCTCTCCTATTCGCAAGAACTACTTCAACTGCCTCTGCAACGCTATATCCTTGTTTGCTTAACTCTTGCACTGCCGCATAATCTTCAGGTTTCGTAGAAAATAATAAGCCGCTAAATGGGTCTAATAATAATTTACCCACCGCATATCCATCCGCCCCATTGATTAATACTTCGGCATATTTCCCCTGTTCCGTTTTTACCGAGGTAATTACTCTTTCCTTATATTCATCTAAAAGTATGCGTTTACTATTCTTTAACTGAGCTATAGATTCTTCCTTTTGTGATAAAAAGCAATTCCAATCTGAATTGTCCCATGCCGCTTGCGCCCCCGCACACGCATAAAAATCGTTAACACTCTGTGTCCCTACTACTAATGACCCCTTGTACTTCCTTAGCCGTCTTGCTAATGTCTCAATAAATACTTCACTTTGCTTCGCCCTCAATAAATCCCATGCCTCGTCAAACACTATGTTAAACGGTGTCTTCCTATCTCCTAAGAACATCTTATTTGTAATATTTATAACCATCATTTGTACTATTACTGATTGGAGCTCTTTCTTTTCTTTTAATTCTTCCAATTCAATAACTATTAGATTGTTATCTAAGTTAACATTGGCTTGTCCATTAAAATACTTCCCATATACTCCTGATATAGTGTATGGATACAACATCTGTCCTAGGTCTTTAGCTTGTTCATCATCTAGGTTTAGTAAATAACTAGCTATATCCGTAATTGTTGTTTCCTTCCCTCTTTGCTTAAAAGATTCATTGGTCGCCTGCTCCAATAATGCCGCCCCTTTATCATTTACTCCATTAATAGGTGCTGCCATCATCTGTATAACCGATTTCAACATAGCCAATGTATCTTCAACTGCTTCTCGATTATTACTGTCTAAATTTGAAAATGGATTCATACATATACTTGTATTAGTACTAAATTCAATAAATTGACCCCCTAGCATATGACATGTCTTTTCAAATGACCTTCCAACATCTAACACAAACACTCTTCCACCCAATCCTATCGTAGAAGACATCAACTCTTGCATAAATACCGACTTCCCTGCTCCAGAACGGCCTACAACTGTTACATTATAATTACCCGCTGTATTATCAAATGGACAAAACTGTATTACTTGCCCCTTCCTCCCTCCAAATAACATCGCCGGTGTAGATGTCCCCTTCCATTCAGCTTGTTGAGGTACTAAATTCGAGGATTCAACTGATAATGTTGTTCTTAATTTCTTAAATTCTTCTAAAATGGATATTGTATCTCTATGCCATGATAAAGGTAATATTGTTAGCAATGAATGCAATTGCGTTCCTAAATTGGACTCTACCTTAAATAACATCGATGAAAACATTGTCTTCAGTATTTGTTCCGCTTTAGCCATCTCCCCTTTTTCACTAATCAAAACTATACTAAATTGTGTTTTTACTAGCCTTTCTCCTTTATTCAAACATTCTTGAGTATATTCTAATTCATCCCTTTCCCTTTCTATATTAGGTATGTATTTCCCTATAGGTGAACACATCTGCCTCTCTACCATATTCGCTTTTATCGCTATTTTAGCTACATCATTAGACTGTTTTTGTATATACACTCCATAATGCATAATAAATGGACAAGAAAATTGCCTGCTATCCCTAAACATATCCCCTATTAATTCCGACATTTGCGATAACCTCCACTCCGGTGGATACCCTACTACTGAAAATGTCTTGACTTCCGTTTTTCCTTTCCTTAACTTCAATAAGTCATCTTCAATAACTATATCTGTATCATTTGATATTATCTGCTCATTAATAGGGTCAAACTTATTCCATTTCTTTCTTGAATATTCTGTATTCTTAAAATCTGCATTAAATATACTATCCAGAAATTGAATTAACCCTGTCGCATTTACTATTACACTATCGACACCTACTACATTTAATGTTGCCATTATTCGTGTTCGTATGTCTTCTATCTTTCTTATTGTCTTTTCTACATCTCCTTCTAAATTCAAACTTACACTCATATAACACTTAAAGTCTCTTAAGACATAAGGTGATAAATGTGACTTTATCGCTAACTTACTAAGATACTCCGCTCTCTTATTCGCTAATACCTGCGTCACTTCCCCCGATTCTTCTCTTAACTTCTTATATCTCTCCAAAATGCTGTCTATATTCTTATCGGCATATAAAATAGTCTGTATGCTACTCTTCTCTGGAAGAATCTGCGTAAAAATATTGCTTAATTCCTTTTGCATACTTTCACTATTCCCTACTAATGGAGAGGTTTCTAAAATAAATCCTATATGCTTCTCTGAAACAAATAATTTTGTTTCACTATCAAACCATTTGTAAGGTAAAAAATCAGATAAATGGTATATCTCGTTTATTTTTCCTATATTTGCAGATTTAGGTGCCCCTATTCTCCCAAAAATTTCACTTATCTTCTTCCCTATATTTTCAAAACTATATTGCTTAAAATCCATGCTTCCCTCATTTCACCTGCCATTCTGCTGGCTTCACTACTAAATATAAATGATGTGCTGCATGTAAATTTTGTGAAGAATCTTCATATGTCATAACATACATTCTTCGAACATCTTCTACACCACGTGAAATATTCCCATCCTTAAATACTTTTAGACGTGTAGCTATATCTTTCGACAATATTAATTCTTCATCCTCTTCTTTTATTATTCCCTTGTCTGTCATTCTAGAAATTTGATGTATTGAAGCCTTCGGATATGCCCTTACCACTTCTCCTTCAAACTCTTCTTCCCAAGAAGCACATCCTGTCATAAAAAGCATAAACATTAATATTCTAATATTGTTTCTTCTCATATAGCTTTCTCCTCACCTTTTTCATATGAACAGCTGATGCTTTAACCGATTCCGTAAAAACTACAGTTAATTTTCGTCCGCCATCTATCTTAATCACTGGTTGCATCTGCTCGGCTCTCTTGATAATAAAATCCGCATATTTCTCAACTGCATTCCCTATCCCTTTAGATGCGCCTTGCTCTAACATCTTAGAACCTTTTTCAGGAGAAAATTGAGCTAATCCTGAATTAGGCTCAAACCTTACTGCTGAGCTATTATTGGTTGATATATAATCAGCCATGCCTGATAGAAACCCCGAAAATGCAGCATTCCTAGCTACCGCCCCTGCTCTATCTATTACTACTCCTCGAATATCCGAATCCCCATTCTCTCCTGCTACATACCCTTTTACCGCTATGTCTATTCCTACCCCTTTCTTCTTATCTATTTTCACTATTCGCTCTAATCTAATAACTACACTTTCCGAAGAAAGATTTCCGTAGGCTGCCCCTATAATCATTGCATCCTTCAAAAATCCTTTCACATTGTTTGGGAGATTCCCTGTATCATTAATTCTTAATAACACAGGTTTGGGATTCGATGATGCCCCTATTCCTGCACTCACTGTCACAGACCCCACTAAAACTGCCCTGGCATAGGTCCCCGCAAATATAAAGTTTTCAGCTAAATCATATTCATTATTAATATTGTTAAATTTTATTACCTTAATGCCGCTTTTTAATACCTGAGAATTATCATAACTTATCTCTCTTCCTTCTTTCTCTCTAGTTGTTCCCTTCAACCCTTTCTGTTCTATAAAATTCTCAAGCTTATCTATCGGCTCATTTATAACCCCTGTTTCTTCATGTGCTTGATTATTCGAAATATATGGGTTCTCTTTTTTATACTTTTCATATTCTGGAATATCTTTAGAAGGAATACTGTCCGTCTTATCTTCCGGTTGTTGGTCATCAAATGCTCTTAAATGCACTCCCAATCCTATTACTAATTTTTGTATCGAATCTAGTTGTCTTTGTAATCTCTCATTGTGCTCTTCTAATCTCTTATTCTGCTTTCTTATATCTTCTATTTCATTTGTACTCTTCTCTACCCATAAATCTTTATCGGATAAACTTCTTGCTCCGTTCTTTATTTCTCTTTTATAAAACCTACTCTTCTCTAAATTCGTCTCACTTTTCCACTCTCTAAAAAATACTATTGCTAAAGAAACTATAAATATTGCTCCTATAGTGTAACCTATCCTCTTATACTGTTCCTTTAATACAGATTTATTCATCGTTATCGCCTTATCACATATAGTATCGCTTTAGTATCTTCTTTTATCCTAAGAGATGATAAAGATAATGCTATATCTCCTTTCTTAGAAAACATCCTTTCATCAAGTCTATATATACCTTCTTTAATCGTACTTACTTCATATTCAAGACATAGAAAACCATCAACGTTATAAGCTTCTTTAAATTTCGCCACCAAATGCTTATGTTCTCTATCTTTTTCTTTTATATGTAGCTTTCTTAAGCCTGTTTTCTTATTTATGAATTTCTTCATAACTTCACTAATACTCTCTTCATAATCACCACCATTGCTCTCTGATAATCCCTCCATTTCTAGCAGAGGTTCTCTCTCTGTATCTCCCACTAGTTCAATTGAACTCGCTTCGCCGTCTACTACTTCTAGTAATAAATCTTGTGTCTTGCCTGAAACAGTCGTTATGCTTAGACTAATATCATTGTGCCCATTATCTTCTGTAGGACGAATAAATACTTCTCCTGTCCTCTCGTTCTTTTCAAAATAAAAAGCTCTATCCAGCCCTACTAAACTATCTATTTTATCCCCTGTTACACTGATTCGATTTAAATGTTGATAAGATATCTTCGCTTTTATTAATTTATCGCCCATCTTAAATTGTTCCGCATAACTGCTTGAAAATAAGCTGAACAAACAAAACGTAAAAAATAATCTATTTTTCATTTTCTTTCTCTACTTTCTTGATTTCTTTGAAAAACAACCTTCCTCTATATGTTTTGAAACTTACTGAATATGTTGAGCGTTCTTCCTTAATACGCTTAGACCCTACATAATGTTTTAATACTCCTTCTGCAAAAATAATATTTTTATCCGGATATACTGTTACTTCTTTCACTTCAAAATTTGTTGACGCATTATTCTGTTTTAATTTCTTTATATCCCTTTCATATCCATCCCTTATTGAATTGATTGTCTCCACATCCGCATATCTAGATAAAATTTCTATATTGTAAGGTAAAGTCGTTTCATTCACATCCAATGCAAGATGTAAAAAATATACCCCCATCTCTTCTAAATATTCTGGAGAAAATCTATTCCCCTCTACCCAAAATTCTCGTCTCACTTCTGCCGGTAGTACAACTATACGCTCGCTATGAAAAAACAAATTTAATGACAAAATAATTAGCAAAACTAATAATGACCCGCTCAACCCTAACAACATGTTACGCTGATATTCAAAATTGGTCATCTTTTTTACGGCATAATTAAATTTCATTAAAACCTCTCACTTAATCCAAAACCTTACATGAGAAGGCGGAAGACCTTTCTTTATCAATTTTAAATCCGTAGGAAAATACCAATATAATATTGCCTTTATTTTCCCCTTCCCAAACTTCTTTTGAAAAATTTTAAATAAAAAAGCAAATATAAATGAAAAAATCATCCCGAAAATTATATGCTCCGTTATCATCCCTAGGAAAAATGGTAGCGCACACGCTAATACTTGGTCTGCTTGCCATATTAAAATCCGAGATGGAGTATCTATATAACTCAAAATCACATGACTATTAATCGCCGACATATAGAACCTTTTCTATAAAATTAATCCAATTACTTGCTCCGCAATATTAATCAATGCAGCATCACCTTCTCCAACAAATGCTTTAGCTGCATATAAAAACCCCGTACCTGCCAAACCAGCTATTCCCATTTTAAAATTATTAGCAAATAAACATATTCCACTGCTTATAAGGCCTGTACCTATTATCGCAGGCATCCAATCTTTCATAGTTCCTATAAATGTTTTACTTGCTTCTCTGATTTGTTCGTTATTTATCTGTCCATATGATGGGTCTATTGCTATAGCAATTACTATTAAAGCTATTAAGCTTATATAAAACATACGTTTATTCATTTACATATCCTCTTTTTCTCTCTCTATTAATTTGCATAATTAGAAACTAAAAGGGTATACGGTTAAATTACCTACCTATAAGTACCCTCGCACAGAATAAACTATATTTTTTTCTTTAATTTCATCAGCTTAAGTAAGATAAAATATTTTTTAATATGTCGTCATTATATCTATTAAATTCTTTTCCATAGGTCATAAATCCATGAATAGCTCCATCTAAGATTATATGTTCACAATCTTTTTCCTCTCGTTTCATTTTTTTTACAAATTCAATCTGTTCAGTAAGTAAAACATCACATCCGGCTGAAACTATTACTGTTTTAGGAAAAACTTCTATATTCTTTTCCAAAAGAGGACTAATGTATTTATTATTTACTGTAGTTATTAAGTTACAAACTTGACCACTATACTGAGAAAAGAAATACATCATATGTACCTGGGATAAACTTAAAAGATGACTAAAAAGAATATACGATTCTGTACAAAAGTTATTTCCTAAAACAGGATAAAATAAAATCATTCCTTCCGACGGGCAAAGTTTTTTATCAAAAATCTCTATACTCAAAGCTGCACACAAATTACCTCCTGCGCTATCTCCAGATAAATAAATTTTTTTATAATATCTACAACACCACAAATAAACACTAACTACGTCATAAAAAGGCACAGGGAATTTATTCTCAGGAGCCAACCGATAATCTATCGCTAATACATTAATGTTAAGAGTTTTTGCTAATTTTCTACATAAATAATCATGAGTTTCTATATTACCTTGTACCCAGCCACCGCCATGAATAAACAATATTATTTTTTCATCTTTATTAATTTTATATAATCTTACGGGAATAGGAAAATTATCTTCTACGTTATTTATGTAAAAGTCTTTTATACTTTCAATTTTTTCTAACTCTCCACTGTGAGCTAGAAAAAATTTATTTGCTATTTCTCTTCTGTTCTGATGATTACAAATAAAATTTTTTGCTACTTCATAATATAATAAAGAAAAATCTCTTAATATTTTTTTAGATTCTGGTAGCAATATCGTTTTATATTTCATGTTATTTGCAATTTTCGTAATTTTTTTTAACATAATCCGTAATAAACTCTGAACCTCTCAAG
>CAZEAT010000004.1:0-26305 GCA_964510175.1 uncultured Holosporaceae bacterium
TTAGAAATTTATAAGGTGGTGCGATCGAAGGGATTCGAACCCATGACCCCGAGATTAGGAATCTCGTGCTCTATCCAACTGAGCTACGACCGCAACGGAGAAATGTTACTAAAAAAACAAATTCTGTACAACATTTTTATGTTATGAATAGAAAGGGTAGGGTTATAGATATAAAATATCGTGAGCTATAACTTGAATAATCTAGAAATTAAGTCTATTATCATCTTCACGTAAATAAGGGAATTTTTTCATGAAAAAAAATGTACATCCTGATTACCATGAGATTAATGTAGTAATGACAGATGGTTCTTCTTTTAAGACTAGATCTACTTGGGGCAAAGAAGGCGATACTTTGAAATTAGATGTTGATTCTAAGTCTCATCCAGCTTGGACAGGTATTCGGCAGTTGGTTGATACCGGTGGACAGGTAGCTAAGTTCAAGAGTCGTTACCAGTCGTTTGGGTTAAAAATGGATTAGTTTTAAGGGCCTTATGGGCCCTATTTTTTTCTCGTATGGAGGCGTTGTAGGACATGAGGTTTCTTCTTGTCTTTTTTTTCATTTTCTGTATCAATGTAGAGGGTAGTTTTCTTCCTGCTCAAGAGACTTGTGTTGTGGATTATGCGACAGGTAAGGTAATTTATGCTTACAATGCAGATACTCAAACTCAGCCTGCCTCTTTAACAAAAATGATGACATTGCTATTAACCTTTAAGGCTTTACAGCAAAAAAAAATAACATTGCAATCGCGGTTTAAAATTTCCAGACATGCAGCAGCTCAACATCCATGTCGTTTGGGATTAAAACCAGGGCAAACGATTAGTGTAAAAGATGCAATCTTAGCTTTGGTTACAAAATCTGCCAATGATATTGCTGTGGCCCTGGGTGAATTTATTGCCGGAAACGAAAAGAAGTTCGTGTGCATGATGAATCGAGAAGCTCGTCGTTTGAAAATGACATCTACTATTTTTATGAATCCTTCAGGGTGGAAGAATCCAAGACAATTATCTACCGCGAGGGATTTAGTTAAGCTATCTCGAGCTTTAATCCGAGAATATCCGAAATATTATAGTTTTTTTGGAACGAAACAATTTAGGTACGGAAAACTATGCTTATGCAATCACAATCGTCTTTTGGGAGTACATGAAGATATAGCGGTAGATGGCATTAAAACCGGATATGTTGCTGCTTCAGGTTTTAATCTAGCTGCCTCCGCTACTCAAGGCAATCGTCGTTTGATAGTAGTTGTATTGGGAGGACATAGCGCTAAGGAACGAGATGAGCAAGTCAGTCTTTTGTTTAAAAAAGGTTTTGCTCGGTTAAAGAGACGAACTCATAAATCAGTCAATCGGACTTTCCAAAGAAGTATAAAGACATCAATAAACAAATCACTGCGTCCAGTTACTTTTGATGAATCGGAAAGAATGTTGAATGATTATCTAATGTACAAGCGTCACAATAGAGCAGGTGTAAAACAATGAGTAATGTAAATTTAACACAGTTGGATAATGGCTTAAGAGTAGTTACAAAGACAGTTGAGAATTTTGAAAGCGTAGTATTGGGATACTGGGTTTCTGCTGGAGCTGTATGTGAAACTGAATCAGATAGTGGAATTTCTCATTTTTTAGAGCATATGGCGTTCAAAGGAACAACAACTCGCTCTGCAAAGCAAATTGCTGAAGAAATAGAATCAGTTGGAGGATATTCCAACGCTTATACTTCGCGCGAGACTACAGCTTTTCATACAAAATTACTTAAAGAAGATAAAAATATAGGTATCAATATACTTTCAGACATTCTGCAAAATCCGACTTTCCTTAAAGAGGAATTGGAAAGAGAAAGAGGAGTTATTTTACAAGAAATTTCTCAGACAAATGATACTCCTGATGATATTATTTTTGATTATTTTCAAAGTGTAGCCTTTCCAAATCAATCTATGGGAAGGCCTATTTTAGGTTCTGTGGAAGTAGTTTCTCAGATATCTGCTGATGATTTAAGGAACTATCGTAATCGCTATTATAACGCAGATAATATCGTCTTTGGAGCAGTGGGGAATATCTCTCATGATGATATTCTGGATTATGCTAATAAATATTTCCAAAATTTCAGCTCGAATAAAACACCGATAAAAAAGAGTTCATATGGCTATGTGGGAGGATGTTATTCTGATGTACGAGATTTAGAGCAATCACATATTATTATTGGATTTGATGGAGTTTCTAATACTAGCAACGATTACTATACTATGTCTATTTTTTCTTCAATTTTGGGTGGAGGTATGTCTTCTAGGCTTTTCCAAGAAGTAAGAGAAAAAAGAGGTCTGGTTTATTCGATTTATTCATTTTCCTCTTCTTATAGAAATAATGGCCTGTTTGGGATATATGCGGCAACTTCTCCTGAAAAGTTAGCAGAGTTGGCAGATGTGGCTTCTGTTGAATTGATAAAAATGAGTCAGAATATTACTGAGGATGAGTTTAATAGAACTAAAGCTCAGTTTAGAGCGAGTTTATTGATGTCTCAGGAAAGTAGTTCTTCTCTATGTGAACAGATTGCTAATCAAACGATGATTTTTGGAAAACCTCTAAGTAGAAATGAGATTTTATCTAAAATCGATAGAGTAACAATTGAAGATGTAAAAATTTTGGCAAAAAAAATTATAGAGACAAATACCTCTGTTGTAACAGTTGGAAAAGGCGAAATATCACCAGTTGTTGTATCCTTGAATAAAAACGGATTCCATATAAAGAGCGATAAATAATTTTTATTCGAGATGAGCGATATTTGCAAAGATATTTATATAAAAAGCAATTTATTAACTAAAAATTAAGGGATATTTATTAATAGGCCTTGTGTTTTATTTTATAAAAATGTATTTTTGGTTAAAATGCTTAATTCTATGTGGATAAGCATGGCCTTTTTGGTCTATTTCTATTAGTTGTAGGGGTCTCACTATGGTCAGAACGTTCACTGAGCGTAAAAGATTTAGAAAAAATTTTGGTAGAATAAAAGAAGTTGCAAAGCTTCCAAATCTTATAGATTTGCAAAAATCATCTTATGAAGCGTTTTTACATGCTGATAAGATGGATAATTTGCGAGGAGATATAGGATTAAATGAAGCTTTTAAAAATTCATTTCCGATAATTGATTCATCAGGAAGGTCGCAAGTAGATTTTTGTTCGTATCATTTTGACAAGCCAAAGTATACTGAGGAGGAATGTCGAAATCGCGGTTTAACCTATGCAGCTCCGCTTAGAGCTACATTTCGCCTTATTGTATGGGATGTGAATAGCGAAACAGGCGAAAAGGATATTAAAGATATCAAAGAGCAAGATGTTTACGTATGCGATTTACCGATTATGACGGAAAACGGTACATTTATCATCAATGGTGCTGAAAGAGTTGTTGTTTCTCAAATGCAACGTTCTCCAGGTGTTTTCTTTGACCATGATGGTGGTAAAACTCATTCTTCAGGAAAGTATTTATTTGCTGCTCATATTATTCCGTACAAAGGAGTTTGGTTAGATTTTGAATTTGATGCTAAAGACCAAATATATGTACGTATTGATAGAAGAAGGAAACTTTTGGTGTCTACTCTCTTGTTAGCTTTGGATTCTGCTTATACGGAGAAGCAAAGAGCTGAGAATCCTGATAAAGAATTTAAATCTTCTGAGATTTATGGCATGGATAGGGAAGAAATCCTGTCATATTTTTATGACCATTTTGAAGTTAGCAAAGATGAAAATGGAGTTTTGTCTCGTGAATTTATTCCAGAGCAATGGAAAGGTGTTAAGTTAGAAAGAGACTTGATAGATGCTGAAAATGGGAATGTTGTTGCGGAATCTGGTAGTAAATTAACTTCACGCGTCATTAAAAATCTAAAAGAAAAAGGATTAAATCGTGTAGTTGTTTCTGTTGAAGAACTTTATGGTCGCTATGTTGCATTTGATATAATCAACGAGGCAAATGGTGTTGTTATAGCTGAAGCAGGAGACGAACTTACTGAAGATTTAATTAACAAGATTACAGAGGTTACACAGCAATTTGCAGTATTATGTATCGATCATGCGGAAATTGGTGGATATATTAGAAATACTTTAATTGCAGATAAATGTACCAATCGCGAAGAAGCGTTGTTTGAGTTATTTAGAATTATGCGCCCTGGAGAGCCTCCTACTGTGGATAGTGCTCAGGAAATGTTTTACAATATGTTTTTTAATCCGGATAGGTATGACCTATCTGCTGTGGGACGAGTAAAGATGAATGCTCGTATTGGAGTAGATAAGCCTGAAGATTTAGGCACTCTTACGAAGGATGATATTCTGCGTATTTTGAAAATACTTCACAAATTAAAAGATGGTGTTGGTGAAGTTGATGATATTGATAATTTGGCCAATAGACGTGTTCGTGCTGTAGGCGAATTACTTGAGAATCAATTTAGAGTAGGCTTGAGTCGTATGGAACGAGCTATCAAAGAGAGAATGAGCTCGGTAGATATTGAGAATGCAGTACCTAATGATATTATTAATGCTAAGCCGGTATCTTCAGCGATAAGAGAGTTCTTTGGATTATCACAATTGTCGCAGTTTATGGACGAAGTTAATCCTCTTGCTGAAATTACTCACAAAAGGCGTATTTCTGCCTTAGGGCCTGGCGGTTTAACTCGTGATAGAGCTGGATTCGATGTTCGAGATGTTCATCCGACACATTATGGCCGTATTTGCCCAATTGAGACTCCAGAAGGACAAAATATTGGTTTAATTAACTCGCTGGCTATTTTCGCAAAGATTAACAGATATGGATTTATTGAAGCACCATATCGCAAAGTTGTTGATGGGAAAGTAACCGATGAGGTGTTATATCTGTCAGCTATGGATGAAGTACAGCATACAATTGCGCAGGCGAATGCTTCATTGACACTAGATGGTAGATTTAAAGATGAATTTGTTGCCTGTCGTCGAAATGGTGAATTTATTAATGCGCCAAGGGATACGATTGATTATATGGACGTATCACCAAAACAGATTATTTCCATTGCAGCTGCTTTAATTCCATTTTTGGAGAATGATGATGCTAGCCGTGCATTGATGGGAGCGAACATGCAGAGACAAGCGGTTCCGCTTTTGAGAGCGCAAGCTCCGTTGGTTGGTACAGGTCTTGAAGTTGCTGTTGCTAGAGATTCTGGAGTTTCTGTTCTGGCAAAGCATGATGGTGTTGTAGACCAAGTCGATGCCGATAGAATAGTCATTCGTTCTACAGACAAAGATGCCAATGTGGGTGTTGATATTTACAATATGCGTAAGTTCGAAAGAGCTAACCAAAGTACGTGTGTAAATCAAAGACCATTAGTTAAGAAAGGCGATATTGTTGCAAAAGGTGATATTATTGCTGATGGTGCGGCTACACAACTGGGAGAATTAGCTCTAGGACACAATGTCTTAGTTGGGTTTATGTCTTGGTATGGTTATACTTTCGAGGACGCTATCGTCATTTCTGAAAGATTAGTTCAAGAGGATTATTTTACTTCAATTCATATTGAAGAATTTGAGGTAATGGCTCGTGATACCAAACTTGGAAACGAAGAAATTACTCGAGATATTCCAAATGCGTCAGATGATGCTTTAAAGAATTTGGATGAAGCTGGTATCGTTCACATTGGTTCAGAAGTTCAGGCGGGAGATATTCTTGTTGGTAAAGTAACCCCTAAGGGTGAAACAATGATGACTCCTGAAGAAAAGCTTTTAAGAGCTATATTTGGAGAAAGAGCCGCTGATGTTAAAGATTCTTCATTAAGATTGCCTCCTGGAGTCAAAGGAACAGTTGTAGATGTGAAAATTTTCTCAAGAGCGGGCGTAGAAAAAGATGAAAGAGCTATTGCAATTGAGCAAAAGGAAATTGAATCGTATAAAAATGATATGGATGCTGAAAAGGCAATTTTTGAAGAAGCTTACTATAAACGTCTAAGAGAAAAATTACTTGGACAAACAGTAGATTCCTCTCCTTCAAAGCACAAGGGACAGATAATAGATGAAGAGTTTTTGGATTCTATGTCTCGTGGACAATGGCGGTCTATTTCCATTGAAGATAAAAAGATTGCTAAGGACATTGTAGATTTGCATAGTGATTTCAATGCTATATTAGACAAACTCTACAAAAATTTTGATGAGAAAGTGGCAAAATTACGTAAAGGTGACGAATTGGCTCCAGGCGTATTGAAAATGGTAAAGGTTTACATTGCTGATAAACGCAAACTACAGCCAGGAGACAAATTAGCCGGACGTCATGGAAACAAAGGTATTGTATCTAATATAGTTCCTGTTGAAGATATGCCGCATATGGCCGATGGTACACCATTAGATATCATTCTGAATCCTCTGGGGGTTACTTCTCGTATGAATGTAGGGCAAATTTTGGAGACGCACTTAGGATGGGCGTCTAAAGGTTTGGGCCGTAAAGTTCGCGAAGTTATTGAGAAGGTTCAATCTGATGAGGAACTAATGGCGAATCTGAGAGCTCAGCTAAAGGATATCTATAACGATAAAGATGAAAAGAAAGATATCGATAAGATGTCTGACTATGAAGTTGCTGAATTTGCAACTAATGTTGTAGATGGTGTACCGGTTTCAACTCCAGTTTTTGATGGAGCACGTGAAGCGGATATAGTAAAGGCTCTAGAAGAGTGTGGATTAGATAGTTCTGGACAAGTGACATTAATTGATGGACGTACAGGTGAAGAATTTGACCGGAAAATTACCATTGGTTGTATTTACATGTTGAAGTTGCATCACATGGTTGACGATAAAATTCATGCGCGTTCCATTGGGCCTTACAGTCTTGTTACTCAGCAGCCTTTGGGAGGAAAAGCCCAATTTGGTGGTCAGAGATTTGGAGAAATGGAGGTCTGGGCGTTGCAAGCCTATGGAGCAGCATACACTTTGCAGGAGATTTTAACTGTGAAGTCAGATGACGTTACTGGAAGAACTAAAGCTTATGAATCTATTATTAAAGGCGATGAGAATATTACTCCTGGTATACCAGAATCGTTTAATGTTCTTATGAAAGAATTGTGTGGTTTGGGATTGAACTTTGAATTTCAACAAGATGCAGTTCAAAAAGATTCAGATTTGGAAGCTTAATAGAGGGGATTAATTATGGCCAATCAATTACAGAAAGTATTCGGGCAGGTTAGTAATTTAAATAATTTTGATGCTATTAAAGTGTCAATTTCAAGTCCAGAAAGAATAAGGTCTTGGTCTTTTGGTGAAGTAAAAAAGCCTGAGACTATTAATTACAGAACATTTAAGCCGGAAAGAGATGGATTATTTTGTTCTCGTATTTTCGGACCTGTGAAGGATTATGAATGCTTGTGCGGAAAGTATAAGCGCATGAAATATCGTGGAGTTATCTGCGAAAAATGTGGAGTCGAAGTAACTTTATCTCGAGTCAGAAGAGAGCGTATGGGTCATATTGAGCTAGCTTCTCCTGTGGCTCATATTTGGTTTACAAAATCACCGCCAAGTCGTATTTCTCTTTTGCTGGATATTACTTCCAGTGAAATGGAGAAGGTTCTTTATTTCGAAAGTTACATTATCATTGACCCAGGTCTAACGCCGTTTAAGCCTATGCAATTGATTTCTGAAGAAGAATATTACAAGGCTCAAGATGATTACGGTGAAGATACATTTAAAGCAGGTATTGGTGCAGAAGCCTTAAGAGAATTGCTTTCCAATATTGATCTTAAAGGTGAAAAAGACAGATTGAGATTGGAATTGAAAACTGTAACGTCGGATATGAAACGCCGTCGTTTGGTTAAAAGACTAAAATTAGTCGAATCTTTTCTAACTTCTGGAGGGCGTCCTGAGTGGATGATTTTGGAGTGTATTCCAGTTATTCCTCCTGAATTAAGACCATTAGTTCCGTTGGATGGTGGACGTTTCGCAACATCTGATTTAAACGATTTATATCGCCGAGTTATTAATAGAAACAATCGCTTGAAAAGACTCTTAGAATTAAAAGCTCCTGATATCATTGTAAAAAATGAAAAAAGAATGCTTCAGGAGGCTGTAGATGCTTTGTTTGATAATGGTCGTAGAGGGCGAGTAATTACTGGAACTGGTAAACGACCATTGAAGTCTCTATCAGATATGCTCAAAGGAAAACAAGGTCGTTTCCGTCAAAACCTGTTAGGTAAGCGAGTCGATTATTCGGGTCGTTCTGTTATTATTGTAGGACCAGAATTAAAATTACATCAATGTGGATTACCAAAGAAAATGGCACTGGAACTATTCCAGCCATTTATTTTCTCTAGATTGGAAAGATATGGTTTTGCTACGACTTTGAAAGCCGCGAAGAGAATGGTTGAAAAAGGGCGGCCAGAAGTTTGGGATATTTTAGAAGAAGTTATTAAAGAACATCCTGTATTACTGAACCGTGCTCCTACTCTGCATCGTTTAGGTATTCAGGCATTTGAACCAGTGTTAGTTGAAGGCAAGGCTATAAAATTGCATCCATTGGTATGTACAGCTTTCAACGCTGACTTCGATGGAGACCAAATGGCGGTACACGTTCCTTTGTCTTTAGAAGCTCAATTAGAATCGCGTGTATTAATGATGTCGACGAATAATATCTTAAGTCCTTCAAGTGGTAAACCGATTATTCTTCCGACAAAAGATATTACTCTGGGTATTTACTATATTACGATGGAAAAATCCGGAGAGTTAGGTGAAGGTATGATGTTCTCATCCATTGGGGAGATTGAGCAATCTCTTCAGGATAAGGTTGTAAGTCTCCATGCCAAGATAAAGGCTAGATATCAACAAATGCAGCCGGATGGTAAGATAAAGTACAAAACTGTTGAGACTACTCCTGGACGTATGATTTTATGGCAAATATTCCCTCAGCATCCTGAGATTGAATTTAGTTTAATCAATAAATTAATTACCAACAAGGAATCTGCAGGCATTGTTCAGAAGATTTACAGCGTATGCGGACAGAAAAGGGCGGTAATTTTTGCTGATAAATTGAAAGATTTAGGATATTTGTACTCAACAAAATCAGGTATTTCTTATGGTAAAGATGATTTAATTATACCTTCTCAGAAAAAAGACATTGTAAATGCTACTAAAAAGGTAGTGGCAGAATATGAGCGTCAATATATGGAAGGTTTAATTACTGCTGGTGAACGTTATAACAAGGTGGTTGATGCCTGGTCCGCTTGTAGTGATAAAGTTGGTGAAGCTATGTTAAAAGGGGTTTCCAAAGATGAAATTGGAAAGCCTATGAATGCTATGTATATGATGGCGCACTCAGGAGCGAGAGGTTCGTTAGCTCAGATGAGACAGGTTGCGGGTATGCGTGGTTTGATGGCAAAACCATCCGGAGAAATCATTGAGACACCTATTATTTCCAACTTTAAGGAAGGTTTATCGGTGTTAGAGTACTTCACTTCTACTCACGGAGCTCGAAAGGGTATGGCGGATACAGCTTTGAAAACGGCAAACTCTGGATATTTAACAAGACGCTTGGTTGACGTTGCTCAGGATTGCGTAATTGTAGAGGAAGATTGCGGTACAAAGAAGGGTATCGTGATTAGAGATATTATTTCCGGTGGGGATGTTATTGCTCCATTGACTGAACGAGTTTTGGGAAGAACTCTTGTTGAAGATTTAAGAGATCCGAATACTGGTGATTTAATTACGGCAGCTGGAGAGATCATTGATGAAGAAGCTGTCAAGAAGATAGAAAAAGCCGGTATTAATGAACTCCATATTCGCTCAGTTTTGACCTGTGAGTGTGAAGAAGGTATTTGCGCTTGTTGTTATGGACGAGATTTAGCAAGAGGTCGTAAAGTTAATATTGGTGAGGCAGTTGGTGTTATCGCTGCTCAATCTATTGGTGAGCCTGGAACGCAGCTAACCATGCGTACTTTCCACGTAGGTGGTACCGCTCAGAAAGGAACAGAGTTATCTTCTGTAGATGCAACATATGATGGAATTGTTTCTTTGCGCAATGAAAAAACAGTTCTTAATGGTGAGGGTCATAAGATTGTTATGAGTCGAAATGTCGAGATTGTTTTGCTTGATGATAAAGGTAAAGACAGAGCTCATTATAAATTACCTTATGGAGCACAATTGTATGTTTCAAACGGAGATAAAGTAACTAAGGGGAGTAAATTAGCTGATTGGGATCCATTTACTTCTCCAATTATTTGTGAGAGACAAGGTACAGTTCAATATCTTGATTTAGTCGAAGGAGTATCTTTGAAGGAATCCATTGATGAATCTACAGGTGTGGCGACTTATGTTGTTTCAGATTGGCGTCAGCAAGCACGATATGCGGATTTGAAGCCAAGAATTATTTTGAAAGATGAGCAGGGTAATCCGATTTTGTTGCCAAGTGGACAGGAAGTTAAATATTTCTTGTCTGTTGACACGATTATTACTGTTAAAAACGGTGACAAAGTTGCAGTAGGTGATGTTTTAGCTCGTATGCCTCGTGAATCTTCAAAGACAAAAGATATTACCGGAGGTTTGCCTCGGGTGTCTGAGTTATTTGAAGCTCGAGTACCAAAAGACACGGCTGTTATTAGCGAATACGATGGTAAGGTAGAATTTGGAAAAGATTATAAAGGCAAGAAGAGAATTATCATTCATCCAGAAGATGAGTCCATGGCTCCAATTGAATATTTAGTTCCAAGATGGCGTCAGGTTGCAGTTCGTGAAGGCGATATCGTAGCTAAAGGAGAGGTATTAATTGAAGGAAGCAAAGATCCTCATGATATTTTGAAAGTTATGGGAGTTGAAGCTTTAGCTGATTATCTTATCAATGAAATTCAGGACGTTTATAGATTACAAGGTGTGAAAATTAATGATAAGCATCTTGAGATTATTATTCGTCAGATGTTGCAAAAGGTGAGTGTCAGCAATCCAGGAGATACGACTTTCTTGGTTGGAGAGCAGTTAGACCGTAAGGACTTTGAGGAGGAAAATGCCAGAATTCAGAAGGAAGGAGGAACACCTGCTGAAGCGATACCTGTTTTGCAAGGTATTACTAAGGCTTCCTTGCAGACGAGGTCATTTATTTCTGCAGCTTCTTTCCAGGAGACAACACGAGTTTTGACCGAGGCTTCTATCACTGGCAAAATAGATAGATTAAGAGGTTTAAAAGAGAACGTGTTGGTTGGTAGATTAATTCCAGCGGGAACTGGATTTGCTATAAACAAACTGAGAAAAATTGCTATAGCTCAAGATGCGGAAGCAATTGAGCAAGCACATAGAGCAGTAGTCGTAGAAAAATCTGACAGTGATGACGATTCTGCAAAGGTTTAAATTTGGTTTACGAGGCTTGACTGTCAATAAAAGAATATTTAAAATACAGGCCTTGTATAGTTATTAGTTAAAAGGAAGGGGCGTTATGCCAACTATAAATCAATTGATTAGAAGTCCTAGAAAGGATGTTGCAAAAAGGAATAAAGTTCCTGCATTGTTATCTTGTCCGCAGAGAAGAGGGGTTTGTACACGTGTTACAACAACGACTCCAAAGAAACCGAACTCCGCTTTAAGAAAAATTGCTCGTGTCAGGTTGACTAGCGGATTTGAAGTAACTTGTTATATTCCGGGAGAAGGGCATAACTTACAAGAGCACTCTGTTGTGATGATTAGAGGCGGTCGTGTAAAGGACCTTCCAGGTGTTAGATATCACATTATTCGTGGTACTTTGGATACACAAGGCGTCAAAGATAGACGTCAAGGACGTTCAAAGTATGGTGTCAAGAGACCAAAATAGAGAGTTAAGAGGAAATTATGGGACGCAGAAGAGCGGCAGTAAAAAGGGAAGTACTTCCTGATCCGAAATTTGGAAGCGTGGTCGTTACCAAATTTGTAAATACGGCAATGTACGAGGGTAAAAAATCAGTTGCTGAAAAAATTTTACATGAAGCTTTTGATTATATTCAGAAGAAATCGAATAAACCGGGATTAGAGGTTTTTGAAGAGGCTTTATCAAATGTAAAACCTTCTGTTGAATTAAAATCTCGTCGTGTAGGTGGAGCTACCTATCAAGTTCCTGTAGAAGTTCAGCATGATAGAGCTTTAGCTCTTGCTATCAGATGGATTATTGCTAATGCTCGCAAACGTTCTGAAAAAACTATGATATTGAAATTGGCTGGTGAATTATTGGATGCCTATAATGGCCGTGGAGGAGCTATCAAAAAAAGAGATGATACTCATAGAATGGCAGAGGCTAACAGAGCATTTGCTCATTATAGGTGGTAATTATGGCTAGAACAACGCAGCTTAAAGATTACAGAAATATCGGTATTATGGCTCATATTGATGCTGGTAAAACAACTACAACAGAAAGAATTTTGTTCTATACAGGTCGTTCTCATAAAATTGGTGAGGTTCACGATGGTGCAGCCACTATGGACTGGATGGAACAGGAGCAGGAAAGAGGTATTACTATTACTTCTGCTGCTACAACTTGTTATTGGAAAAATCATCGAATAAATATTATCGATACTCCGGGCCACGTTGACTTTACAGTTGAAGTAGAACGTTCTTTAAGGGTTTTGGATGGTGCTGTTGCAGTTTTTGACGGTGTTGCCGGTGTTGAGCCTCAATCTGAAACCGTATGGCGTCAAGCAGATAAGTATAATGTTCCAAGAATTTGTTTTGTTAACAAAATGGATCGTACAGGAGCCAATTTTTATCGCTGTGTTGATATGATTGTAGACCGTTTAGGTGCAAAACCATTAGTGATGCAATTGCCAGACGGTTGTGAAGCCGATTTTATTGGTGTTGTAGATTTGTTAACGATGAAAGCCTATCATTGGAAAGATGAAACAATGGGGGCTCAATACGAGACTGTTGAAATTCCAGCAAATCTTAAAGATAAAGCTGAAGAGTATCATCATAAATTAATCGAAACTGTTGTTGAACAAGATGATGCTATTATGGAAGCTTATTTGGACGGTAAAGAGCCGACTATTGAGCAATTAAAAGCTTGTATTAGAAAAGGTGTTATTAACGGTTCTTTTGTTCCAGTTTTCTGTGGAAGTGCTTTCAAAAACAAGGGTGTTCAAACACTATTGGATGGTGTTGTTGATTTCTTGCCATCTCCTTTGGATATCGGAGAAATTAAAGGAATCAGTGCTGATGATGATTCAGAGATTTTAAGACAGCCTTCAGATGAAGAGCCTTTAACTGCTTTAGCGTTCAAAGTTATGACAGATCCATTTGTGGGTTCTTTGACTTTCGTTAGAATTTATTCAGGTAAATTAGAGGCCGGTAGTTATATAGAGAACTCTACTAAAGGAGATCGTGAAAGAATCGGACGCATGTTATTGATGCATGCAAATAATAGGGAAGATATTAAGGAAGCCTATGCTGGAGATATTATTGCTGTCTGTGGATTAAAAGTTACAACAACAGGAGATACTTTGTGTGCAACAAATCATCCTGTTTTGTTGGAAAAAATGGAATTCCCTGATCCAGTTATCGAAGTAGCGGTAGAGCCGAAATCCAAAGCGGATCAGGAGAAAATGGGAACAGCATTGTCTCGTTTAGCGGCAGAAGATCCTTCATTTAGAGTTAGTTCGAATGTAGAGACAGGACAGACCATTATTAAAGGAATGGGTGAGCTTCATTTGGAGATTATTGTTGACCGTATGAAGAGAGAATTTAAGGTTGACGCCAATGTTGGAGCGCCTCAGGTTGCTTATAGAGAGACTATTTCCAAACCAGCTCAGATTGATTATGTTCACAAAAAACAGTCTGGTGGTGCTGGACAGTTTGCACGAGTTGTTTTACAATTTGAACCAGCTGAATATTCAAGCGGTTTGACATTTGAAAGCAAGATTTTTGGAGGAGCGGTTCCAAAAGAATATATTCCAGGTGTTGAAAAAGGATTGAATAGTATTGCAGAGTCAGGTTGTGTAATTGGTTTCCCAATAGTGGGTGTGAAATGTTCGCTTGTTGACGGCGCTTATCACGATGTTGACTCCAGCGTTTTAGCTTTCGAAATTGCAGCTAGAGGTGCATTTAGAGAAGCTATGACGAAGTGTGCAGCAAAAATATTAGAGCCTATTATGACAGTGGAGGTTGTTACTCCAGAGGATTATATGGGTGATATTATTGGAGATCTCAATAGTCGTCGAGGACAAGTTGTTGGGATGGATCAGAGAGCAAATGCTCGCGTTATATCAGCTGAGGTTCCTTTAGCTGAGATGTTTGGTTACGTGAATACGTTGCGCTCTATGAGCCAGGGGAGAGCTCAGTACACTATGCAATTTGCTCGTTATGATGTTGTACCATCTAATGTGGCAGATAAAATTATTGCTGAGCATAAAGGTTTGGTAAAAGGTGAATAGTTTAGGAGAAGAGAATGAGTAAAGCCAAATACGAAAGGTCTAAGCCACATTGTAATATTGGTACCATTGGTCACGTTGACCATGGTAAGACCACTTTAACAGCTGCTATTACAAAAGTATTAGCAGAAAAAGGCGGTGCAAGTTTCACTGCTTATGATCAGATTGATAAGGCTCCTGAGGAGAAAGCTCGTGGTATCACGATTTCTACCTCTCACGTTGAGTATGAAACAGATAAAAGACACTATGCTCACGTTGACTGCCCGGGGCACGCCGACTATGTTAAAAACATGATTACCGGTGCTGCTCAGATGGACGGAGCAATCTTGGTCGTTTCTGGAACAGATAGCGTTATGCCTCAAACAAAAGAGCATATTTTGTTAGCTCGTCAGGTTGGCGTTCCTGCTTTGGTTGTATTTATCAACAAAGTTGATATGGTTGATGATCCAGAAATGTTAGACCTCGTAGAAATGGAAATCAAAGATACATTAGCGAAATATGATTTCCCAGCTGATGAGATTCCTATCATTAAAGGAAGTGCTCTTTGCGCATTGGAAGATAAAAATGATGAAATCGGAAAGCAAAAAATCATTGAATTGATGGAAGCTGTTGATAGGTATATTCCTCAGCCAGAGCGTCCAAAAGACCAACCATTCTTGTTGCCAATTGAAGATGTGTTCTCAATTTCAGGCCGTGGTACCGTTGTAACCGGTCGTGTAGAACGTGGTGTTGTAAAAATTGGTGATGAAGTCGAAATAGTTGGTATTAAGCCTACACAAAAGACAGTTGTTACAGGAATTGAAATGTTCCGCAAGTTACTCGACCAGGGAGAAGCTGGAGATAACTTGGGTTGTTTGCTTCGTGGTACAAAGCGTGAAGAAGTTGAGCGTGGACAAGTTTTGGCTGTTCCAGGTTCTATTACTCCTCACACGAAGTTTGAATGCGAGGTTTATATCTTGAATAAAGATGAAGGTGGTCGTCATACTCCATTCTTTAATGGATATCGTCCACAATTTTACTTCAGAACAACTGATGTAACCGGAAACGTAACTTTGCAGGAAGGCGTTGAAATGGTAATGCCAGGTGATAACGTTAGATTAACTGCTGAGTTAATTGCTCCTATTGCTATGAACGAAGGCTTAAGATTTGCTATTCGTGAAGGTGGCCGCACGGTCGGAGCCGGTGTTGTAACAAAGATTATTGCGTAAAGGGAGGGAATATGAACGCGCAATGTATCCGTATATGCCTGAAAGCATACGATCATAGAATACTTGATTATTCGACGAACGAAATCGTCATGACAGCGAAAAGGACGGGTGCGCGCGTTCGTGGTCCCGTACCTCTACCAAATAAAATAGAGCGTTTCACTGTGTTACGCTCTCCTCATGTGGATAAAAAATCCCGTGAGCAGTTTGAGTTACAAACTCATAAAAGATTGGTAGATATTCTGGATTGTCCTCCTCAGACTGTAGATGCTTTAATGAAATTAGAGCTTGCAGCGGGAGTCGATGTAGAAATCAAATTATTAGGTTAAAAAAAACATGCGTTCAGGATTATTAGGAAAAAAAGTCGGTATGACACGCATCATTGCAGATGATGGGCGTCAGTATGCCGTAACAGTTTTGAAAGTGGAGCAGCATGAAGTGTTGTCCCACAAGACAATAGAGAAGCATGGATATGAAGCTGTTGTCGTCGGAACTGTAGAAACTAAAGAAAATAAATTAACAAAACCTATGCAGGGATATTTCAAAGCATTAGGTGGAAAGTTCTACAAGAAATTGAAAGAGTTCCGTATGAATGCTTCAGAATTTCCAGCTGTAGGGACTACTTATGGAGCAGATTTCTTTGCTGCAGGTCAATATGTTGACGTTACTGGCACTACCATTGGTAAAGGTTTTGCCGGAGGTATAAAACGTCATAATTTTGGCGGCTTGAGAGCTACTCACGGTGTTTCTGTATCTCACAGAAGTCATGGTTCGACGGGAAACAGAGAAGATCCAGGAAAAGTTTTCAAAGGAAAGAGAATGGCTGGTCATTTAGGTAATGAGATCGTAACAATACAAAACATGAAGGTTTTCGGTGTAGATGGAGATTTGCTCTTGATACAAGGTGGAATCCCAGGAGCTGAAGGAAATTATGTTTTGGTAAGAGATGCAGTGAAGAGGAAGCAACAATAATGCAGTTGCAAGTTATAAAGTTAGACGGGTCAAAAAGTGGCGATATTGTGCTTAATGATGCCGTATTTAACATCGAACCTAAAACAGAAAGTTTAGCTGATGTCGTAAGATGGCAGTTAGCTCGTAGACAGGCGGGAACTCATGCTGTAAAAGGTCGTAGTGATGTAAGTAGAACTACTAAAAAATTGTATCGCCAAAAAGGTACGGGAAATGCACGTCACGGTGCACGTACTGCTAATATCTTTGTTGGTGGTGGTATAGTTTTTGGTCCAACTCCACGTTCTCACGATTTTAAGATAAATAAAAAAGTTAGAAAGTTGGCGTTGCGCTCGATGTTATCATTAAAAATCAAAGAAAATAATGTTATTGTATGCGAAGATTTGAATATCGAAGCCGGAAAAACTAAAGACTTGGTTGAAATGTTAAAGAAATTAAACATTAATTCTGCTTTGTTTGTAGATTCTGGTGATTTTGAAAATTTCAGAAGAGCATGTTCTAATTTGTATAAGATAGATGTAGTTCCATCAGTTGGATTAAATGTATATGATGGGTTAAATCATGAAAAAATAGTACTCACAAGAAGTGCTATCGAGAATATTCAAGAGCGTTTAGGATAAGGTCATGATATCAGAGTATGATTGTTTAGTTGTCCCTGTGATGACGGAAAAGTCAATGAATGCTGGAGAAGGTGTTCATGTCTTTAAAGTAAATACTAATGCTACAAAGTTCGATATCAAGAGAGCTGTGGAAAAAGTATTTAAAGTAAAAGTGGCAAAAGTAAACGTCTTGAACCGTGGCGGAAAGAAAAAGACTTTCCGTGGTAAAGTTGGAGAGACTAAGTCAGTAAAATTGGCGAGAGTTCATCTATCTGAAGGCGTTATTAATTTTGAAGGTGGAATCTAATGGCGTTAAAAGCTTATAAACCAGTTGCACCTGGCTCAAGAGGATTAGTGTTAGTAGACCGTTCCTCTTTATGGAAAGGAAGACCTCATAAAGGATTAGTTTGTGGAAAATCTGCTACCGGCGGACGTAATGCTCATGGTCATATTACTTCATGGCATCGTTGTGGTGGACATAAAAAATTATATCGTTTTGTGGATTTCAGCAGAAATAAATTGGATGTAGAAGCTGTTGTTGAGCGTATTGAATACGATCCGAATAGAACAGCATTTATCGCTCTGATTAAATATACTGACGGAGAATTTGCATATATTTTAGCTCCACAGAAATTATCAGTAGGTGATGTTGTTGTTTCATCAGAAAAGACCGATATAAAGGTTGGAAACTGCATGAAAATGATTAACATTCCAGTTGGTACAGTAGTTCACAATATCGAACTTAGTATTGGAAAAGGCGGACAATTTGCTCGTTCGGCCGGAACCTATGGTCAAGTTGTTGGACGTGATTCGGGTAAGGTGATTGTTAAATTATCTTCTGGAGAAGTAAGGTTGATAAATGGGGAATGCTGTGCTACTATAGGCGCAGTCTCAAATCCAGACCAGAAGAATGTTGTTTTGGGTAAGGCGGGTAGAAGTCGTTGGTTGGGTTGGCGTCCATTCAACAGAGGTTCTGCTATGAACCCTGTAGACCATCCTCATGGTGGTGGTGAAGGTAAGACTAAGAGCGGAAGGCAGCCGGTTACTCCTTGGGGTAAGCCAACTAAAGGCTATAAAACCAGAAGGAAGGCAAAACCGTCTGATAAGTTTATTTTAACTCGCAGAAAGAAATAGGTGGGATCGTGGCTCGTTCAGTGTGGAAAGGTCCGTTCGTAGACGGATATTTGATGAAAAAAGTAAAGGCTTTGATGGAATCAGGGCGTCGTGATCCTATTAAAACTTGGTCTAGACGTTCAACGTTGATACCTGATTTCGTTGGTGTGACATTTTCTGTACACAATGGTCGTAAATTTATTCCTGTGTTAGTGACTGAAGAAATGGTCGGACATAAATTGGGTGAATTTGCTCCAACTCGTACTTTTAATGGTCATGCAGGCGATAAAACTGCTGATAAGAAATAAATGGAGATTGTATAATGGCTAAGAGATTACGTATACAACCAACTTCCATTGATGTGGTTGCCAAAGACCGTATGGTTTTGGCTTCTCCTCGCAAGGTTAATCTTGTGGCGAAAATGATTAGAGGTATGGCGGTATCAAAAGCATTGGATGCTTTAAAATTTTGTAAAAGAGCTGTCGCTCGTGATGTTAGAAAAACTCTTTTGTCAGCCGTTGCCAATGCGGAGACAAATCATAGTTTAAACATCGATTTATTAACTGTGAAAGAAGCTTATGTCGGGAAAGCTGTCGTTCTCAGAAGGTTTATGGCTCGTGCGAAAGGTAGTGGCGCACCTATCCGCAAGAGATTTAGTCGTTTGACTTTAGTGTTATGTGAAACTGAGGATTAACATGGGACAAAAAATAAATCCGAATTCGCTTCGTTTGGGAATCATTCGCAATTGGAATTCCTGTTGGTATTCTAAGAATGATTACGCAAAATTATTACGTCAGGATTATGAGCTTAGAAAGTTCTTAAATCAAAGATTGAATCAAGCAGGAGTTTCTAAAATTTCTGTGGAAAGATTGGCGAAAAAGGTCGTTGTGACAATTCATACAGCTAGACCAGGTGTTGTTATCGGTAAAAAAGGTAATGGCATTGAAAAATTAAGAGCTGATTTAATTAAAGTTGTTGACTCTGATGTTGCTTTAAATATTGTCGAGGTAAGAAAACCAGATATCGATGCAAAATTGGTTGCTGATTCTATTGCTTCTCAGATTGAAAAAAGGGTAGGCTTCAGAAGAGCTGTAAAAAGAGCTATTCAATCTACTTTGAGAGCAGGTGGATTAGGTATTCGTGTTAACTGCTCCGGACGTTTAGGTGGTGCAGAAATCGCTCGTATGGAATGGTATAGAGAAGGTCAGGTTCCTCTTCAGACTTTAAGAGCAGATATTGATTTTGGCTTTGTAACTGCCAATACAACCTATGGTGCAATTGGTGTAAAAGTTTGGATTTACAGAGGAGAGCAGTTTAATGCAAAACCTGTGTTCTTACCAAAGCGTATCGGCGAAAGACAAGAGAGGGAGTAGACCATGTTATCTCCAGCTAGAATGAAATATAGGAAGCATTTTAAAGGAAAAATACACGGTGTTGCTTCCAGAGGGTATACATTAAGTTTTGGTTCTTTTGGATTGAAAGCTTTAGAGCCTGCGCGTGTTACAGCAGCTCAAATCGAAGCTGCTAGACGTACCATTAGTAGATGTATGAAACGTGTAGGTAAAGTTTGGATTAGAATTTATCCAGATGTTCCAGTTTCTCAAAAACCAGCTGAGGTTAGAATGGGAAGCGGAAAAGGCGGAGTAGAATATTGGGCTTGCAGAGTTTATCCTGGAACTATAATGTTCGAGATGGATGGAGTAGATGAAAGTCTTGCCAGAGAAGCTTTAACATTAGCTGCTGCTAAACTGCCTATTTTAACCAAAATAGTTGTTAGGGAGGCTTAGTATGGCGAGTAAAAAAGAAAATAATCTATCTACTGCAGAATTAGATGCTGCGAAGTTGGAAGCTATGAGATTGCGTTTTCGTCGAGTTTTGGGCGAAAGTGTTTCCTCACATGTTATAAAAAATGCTCGCAAAAATATATCCAAGTGTGTAAAATCACTGCAGAACAATGAGGTAAGAAATGCCTAAGCGTATTTTAGAGGGTGTAGTCACAAGTAACGCACGTGAAAAAACTGTTACTGTTAAGGTAACAAGGCGTGTTATGCATCCTAGATATAAAAAGTATATTAACGTTACTAAAAAATATCATGCACATGATGAAAAAAATGAATGCAATGTCGGGGATAACGTTGCAATTTGTGAAACCAGTCCTATATCTAAAACTAAGACTTGGGTGGTAGTTAACAATAGCTCTGATGGGAGTAAATAATTATGATACAAATGCAATCCCGTTTGTTTGTTGCAGATAATTCAGGAGCAAAAGAAATTATGTGCATCAAGGTTCTTGGCGGAGCAAAACGCAGATATGCCAGGGTCGGAGATATTATAGTAGCTTCAGTAAAAGAAGCTATTCCTCACGGAAAAGTTAAAGAGGGTGATGTGGTTCAAGCTTTAGTAGTAAGAACAGCTTCTGCAATTCATCGTAAAGATGGAAGTGTTATTAGATTTGATAAAAATGCAGCAGTACTTATCAATAAGCAAGGTGAACCAGTGGGAACTCGTGTTTTTGGTCCTGTTACCAGAGAGTTGCGCTTGAACAAAAATATGAAAAAAGATAGCATAGCTAAGAGTATGATGAGAATTATCTCTTTGGCTCCGGAGGTTCTATAATGGATAAATGGCGTATTAAAAAAGGTGATACAGTTCAAGTTATCACTGGAAAAGACAAAGGCGTAAAAGGTGAAGTTTTACGGGTTTTGAGGGATGAGAGAAGAGTTGTTGTAAAAGGTGTAAATGTTTGTACAAGACATCAAAAGCCTTCTATGAATAACCCGGGCGGACTCATTAAAAAAGAACAGTCTATACATGCATCAAATGTTATGGTAGTTGATTCCACTGATGATAAGCCAACTCGTGTCGGGATGAAAATAATTGATGGTAAGAAAGTACGTATTTCAAAACGTACGGGTTCTGTATTAAACTAGACGTGAGAAGATTATGGCTCGTTTGAGAGATTATTATAATAAAGAAGTAATTCAACAGCTTAAGAAAGCTCTTGGATTAAAAAATGACTTAGAAGTTCCTGCTTTAAAGAAGATTGTTCTTAATATGGGAATGGGTGAAGCCGTCGCTGACAGTAAATATGTAAAGCAAGCTGTGGAAGAGTTAACAATGATTGCAGGTCAAAAGGCTGTAATGACAGTTGCTCGTAAATCCATTGCTGGTTTTAAATTACGTCAGGGACAAAAAATTGGAGCAATGGTTACTCTTCGTGGAGATAGAATGTATGAGTTCCTAGATCGTCTTATTAACATTGCGTTGCCAAGAGTAAGAGACTTCCGTGGATTGCCGAAGAAATCATTTGATGGTAATGGAAATTATTCTTTTGGTATCAAGGAACAGATTGTTTTTCCTGAGGTAGCAGTTAGCAATGTCGAAAATATTCATGGATTGGATGTTGTTATTGTAACCAGTTCTAATAATGATGCTCATGCAGCAGAATTATTAAAAGCTTTTAATTTCCCGTTTATGGCGTAAGAGGATAGAAAATGGCTCGTTTAAGTAGTATTGAATCAGCAAAAAGGATTCGCAGGAGAGTTAAGGCGAAAAAAGAAACGCGTGCAAAGTTAAAAGCTATTATTATGGATAAAACTATTGCGCCAGAAGAAAGATTTGCGGCTCAATTGAAATTGGCTGCTATGCCAAGAACCTCTTCAGCTACAAGAATTCGTAATCGTTGTATGATTACAGGACGTTCACGTGGTGTGTACAGAAAATTTAATATTTCTCGTATTATGTTAAGAGAAATGGCGGCTGAGGGATTGATTCCTGGAGTTCGCAAGGCAAGTTGGTAAGGAGTATTAGAAAATGATGACAGATCCTATTTCGGATATGCTCGCAAGAATTAAAAATGCTTGCGGTCGTTATTTTGAAACAGTTGATATCCCATCATCCAAAATGAAAGCCGGTATTTTAGGCGTATTGGAAAGAGAAGGATATATCAATGGTTTCAAAGAAATAACCGTTGATGGTCGTAACTTTTTGAGGGTAGACCTAAGATATTATGAAGGTAAGCCGGTTATTAATATGTTAGATAGAGTTTCTAAACCAAGTCGTAGAGTTTACTCTAAAATTAAAAAAGTAAATGCTGTTTATAACGGATTTGGTATTTATATTTTGTCCACATCAAAGGGCATTATGTCCGACGCTGAAGCTAAAGAACAGAATGTTGGTGGCGAAGTTTTGTGTAAGGTGTTCTAAAAATGTCAAGAATTGGAAAGCATCCTATAGAGATTCCAGCTGGTGTGACAGTTTCCGTTAATAATGGCGTCATTTCTGGCAAAGGTAAAAATGGTGAATTTGAGTTTAAAGTTCCAGAGAGCGTGACCACTGAAATCGCTGATGGTAAGATTGTTTTTAAGCCTTGTGATGATAGCAAGATGGCTCGTTCCATGTGGGGTACCTGCAGAGCTGTTGTTGCAAAGTATGTTGCTGGATTAAATACTCTCTTTGTTAAAAAGATAAATTTGGTCGGTGTTGGTTATAAAGCCAGCGTCCAGGGAAAAAATCTTGTTTTGCAACTTGGGTATAGTCATGATGTAGTCTTTGAAATTCCGGAAGGAATTAAGATTGCTTGTGAAAATCCTACAACTATTGTTGTTTCAGGTGCAAACAGTCAGAGAGTAGGTGAAGTAATTAAGAATCTTCAGAAATTTAGAGCTCCTGAGCCGTATAAAGGCAAGGGTGTTATAATTGAAGGTCAGTTCGTCTATCGTAAAGAGGGGAAGAAGAAGTAATCATGGCCAGATTTAGTGAAAATTTTAAACGTAGAGCAGAAAGAGTTCGCTTTGCGATTCGTAAAAAAGCTTTTGGAAGACCACGTCTTTCAGTATTTAGATCAGAGCGTCACATATACGCTCAAATTATTGATGATTCATGTGGAAAGACTTTGTGTGCAGCTTCTACTTTAGATAAAGATTTCCGTTCTGATAAAAAGTCGAACTGCGATGCTGCAAATAGAGTTGGAACAATGATTGCAGCGAAAGCAATTGAAGCAGGAATTAAAGAAGTAATTTTTGATAGAGGTGGCTATAACTATCACGGCAGAGTGAAAGCTCTTGCTGATGGTGCTCGTAGCGGTGGATTGTCATTTTAAGGATTAAGTTTATGAGTCGTGAAGAAACAGCTTACATTGAAAAACTTGTAGCAATAAATCGTGTAGCTAAGGTTGTAAAAGGAGGAAAAAGGTTCTCATTTTCGGCTTTGGTAATTGTTGGTGATGGAAAAGGTAGAATTGCCTATGCTAATGGAAAAGCCAGAGAGGTTTCAGACGCTGTGAAGAAAGCAGCTGAAAAAGCAAAGAGATGTATGGTTCGAATTCCTTTGCGTGAGAGTCGCACAATTCACCATGATGTTTGTGGTAGATTTGGAGCTGGACGTGTTGTATTACGTACCGCTGTTGCTGGTACTGGAATTATTGCTGGTGGCGCTATGCGTGCCGTATTCGAAGCTTTAGGCATAAGAGATGTAGTTAGTAAGTGTATTGGTTCAGCCAATCCTCACAATATGGTGAGGGCAACATTTGAGGCCTTGAGGTCAACTGTATCTCCAAGATACATTGCCAGTAAGCGTGGAAAAAGAATTAGTGAAGTGACCTCTCGTCGTACTTCAGTAAAGTAAGGAGTAATCTATGGTAAAGAAAGTAGCGAAAGCGAGTAGTTTGATTGTTACTCAAACAGGGAGTAAAATCGGGTGCGTAAAAAACCAACTTGCCTGTTTAAAAGGTCTTGGTTTAGGAAAAATTGGTAAGAAAGTTACTTTAGAAGATAATGGCTGTGTAAGAGGAATGATTAAAAAAGTTTCTCACTTGGTAAAGGTCGAGGTCGCAAATGGCTAAAATTAAATTAAATAGTTTAAAAGCTCGTAATGGAATAGATAGTAAAGCTCTCGGAAGAGGAATTGGTTCTGGTTGCGGAAAGACTTCTACCTTTGGACATAAGGGAGGAAAAGCTCGCTCAGGTCGTGGTAAAGTGGTATGGTTTGAAGGTGGTCAAATGCCTTTGTACAGAAGATTGCCTCAAAGAGGATTTAATTCCTTAAATGATAAATCTCATATTGATCTTATAAATTTGTGCGATTTGCAGAAGCTTTGTGAAGCTAAGGTTTTGAGCGCTAATCAAGAAGTTACAATCGAAACTCTAAAGGAGATTGGGGCAATAAGAAGAAAAGCGAAGGTTCTTCGTTTGCTTGCAAAAGGTGAATTAAAGACAGCTTTACAGATTTCTGTAAACTATGCCTCCGATGCTGCTATGAAAGGTGTTGAGGCTGCTGGCGGAAAAGTTCAAATAGTTTAGGTTTTATATGTCTGGCGCCATTTTTAATCAAGGTTTTAGTTTAGAAACTTTTTCAAAAGCTTCTGATTTGCAGAAGAGGTGGCTTTTTACAATATTAGCTCTTTTTGTTTATAGGATAGGTACTTATATACCTCTTCCTGGATTAGATCCAACTGTTATTGCAGATTTGGCTAGTCGCCATCTTGGTGGAAGTGGATTTTTAGGCATGTTTAACATGTTTTCCGGAGGTGCTTTAGGGCGTATGACTATTTTTGCCCTAAACCTTATGCCATACATCTCTTCTTCTATCATTATTCAGTTAATGACAATGGTATCACCTACTTTAGAAGCCTTGAAAAAAGAAGGAGAAACCGGACGTAAAAAAATTCATCAGTATACGAAGTATTTGACTATTTTTGTTGCAGGATTTCAATCCTGGGGAATTAGTCTTTGGTTGATGAATTTAGAACATTCTCCAGTAGTAATTGGAAATCTATTTCCTGTAATTGCTGTACCATCTTTGATTTGTGGAACATTGTTTCTTGTATGGCTTGGGGAGCAAATGACTTCTCGAGGTGTCGGAAACGGTTCTTCTTTATTGATTTTTGCCGGTATCGTTGCCAATATGCCAGCAAGTATCTTTACGATTTTAGAACAGGGTAGAGCAGGTGCTCTTTCAGTTATGGCTGTGGTATTTGTTTTCGCTATCGCTTTGGCCATTATCTTTTTCGTAGCCTTTATGGAAAGAGCTCAAAGGAAAGTTCCTATAAGCTATCCTCAGCGTCAGGCAATGATGGCTCAAGGACGTTACAATATGGACTCTGTAAATCATCTTCCTTTAAAAATTAACTCTGCAGGTGTTATTCCACCAATCTTTGCCTATTCATTGCTTTCATTGCCTATGGTGGCGGCAAGTTTTTTGAATACAGATAACGAATATATCTCAGCATTTTTAGATGTCTTTGGTGGAAGAGGTTCTGGCTCAATAATATTCTCGGGAATATTTGTGGTTTTAGTGATTTTCTTTTCATTCTTCTATACTGCAGTGGTATTTAATCCTACAGAAACAGCTGATAATTTGAAAAAAGCTGGAGGATATGTTGCCGGAGTAAGACCAGGTAAAGCTACCGCTGAATATTTGGATTATATTTTGACCAGATTAACTACAGTCGGAGCATTATACATGTCTTTTGTCTGTTTAGTTCCTGATTTTGTAAATGCGCAGTTTGGTGTACACTTTATATTTGGAGGTACTGGTATATTGATTATAGTCGGAGTAACAATTGATACAATTTCTCAGATTTATACACATGTACTTTCTCATCAGTATAAAGGTGTCTTGAAGAAAATGGAAAAACGGAGGAAATGATGGGACAAGCAACAGCATTAATATTAGTTTTGTTAGGGGCTCCTGGTTCGGGAAAAGGTACGTTAGCGGCACATATAAGGAATGATTATGATGCAGTACATTTATCTACAGGGAATCTATTGCGAGAAGAAAGAAGTCGAGAAACTGAACTTGGTTTAAAAGTTCAAGCGGAGATGGATGCCGGGCGTTTAGTTTCAGATGATATTGTAAATGAAATAGTTGGCAATAGAATTGTAGAGGGAGTAAATTCTGGGCAATTAGTTATTTTAGATGGATATCCACGTAAAATATCTCAAGCAGAATTTTTAGATTCGATGGAAAATGGAACTTTAAGAGATAAAATTAGAGTTCTTGAGCTTGAAGTGAGTAGTGATGTTGTGGTAGAAAGGATTTCAAAAAGGCAGACATGTGC
>CAZEAT010000004.1:26405-28688 GCA_964510175.1 uncultured Holosporaceae bacterium
TATGGGAATAGATAAAATTGGAAATAAATAATTAAGAGAGGAGATAGTTCGTGGCCCGTATAGCTGGTGTTAATTTACCTGATAAGAAACGTGTTGAATTTGCTTTAAGGTATATATATGGTATTGGTCCAAAACGTTCAGGTGATATTTGTCGAGAGTTAGGCATACCTGCAGAAAAAAGAGTTTTTGAACTGACTGATGATGAAATTTTAAAGATTAGAGAGTTTATAGATAAAAACTATCAGGTTGAAGGAGATCTAAGACGTACTGTTGCAATGAGTATAAAGAGATTAATGGATCTCGGCTGTTACAGAGGATTTAGACATAGAAAAAGACTTCCTGTTCGAGGGCAGAGGACTCATACCAATGCTCGTACAAGAAAAGGAAGAGCAATATCTATTCCTGGTAAGAAAAAAGTGACAAAGTAATAAGAGGTTTACATTATTATGGCTTATAAAGGTACTCAGAAATTAAAGAGAAAAGATAGAAAAAATATTGTTTCAGGTGTTGCTCATGTTAATTCAACATTTAACAACACTATGATTACTATAACGGATGCTCAAGGCAATGCGATTGCTTGGAGTTCTTCTGGGAGTTTGGGATTTAAAGGTTCTCGTAAATCTACTCCTTATGCTGCTCAGGTTGCTGCTGAAAAAGCTGCATCGAAAGCTATGGAACACGGCATGAAAAATATCGATGTAGAAGTAATGGGGCCTGGTTCAGGTAGAGAATCTGCTTTGAGGACATTTCAGACTTTAGGATTGGTTGTAGGTTCTATTCGAGATGTAACTCCAATTCCTCATAATGGTTGCAGACCACCAAAGCGTCGTAGAGTTTAGGCATAGAGGTTAAAAGTGATACAGAAGCAGTGGCAAGATTTGATAAAGCCTTATAAGCTCCAGGTAAATGGAGCCAGGGCGGAGCTCAATGAGTATAAAGGTGTGGTGATAGCTGAACCTTTAGAAAGAGGATTTGGGGTAACTTTAGGTAATGCTCTACGTAGAGTTTTGTTATCTTCTTTAAAAGGCGCAGCCGTTACTTCCGTAAGGATTGATGGAGTTGTACATGAGTTTTCTACAATTCCAGGAGTTGCGGAGGATGTTACTGATATAATTTTAAATATAAAGGCACTTCCTTTAAAATTGGAAAGTGATACTCCGAGAAAAATGAAGTTAAAAGCTGTTGGACCTTGTGAAGTAACTGCTCAGATGTTTGAATTAGGTGCGGAAATTGAATTACTGAATCCAGAGCATCATATTTGTACTTTGGCAGAAGGTGCTACATTAAATATGGAAATGACAGTTTCTGTAGGAAGAGGTTATGTTGTAGCAAATCAAAATAGAACTGAAAACGCTCCTGTAGGAACTCTTTTTATTGATTCGATTTTCAATCCTGTGAAAAGGGTATCTTATAAAGTCGAGAATACTCGTGTTGGGCAGGCTACTGATTATGATAAGTTAATCATGGAAGTGGAAACTAATGGTTCGATTTCTCCAGAAGATGCTGTAGCAATGTCAGCTCGTATTCTTCAAGATCAATTCCAGAAGTTTATTAACTTTGAGGAAGAGGAAGAAGAAGATATCGCTGGAGATGAGAAGAAATTGCCATTCCCAGAGAGTTTGTTAAAGAAAGTTGATGATTTGGAGTTATCCGTACGTTCAATGAATTGTCTGAAGAACGATAATATTGTCTACATTGGTGATTTAGTCAGGAAAACGGAAAGCGAGATGCTTCGTACTCCAAACTTTGGTAGGAAATCTCTAAACGAAATCAAAGAAGTGCTTTCGCAGATGGGATTGTATTTAGGAATGTCTGTTCAAGGTTGGCCTATTGAGAATATCGATGAGGTAGCCAGAAAGATACACGGTAAATTGTAAGGGGATTATAATGCGTCATAGAATTAGTGGTAGAAAATTTAACAGAAGGACTTCTCAGAGAATGGCTCTGTTTAACAGTCTCGCTAAGTCTCTTTTAAAGTATGAGCAGATAGTAACTACTCTTCCAAAGGCAAAGGATTTGCGTCCTTATGTAGAGAAGATGATTACTCTCGGAAAAAATAACTCTATTGCAAATAAGAGAAATCTGTTCGCAAAATTAAGAGATAATAGCTTAGTAACAAAAGTGTTTGGCCCTCTTGCAGAACGTTATGCCAGTAGAAACGGCGGATATACACGTATCGTAAAGTGCGGATTTCGTGAAGGAGATATGGCTCCTATCGCAGTCATCGAATTATTAGACCGTGATGAGTCCGTAAAAGCTGCAGCAATGCCTGTAACTCCAGTT
>CAZEAT010000005.1:0-10013 GCA_964510175.1 uncultured Holosporaceae bacterium
ACTTCGAAAACCATATGATGAAGACCTGTACCATCATCGGTGTCTCCAATATACATACCTGGACGCTTTTTTACAGCTTCCAATCCTCTTAATACGGTTATAGACCGCGCACTATATTCTTCTTTTTCATCTGTCATCATTAAATTCCTGAATTTACTGTCACCATTATACAGTAATTTTTAAAAAACCAAAAGTCTTATAAGTTTTGATAATTATAAATGTTTACCACTTGAAATTTTTGCATTTTTTGTGTAAATAAGCAACAAGTTGTAAAGAAATTATTAGGAGTTAATATGGCGACACCAACGAAAAAAATTTCGAAATCCAGAAGAGATATGCGTAGATCTCACTTGGCTTTGACACCAATAAATACCGTCGCTTGTCCAAACTGTGGAGAAGCCAAACTTCCGCATCATGCTTGTAAAGTTTGCGGAATGTATAACGGAAAGCAAATTCTAAAAGATAAACGTCAAGCATAATAATGTCTGATTTAAAAGTTATCGCTATAGACGCAATGGGAGGCGATAATGCTCCAAATGCTATTCTTAAGGGGATAGCTCAATTTGGTTCTTCAGGATATCATTTTCTTATTTACGGTAATGCTGACATTTTAAACCGTAATAAGTTTTTGTTACCTGCCGATTTATCCTATGATATTCGTCATACTGAAGAGGTTGTTACTTCAGATATGGATGTAATGTCTTCTCTGCGTACCGGCAAAAATTCCAGCATGGGACTAGCTATTCAAGCTGTAAAAGATGGAGAAGCTTCGGCTGTAGTTTCTGCAGGAAATACCGGTCTATATATGGCTTTGGCAAAGATTATCCTCAAAACTATTGATGAAGTCGATAGACCAGCAATTGCTTCTATTCTTCCAGGAGAAAATGGAAGAACAATATGTCTTGATTTAGGTGCAAATGCTGAGTGTACAGTTAAAAATTTGGTTGATTTTTCAATAATGGGTGAAGCTTTAGCCAGGACTGTTTTCGATAAAGATGATATTTCATTAGCATTGTTAAATATTGGTTCGGAGGATGCAAAGGGAAATAAACTCGTTAAACAGACTTCAGAGATGTTAAAAAAATTGTTTAGTAATTATGTCGGTTTTGTTGAAGGCGATGACATTGCAAAAGGTAACGTCGACGTTATTATTACAGATGGTTTTACTGGCAATGTATTTCTAAAAACCATGGAAGGTACAGCTAAATATATAGTATCTGAATTAAAAAAAGCTTTGGCAGATTCATTTTTATCTAGAATAGGTGCTTTAATGGCTTTACCTGCTTTAACGAAGTTAAAAAAGAAAATGGATCCCCGTTTATACAATGGAGCAATTCTATTAGGATTAAATGGTGTGGTTGTAAAGAGTCATGGCGGAACAGATGAAATAGGATTTGCTCATGCTGTAAAGTTCACAATGAATGTATTGAAAGAAAATATTTTTGTTCGCATTAATGAACAGCTTGCGAAGTCAAAAGTTCACTATGAAACGGAAGAAAAAATATGAAATCGGTATTGGTCGGCTTTGGTGGTGCTCTGCCTAAAAGATGTATAACTAATGACGAATTAAGTAAGACAATTGATACATCTGATGAATGGATATCCAAAAGAACTGGAATTAAACAACGCTATATAATTGAGGAAGGGGAAAGTACCGCTTCTTTGGCAACTGAAGCTGCTCAAGAAGCTTTAAAGTTTGCGAATATGCTTCCAAATGATATAGAACTTATAGTATTAGGAACAACTACCGGTAATTATACATTTCCAGCTACAGCTTGCTTGGTACAAAAAGAATTAGGAATTATAAATGGCTGTGGAGCACTAGATATAAGCGCAGCTTGTAGTGGTTTTATATATGCACTAGACATTGCTGATTCTTTTATAAAATCAGGGAAATGCAAAACCGCATTAGTAATAGGAGCTGATAGTTTCTCTAAAGTCTTAGATTGGCAAGACAGATCCAGTTGTGTTCTTTTTGGTGACGGAGCAGGAGCAGTAGTTCTCAAAGGAGAAGAAAATACCGATAAAGGAATACAGTATAGCCGTATTCATGCTGATGGGAATTTCTGGGATTATCTAAATACTACCGGAGGCGTGGCTACAACTCAAACATCTGGATTTGTTAAAATGCAGGGTGGGGAAGTTTTTAAGATTGCCATTGAAAAATTTAAAGAATCATTTGAAGAATTGCTTGAGGATAATCATTTAACTATTGATGATATTAATTTAGTTATTCCGCATCAAGCAAACATTCGCATAATAAATAAGTTGGCTGAGGTTATACATTTACCAATGGAAAAGGTATTAATTACCATCGACAAACATTCTAATACTTCAGCGGCTACAATTCCTTTGGCTTTAAATGAAATAAAAGATTCGATTATGGGTATTGGTAATGTAGTATTGTTATCCATGGGTGCAGGCTTTACTTGGGGAGCGACACTCATTAAGTTATAGGTGAAATATGGAAAAAATAAAAACATTGACCAGAGCAGATATAGCTACAAAAATTACAGATGTCTTTGATGCCACTAAGTTTGAAGCCTTAGATTTTGTGGATGAGGTTTTTTCGGAAATTAGTGGAGCTCTAATGGAAGGAGAAACAGTTAAAATCACAGGATTTGGTACTTTTTCCGTAAGAGATAAAAAAGAGAGAATTGGTAGGAATCCTAAGACATTAAAAGAAACAATGATAAGTCCTCGTAAGTCTATAACTTTTCGGGCATCTAACATTTTGAAAAATAAAATCGGAGAAAAATAATGGGATTGATGAGTGGGAAAAAAGGCATAGTAATGGGAATTGCCAATGAGCGTTCTCTTGGTTGGGGAATTGCGAAGGAATTAGCTAATCAAGGCGCCGAGATGGTATTTAGTTATCAATCCGAAGCATTATACAAAAGGGTTAAACCTTTGGCTGATTCTCTTGGAGAAATAGAACTTGTCGAATGTGATGTTACAAATGATGAAAGTTTAAAAAGTTTATTTTCTTATCTTGGAAAAAAGTTCGGTAAAATTGACTTCATTGTTCATGCAATTGCGTTTTCAGATAAGAATGAATTAATGGGAAAATACGTCAACACTTCCAGAGCTAACTTTTTAAGAACAATGGATATTTCTTGCTATTCTCTAACTGCAGTTTGTCAATGTGCTCAAGAGTTTTTATCTGAAAACGCTTCTATTTTGACATTGACATATTTGGGAGCTGAAAGAGTGATGCCAAATTACAATGTTATGGGCGTTGCAAAAGCTGCTTTGGAGGCTAGTATTAAATATCTAGCTGTAGACTTTGGAGATAGAGGAATTCGAATAAATGGATTATCAGCAGGCCCTGTAAAAACATTGGCAGCAAGTGGAATTGATGACTTTAGATATATTTTAAAATGGAACCAGTATAATTCTCCGTTAAAAAGAAACACCACATTAGAAGATGTCGGCGGAACAGGCGTATATTTATTAAGTCATTTAGCAAGTGGAGTTACAGGTGAAATTGTTCACGCTGATTCCGGATATCATGTTGTAGGAATGAAAGCCGTAGATGCTCCAGATATTGCAAGTGTTTAAGGTTTAATATGTTAAAAGAAGAAATTGAAAAATTATGGAATGGCGAATCAGATAATATTTCGTATATAAATCAAGTCATTGAAAAGCTTGATAATGGAGAACTGCGTATAGCTGAAAAAATCTCCGGTCAATGGCATGTTAATGATTATCTAAAGAAAGCTATTTTGCTGTTTTTCAAATATAGTAATTCCGTAGTTATGCCAACGGAGATTTGTTCTTTTTTTGATAAAGTTCCTCTAAAAACTCAAGGGTGGAATGAAGAACATTTTTTACAAAGTGGATTTAGAGCAGTTCCAGGAAGTTTAGTAAGGAAAGGGGCTTACATAGCAAAATCCGTAGTACTAATGCCTTGTTTTATAAATATAGGCGCTTTTATTGATTCCAATACTATGATTGATTCTAATGCATTAGTTGGAAGCTGCGCTCAAATAGGTAAAAATTGCCATATTTCTGACGGAGTAACTATAGGTGGGGTACTAGAACCTTTACAAGCAACACCTGTTATTATCGAGGATAATTGTTTTATAGGAGTTCGAAGTGCTGTCACTGAAGGAGTAATAGTAGGTGAGGGAGCGGTGTTAGGTACTGGAGTTATGCTTTCTGCTTCTACTAAAATCATAGATAGAGAAACAGGGGATATTTTCTACGGTAAAGTTCCTCCATATTCTGTTGTAGTTCCAGGAAATTATCCAACATCTAATGGATTAAGTTTGTACTGTGCAGTAATAGTAAAAAAAGTCACTGAACAAACACGTAAGAAAACGGCTATCAATGAACTTTTAAGGACATAATTAATGGATGTTGTTCAATTTTGCTCAGACTTAATAAGTTGCAGAAGTGTGACTCCTTATGATGATGGAGCGATAGATTATATAAATAATTTTCTGAACAATTTAGGCTTTGAAAGTAGGATTTTAGAGTTTTCAGAAGGACAAAATACAGTAAAGAATTTATTTGCTAGATATACCAAAGGGCAGGGGAAGAAGTTTGGATTTTTAGGTCATTCAGATGTAGTTCCTGCTGGCGATATGTGGGATACTGAACCATTTACGCCTGTTATTTCAGATGGTTATTTAATAGGCAGAGGAGTGGCAGATATGAAAGGCGGAATTTCTGCCTTTTGTTGCGCATTGGGAAAATTTATAAGTTCAGATTTTCCCGGTGAAATATATGTTTTTATTACAGGAGATGAAGAAATAGGAACTTATCAAGGTATACGTTCTCTTTTGGAATGGGCGAATAAAAATAAATTCATTCCAGATGATTGTTTGATAGGAGAACCTTCATCTAAAGAAAGAATAGGGGATAGAGTATATATTGGACATCGTGGTAGTGCTAATATCAATATTAAAATAAATGGCAAACAAGGACATGCAGCATATCCTGAGAGTTATGATAATTCTCTTATGAAACTGTGTAATCTCATTTCAGAGCTTAAGAAATATAATTGGAAATATTCTGATAAACGTTATCCAAAAACCAATTTGGAACCAACTCTTTTATATACAGGCAATTATGCAGAAAATGTAGTTCCAGGAGAAAGCTCTGCAAATATTAATATTCGTTTCGGAGGAGATTATACATCAGAAACGATTAAAAATGTTTTTGAGAAAATTTCAGAACCTTATAATGTTAAACTAGACTTCCGGATAAGCGGAGAAGCTTATTGTTGTGATGATATAAATTTACAGAAACAATTAACTCAGGCAATTCAAAAAGAAACGGGATTAGTTCCTGAATTTTCAGCTGGTGGCGGAACTTCTGATGGTCGTTATATGATAAGATATTGTAATGTTATCGAATTTGGCCTGCAAGACGCTACTATTCATCAATGTAATGAAAGAGCTAAAATAAAAGATTTAAAAACTCTAGAAAATATTTATTTTCGATTTTTAAAAAATTATTTTCAATGAGAAACCTATTAATTTCCGATGCATCAACAATAAGCAAAATCCATAAAGAATGCTTTAACCAAAGCTGGTCAACTCAAGAATTTGTAGAGATGCTTTCTAATAAAGCTTATTTTGGATTTTATCAAGAAGGCGGGTTTATTCTATGCAGAAGAGTTTTGAATGAAATCGAGATTATAACCTTTGGAGTTAGTTATGCGTGAAGAAATAAAGGATTGGGATATAAGTTATTGCAAGCTGTGATAAATCATAGTTCACCTAATAATATAATTTTTTTAGAGGTTTCAGAAAATAATTTCATCGCGAAACATTTGTACTTAAAAGCAGGACTTGAACAAATTGGAATAAGAAAAAATTACTATAATTTCTCTATGAAAAGTGAAAATGCTTTGGTAATGAAATATCAAAAGTTCCTTAACATTTAATTAGAACTTTAACTATATATTATTAGTATAGTTATAAAAAAAGTCCATCTAAACGATGAACTTTTTTATAATGATTTAATAAAAATCTCTTTTATCTTCTTCCTCTTCCTCCAGTGCTAACAGAAGGTGTTGATACTGTCGTTGCTGCCGCTGCTACACTCTGGTTAATAGCGTTTATTGCATTAGTCAAAGCAGTTGTAACATTTGTCATTGCAGTAGCTATTGGGCTAGCAGGATTTGTTCCATTAAATCCAGTTAGACTGTTTTTTGCCACCGTTAATGCATCAATAATTTGTTTTGAACAAATAGTGGAAGTATTAGGGTTGGTTTTTAATGCAATAGCTGCGGTTTGAATAGCATTAATAGCGGTTACTGTTTTATTTACACTAGCGGTTATCACAGAAGCCTTTTTCTTGTCAGTTAAAAATGGTTCTAAAAAGGCAATCAAAATACGAACATTCTTTTTTAATGTATTTAACTGCGAAGTAATTTCTTTTACTTTAAGTGAATCTTCTTTTAACCAATGCGAAGTAATAATAGCTTCTAATCCCGATAGTTGTTGCATTGCAGGACTGATTTTGGATTCATGATTTGCTCCAATAGCCATAATTTGTTCCTGATCAATAGTTGCTCGAGCAGTTTTTGTCAAAGCAGATGCATCACTCATAAATAATGCAGCCATAACTGCTCCTAATAATAGTTTTTTCATTTTTCCTCCGTTTAACTATATTTTCTCACAGTATATAATATAACAGCATGGTTAACAAAAGATTAATTAAATATATTGAATAATTTTTTCAGTATATTTATTAAATAATATTGATTATGTTAAATGTATATTTGTATAATCAACAAAACATCAAAAGTACAGAGTTACAAAAATATCAATAGTTCAATTATCTTGGTCCGTACTAATATTCTAATTTTTTATTTTTAATCACTCTTTACTAAATAAATTTCTTTTGTTTTAGTAAATCAATGGCTTCTTCTTCTGTTATAGAAAATATATTTTCTGGTTTAGGAATAGACACATATTTTCCTTTAAACAGTACATAAGGGCCAAACTTACCTATACCTATTTTTATTTCATTGTTTTCATATGAACCTATAGTTTTAGGCAAATTAAATAAAAATTCTGCTATCTGAGTATTTATTTGCTCTGTAGTAATAAATTTTGGAAGAGAGGCTCTTTTTGGTTTCTCTTTTTTCTCCGAGGAGTTTCCTTTCTTTTCCAGGTACAATCCATAAGGGCCTTTTTTTAAGTAAATTTCCACATTATTTTCATCATTACCAATAAATTTTGGATACTCTGAAGAAGTTAACATTACTTTTTCATCATTCTCTGTTTGAATAGAATCTAATTTTTTAACATAGTTACATTCTGGATATCTCGAACAGCCAATAAATGAACCAAAACGCCCTATTTTTAAGCTTAATTCACCTTTTCCACATTCTGGGCATTGTCGAGATATTTCTCCACTTTCTTTGGTAAAGAGAAATTTTTCCATAGCTTGATTAAGTTTATCAATCACATCCGATATCTTAATACTCTTAGTTTTTTCAACTGTTGAATAAAATTCTTTCCAAAAATTACCTAAAACCTCATCTTTAGATTTACCTCCATTGGAAACGTCATCCAGAGATTGCTCCATATCTGCCGTAAAACCATATTCCAGATATTTACTAAAGAAATTTACTAAAAATGTAGTAACTAATCTTCCTCGTACTTCAGGAATGAAAAACTTTTTTACTAATTTTACATAACCTCTGTCCTGCAAAACTTGAAGAATAGTGGCGTATGTAGAAGGTCTTCCTATTCCCAATTCTTCTAGTTTTTTAACTAAACTAGCTTCGGAAAATCTTGGTGGAGGTGTCGTAAAATGTTGCGATGGTTCTATCTTTTCAAGAGGAGTTATATCTTGAGTTTTCAGCGGTGGTAATAAGTCGTTTTCTTCTTCCTGTATATCGTCAGTACCTTCAACATATACTTTTAAGAATCCTTCAAAAATAAGAGAATTACCATTGGCTCTAAAGATATTTTTATCTTTATCACTAATATCGACTTGTACCTGATTAAATTCCGCTGAGCTCATTTGCGATGCAACAGCTCTTTTCCAAATTAAAGTATAGAGTTTTAATAAATCCGGGGTGATTTTTGCCTTAAGAGAATCAGGAATTATTCCTGCGTCTACCGGACGAATAGCTTCATGAGCCTCCTGAGCATTTTTTACTTTTGTTGTGTATATCCTAGGCTTAGCAGGAATAAATTCTGATCCGTATTTTTCTAAAATTACAGACCGTATTTTATCAATTGCATCTTTTGATAAATTAATACTATCTGTTCTCATATATGTAATTAGTGCAATGGTTTCTCCACCTATATCTACACCTTCATACAAATTTTGAGCCAATTGCATTGTCTTTTTGGCACTAAAGCCTAATTTTCTGGATGCTTCCTGCTGCAGAGTAGAAGTAATAAATGCCGGAGCAGGATTTCTCTTGACAGTCTTTGATTCTACATTGCTTACAAAGAATTGTTTGCCTACTAAGTTTTCAACTATAGATTGAGCATCTTTCTCATTTTGAATATCAAATTTATCCAGTTTTTTATTATTGTAATGAGTTAAATGTGCAGGAAACAATTTATTGTCTGGAGCTTTAAATTGCGCTTCTATAGACCAATATTCTCTCTTTTGAAAAGCTTCTATTTCTGTTTCTCTATCTGTAATAATGCGAAGTGCAACCGATTGTACTCGACCGGCCGATTTACTTCCAGGAAGTTTTCTCCACAAAATCGGAGATAGTGTAAAACCTACAAGATAATCCAAAGCTCTCCTAGCAAGATAAGCATCGACTAAAAAAGAATCTATATCTCTAGGATGAGCAATTGCTTCCTTAATTGCATTTTTAGTAATCTCATGAAAGGCTATTCTTTTAACTGGTACATTAGTTAATTTTTGACTTAATACTTCCTTGATATGCCAAGAAATAGCTTCCCCTTCTCTATCAGGGTCGGTTGCCAGCAATAGTTCTTCACAACTGCCTAACTGTTTTGTAATATCTTGAATACATTTTTTCCCGCGTTCACTCATCTGCCAAGTCATTGCGAAGTTGTTGTCAGGTTGTACACTGCCATCTTTGGATAGCAAGTCTCTTATGTGACCATAGCTCGCCATTACTTTGTATCCTGAGCCCAAATATTTATTTATAGTTTTGGCTTTTGCCGGAGATTCTACAATTACTAAACGCATACTGAAACCTTTTTAACTCGTAGATAATAAACATATTTTTTGTCCGGGTAAACTAGCAACTTTATTTTCCAGTTCTAACTCGATTACCGCTGTTAAAACTTTTTGAGGAGGAAGTTTAATAGAAGAAATTAACTCGTCAATAGTTATAGGTGTAGTGCTTAAGCTGTTTAAAATCTGCCTATTAATATCTTTATCAGATTCTTCACTTTGAATCAGCGCCGAGGAATTGCTAAACTGAATCTCTTCTTGCTGACACGATGGGAATATATAGTCTAGAATATCCTGAGCAGAAAGAACCATAACCGCCCCTTCTTTTATAAGATTATTTCCTCCTTCACTTCTAATATCTAGAGGAAATCCTGGTACTGCAAATACATCTCGATTATATTCTAAAGCATATCTAGCGGTTATTAAAGATCCAGATTTTTTGGCCGCTTCAATTATGACTGTTCCCATTGATATTCCGGCAATTATTCGATTGCGCTTTGGAAATAAGTGTGCTTGTGGAGCCGTCCCGAATGGCATTTCCGCAAAAATAGCTCCTTTTTCTTTAATCTGATTATATAATTTTGTGTTTTCTTGAGGATAAATTATATCAATACCAGAAGCCAATATAGCAATAGTTCCATATTCTAAACTTGCCACATGCGCTTGGGAATCGATACCTCTAGCAAGGCCTGAAGCAATCACTACATCATTACGTCCTAAGTCATCAACCAATTGAACACAAAATTTATTGGCCATAATTGAAGAATTTCTTGCTCCAACTACTGAAATTACTTTCCGATGATTAAAGCTTTTTAAAGCCTCTTTATTTCCTAGAAATGACAGCACAGGAGGAGCATCTGCTATTTTTTTCAATAGAG
>CAZEAT010000005.1:10113-14986 GCA_964510175.1 uncultured Holosporaceae bacterium
TATAGACGCTTTTCTTCTCTATTCCACAATCTGCGAATGTTTTCCCTATGCCTTATAAATATAAGAATTATCAATAAAAACAGCACCCAAAATTGTTTATTCACAAATGTGGGAAAAAACTCAAAAATAACCAAACTACATGCTACTGATGTTAGACACGAGACCGAGGAGATTCTTGTAATGATAAACATTATTATCCAAACAACAGCTGTCAATAGAAAAAATAACCAAGAAATTGAAGCTATTGTACCAAAATATGTAGCAATACCCTTCCCTCCTTTAAACTTTAACCAAATCGGGAAAATATGCCCGATAGTTGGTGCTGCAAGAATAAGTAAATTACAGCATTCAGATTCCGTTGATAAAAAATAACAAGGCAACAGAGCTTTGGAGAAATCACAAATAAGTGTTAGTGCCCCTAATAGTTTTCCTTGAGTCCTTAAAACATTTGTGCTTCCTATATTTTTTGAGCCCTTTTCTCTCAATCCGCCTTTTCCAAAGCATTCAGATAAAATCAATCCAAAAGGTATTGAGCCGCATATATATGCAATTAAAGGATAAAGATATTCGTTCATTAATTACTCCTTTTTTGTTTTAATACTTCATATAAAGAGATTGTTGCTGCTTGTGAGGCATTTAAAGTGGAAAAGTCTTTCCAATAAGGCAGCTTAACTAGAAAATCACAGTTTTCTCGAGTTAAACGTCTCATACCATGACCTTCACTTCCTATTATTAGTATTAGCTTTACCTTCAAATCTATTTCGTAAAGTTGTTTGTTTCCTCTTTCATCTAGTCCCACACACCAATAACCTTTTTCCTTAAGCATTTTTATAGATTGCACAAGATTTTTTACTTTTATGAGAGGCACTGTTTCTACTGCTCCAGAGGCAATCTTCATAATTGAAGCCGTTAACTCAGGACTGTTGCTCTCAGGCAAAACTACCGCTTTAGCGCCAAATACAGCAGCAGCTCTAAGAATGCTTCCTATATTTTGAGGATCTGTAACCTGATCCAAAAATATGAAAGGTCTATCGTCATCTAATACATCTTCTAAAAAAACTTCTTTCAAAGGTTCTGCTAGCAATGCTATTCCTTGGTGAATTACGTCTTTTCCGAATTGCTTAACAAAAAAGGTTTTATCAACAATTTCGATTTTTATATTTCGCGTATCTATATCTTCTATAAAATCTTTTGTTTGAGTTGAGATAACTATTTTTAATATTTTTCTTTTTTTATTAGATAAAGCAGCTGTTACTGCATGTTTACCATATATCCAAATTAGACTTGAACCTTTTTTTAACATTATCAAACTCCAATTGTAAGTAACCTATCTTATTTCTTTTTGTTTTTAAAGATATTATTTATCGAATGGATAGTAATTTACTATCATTGCTAAAAAATGTTATATTCAAATAGATTTTTATGGTGAATGTTATGCTATTTTCTGAATTTTTTGCTCCTACTTCTAAAGACATTCCAGCTGAAGCGAAAATTGCTTCACATCGTCTAATGCTAAGAGCTGGAATGATATCACAAACTGCTTCAGGCATATATTGTTGGCTACCTTTGGCCGTAAGAGTTTTGGATAAAATCACAAAAATTATATGTGAAGAGCAAGATAGAATTGGCGCTAATAAAGTATTTTTCTCGACTATTCAACCTGCAGAATTATGGATAGAAAGCGGACGTTATGACGCCTATGGAAAAGAAATGCTTAGAATTACCGACCGTAAAGAAGGTCAATTTTTATATAGTCCTACCAATGAAGAGCAAGCAACTGATATATTTAGAAAATATGTAAAAAGTTACAGAGGATTGCCGACGATTTTATATCAAATTCATTGGAAATTCAGAGATGAAATTCGTCCTAGATTCGGAGTTATGCGGGGACGCGAGTTTTTGATGAAAGACGGTTATTCATTTGCCTCATCTTATGAGCAAGCAAAGCAAATTTACAAAAAGATTTTCAAAGCTTATATTCAGACTTTTAGGAGAATGGGATTAACTCCTATACCTGTACAGGCAGACTCTGGAGCAATAGGTGGAAACATGAGCCATGAATTTCAAATCTTGGCAGAAACAGGTGAAAGCACATTATACTATGACAAAAATTTACTTAGTGCTTCAGATGAAGAATTGATGACTACATTTGCTGTTACAAATGAAAAATATGACCCAAAAACCTCTCCGATTCCAGAAAGTCAATTACAGATTTCCAAGGGGATTGAAGTTGGTCACATTTTTTATTTTGGAAAAAAATATTCTGAGTCAATGAATGCTTTTGTACTAGATGAAAATGGAGAAAAGCTTTATCCTGAGATGGGTTCCTATGGAATTGGAGTATCTAGATTAATTGCCGCAGTTATAGAGGCTTCTCATGATGAGCGAGGCATTATCTGGCCTGAATCGATAGCCCCTTTTGACATTACTATATTAAATCTCCATACAAAGAATGAAGACTGTAAAAATGCAGCTCGAAAAATTTACGAAGCATTGTCAATTAAAAAAGAAATATTATTCGACGATAGGAACTTGTCTGTAGGTGAAAAGTTAAACGATGCTGATTTGATCGGTATCCCTTGGCAGATTATTATTGGACAGAAAAAATTATCTATGGGAGTTGTTGAATTAAAAAACCGTGCTACTCAAGAAATTATAGAACTTAGCATGAATGATTTGATAGAAAGGTTTTCTAAATAAGAATGAAAACAGAGTTCATATTGGCCTGGAAATATATCAGGTCTAAAGGTAGAGAAAAAGCAATTTCTGCTATTGCTGCATTTTCACTTATCGGAATCGCTTTAGGAGTAGCTACTTTAATTATCGTCACATCTGTAATGAACGGATTTCGTAAGGAATTTACAGAGCGTATTATTGGTTTTAATGGTCATATAGCATTATATCCTCTCAATGAATTTGTAGATATTTCGCAAACAAAAAAAGATTTGTTAAAAATTGAAGGTATTAATCAAGTTATTCCGGCAATAGAAAAGCAAGCTTTAATTTCGAACCGTCGAAATGTGAAAGGATCTTTGGTTTATGGTATTTCAAAAAAAGATTTAAATCATAAAGAACTAATAACTAAAAATATTGTAACTGGAGGTCTTGAGGATTTTGGGAATGGCGATACTGTAGTTCTTGGCGACTCTTTAGCTATGAAATCGGGTTTTTTGATTGGAGATGAGGTAATCTTGATAGTTCCAGATATGGATGAAACAGGATTTGGTTTTATGCCTCGCAAAAAAACTTTTCGCTTAGTCGGAACTTTTAAATCTGGAATGCATGAATATGATAACACTGTGGCATATATTCCTTTAGATATAAGCCAAAAGCTGTTTAAAATGAAAAATCGTGTTAGTAATATTTCTATTTTTACAAAAAATCCTTTATTTATTAGCAATATAAAAAAAGAAATAAAACAAAGTATAGGAAATAGTTTTCAGATTACGGATTGGCAATCTAATAATAGTTCCTTTATGCAAGCCGTTGAAATTGAGCGAAACGTAATGTTTTTAATCTTAACTTTGATAACTTTAGTTGCTAGCTTTAATATAATTTCGTGCATGATTATGTTGGTAAAAGATAAGGAAAAAGACATAGCAATATTAAGAAGTATTGGATTATCCAAAGCCGCTATAACGAGAATATTTTTTATGGTAGGAGCGTCTATAGGTGTTACCGGTACAATAATTGGAACATTTATAGGATTATTATTTTCTCTAAATATTAAATCAATTCAACATTGGTTAGAAAGTTTATTACATACGCAAGTTTTCTCTCCTGAAGTATATTTTTTAACGCAATTGCCGTCATTAATTCGACCAATTGACGTTGTATTAACTGTCTGTATATCGATTTTGTTATCTTGTTTAGCAACTTTATATCCAGCTCGAAAAGCCAGCAAATTAAATCCAACGGAAATATTGAGATATGCGTAATATAATTGAACTCAGAAATATAGGTAAGCAATATCATTCTCAAGACGATTTTGTGATAAAAGACGTATGCTTAACTGTAAAAGAATCTGAATTTATAGCTCTTTTAGGACCATCTGGCTCTGGGAAATCTACTTTACTCCACATTACTGGACTTTTAGATTCTCCTACAACGGGTGAAATATTTGTGGAAGAAAATTGCGTTAAAAAATTATCTGACAACGAAAAAACTTTAATTCGATTGCATAAAATAGGTTTTGTTTTTCAATATCATCATTTACTACAGGAATTTTCTGCTATTGAAAATGTGATGCTGCCACAAATGATAGCGGGTAAATCAAAATCTATTGCTAGAAAAAAATCAGAAAATATACTCGAAAGATTTGGATTGAAAGACAAAATCAATATGTTTCCCTCCGAACTTTCAGGTGGACAAAAACAAAGAGTTGCAATTGCTCGAGCTCTAGCAAATGACCCTTTACTTTTACTTGCCGACGAACCTACAGGAAATTTAGATCCTGAAACTGCTCAATTGGTCTTTAATGATTTAATAAATATTATGTCAGAAACACATATGGCTGGAATTATTGCTACTCATAATTATGAATTGGCAAAGATGTTGCATCGTCAATACTCTGTTTGTGAAGGGAAATTACAACGGCAATGATTCCATTTGTTCATTTGCGATTGCATTCAGCTTATTCTTTAGCCGAAGGAGCTATCAAAATAGAAAAACTGGTTCATCTGTGTGAAGAAAATCAGATGCCAGCAGTAGCCGTGACGGATACTAATAATTTATTTGGAGGCATGGAATTTTCAATAAAATGTGCTGACCATGGAATCCAACCTATTATTGCATGCCAATTAAATATTCAACATCCTAAAGCAATAGACGAACCAACTTCTGTTTTACTATATGCGAAAAACAAAAACGGATA
>CAZEAT010000005.1:15086-27895 GCA_964510175.1 uncultured Holosporaceae bacterium
CCAGGAAGAGGTTCCGGAGCTGGGTCAATTGTGGCGTGGACAATTAAAATTACAGATGTAGACCCGATTAGATTTAAACTCTTCTTTGAAAGATTTTTAAATCCTGATCGTGTGTCTATGCCTGACTTCGATATAGATTTTTGTCAAGCTCGACGAGAAGAAGTAATTGAATATGTTAAAAGGAAGTACGGTGAAAAATCGGTAGCACAAATTACTACCTTTGGTAAACTTCAAGCAAAAGCAGTAGTGAAAGATGTAGGTCGAGTCCTTGCTCTCCCTTACGGCTTTGTGGATAAAATTTCTAAACTTATTCCATTTAGTCCAACTAATCCATTATCCTTGCAAGAAGCCATAGATAAAGAACCTGCTCTTCAAGAATTAATTAAAACTGATAATCAAGTTAAAAATCTCATGGAAATTGCTCTTAGATTAGAAGGACTGTATCGCAATCCAGGAGTTCATGCTGCAGGTGTAGTGATTTCTGATAAAAATCTTCAAGATATCGTTCCAATGTATAAAGATATCCGTTCAGACATGCCTTCAACACAATACTCTACCAAATATGTGGAAAGCGCCAGTCTGATTAAATTCGACTTTTTGGGACTAAAGACTCTTACAGTAATTCAAAAAGCTATTGATTTAATAAACAGAAATGGCTTTATTTTAGACTCTCATTCTATTCCTTTAGACGACAAAAAAACTTTCGACCTAATGAAAGCAGTAAATTGTGTAGGGGTGTTCCAAATAGAAAGTGGAGGAATGCGTGATGTCGTAAAAAAGCTCCAACCTGACCGCATAGAAGATATTATAGCTCTTGTTGCTTTGTATCGTCCGGGGCCAATGGATGATATCCCAAAATACATAGCTTGCAAACACGGTCTTGAACCAATTACATATTTACATGATGCGGTAAAACCGATTCTTGAAGAGACTTATGGAGTTATGGTTTATCAAGAACAGGTTATGCAGATTGCTCAAACCGTCAGTGGATATTCACTTGGACAAGCTGATATCTTACGTAGAGCTATGGGTAAAAAAAATAAAGAAGAAATGCTAGCTCAAAGGAAAAGATTTATAGAAGGAGCTATTGAAAGAAACGTAAAAAAAGATATTGCTGAAAAGTTGTTTGAGCAAATGAATAAATTCGCTAGTTATGGATTTAATAAATCTCACTCGACACCTTATGGGTTACTAACATATCAAACAGCATTTTTAAAAGCGAATTATCCTATGGAATTTTACTCTGCTATCATGACATTAGATATGACTAATGTAGATAAGCTATACACCTATTATCAGGATGCTAAATCTAATGAGATAAAAATAGCTCCTCCTGATATCAATTCATCGGAAAGCGATTTTATTATAGATTCAGAAAACAATCTTATACGTTATAGTTTAGCAGCTCTAAAAGGAAGTGGAATAGGAATTACTGAGGAAATTGTAAAAGAGCGGAAAGTTCATGGCCCCTACTCTTCGGTTTTTGATTTCGCAGAGAGATTGTATCCTTTAAAAATTCTCAATAGGAGATTTTTAGAAAATTTCATTAAGGCAGGAGTATTTGACAGCTTACATTCCAATAGACATCAATTGTTTGAATCTTTAGATGATATATTATCTATTAAAGTTTCCGAAGACCAATTCTTTTTGTTCGAAAAAACTTATCCTGAATTGAGAAAAGTTGAAGAATGGTCAGATACTGAAAAATTGCAACATGAGTTTTCAGCTATTGGATACTATATTTCTGCACATCCTATGCAACAATATGAAAACTTCATTAAAAAACTGGGCTTCCCTCATCTAACCGAAATATCAGAGTTTTCAAAAACTAAAGTGGCTGTAATTATTAATAATGTCACTTTTAAGACTTCAAAAAATCAAAGTAAATTTTGTATATTGAATGTTTCTGATACTTCTGGAGCTATGGAAGTAACTTTGTTCGGTGAAACGTCTTCACGTTACAGAGAATTACTGGAAATAGGTAATATAGTCCTATTACATCTTAATTGTTACAAAAATGAAGATAATCTTAGATTGACAGCGGAACATATTCAAAAATTTGATATGAATTATCAGCCTGTAACGAACGGAGATTATATCCAGCAAATGGCATCAGTAAATTTACCTAGACAAAATACTCTGGAAATTATTTTAAATATAAAAATACAGTCTCCTCAACAACTGATAGAAATAAAAAATCTTACAGATAATTTCAAAGTCAATGGAAATTATTCTATTATATTGGACATTGAAGGGAAAAAATTAGCCTTATCTAATAAATATACCTTAACTTCTTATGATATTCTTGATATACGTAATGTTGTCGGAATTAATAATGTTAGTGAAACAAATAAAGGATAAATCATGTTGACAAGATTCTATGATTGGCTAATGAAGCAAGCTGAAGGTAAAAATGCTCTAAGAGTTTTAGTTTTTGTGTCATTTATTGAAAGTTCTTTTTTCCCATTCCCTCCTGACCCAGTGTTGGCAGTAGTAGTCGCTAAGAATCGAGACAAAGCGATGTATTACGCCTTTGCATGTACTGTAGCTTCAGTTTTAGGCGGGTTTCTCGGATATTTTATAGGATACGAATGTTTTCAGACTTTGGGTAAATATATTTTAGATTGGTTCAATATTACTCCGGAAAAATTTGAAGAACTCGTTTTAAATATGGGTAGAGATACATGGGCTTTTTGGCTCATCTGTGCCAAAGGATTAACCCCAATTCCATTCAAAATCGTAACCATTGCTAGTGGATTTGCCAAAGTTAATCTATTGGTGTTTTTAGTAGCCTCTTTTATTACCAGAACTACTAGATTCATTATTCTTTCTTGGATATGTAAAAAATACGGCAATTATGTTTTAGATTTTATCGAAAAACATAAAAGCGTTGCTCTTATTTCAATAATCGCCCTTGTCGTTATTGGATTTTTACTATTAAAATTATTTGTCTAGACATGTACTCTCAGTATGATGCTCTTCTTTATATAAAAAATAGTCAATATTGTGGAATAAAAGGAGAAGAAGCAGATTTTTTACATATTCTTTCTGGTCTAAAAGCTTCAGCAGGAGCTGTAGTTTTATCTCATAATACAAATGCAGTTTTTGTTGATGGTAGATATGAGTTAGCGGCAAAATTATCAATTGATTCCACTAAATTCGAAATCCATTCTTTATCAAAAAAACACATTATAGATTGGATAAAAACATCCATAGCTCCAAACTCTACAATAGCCTTTGACCCAAGATTCTTTTCCTATAAAACAATTCATGCTTTTAAGGAGGAATTAATAGAATATAACTTTGTGGATATAAATTTAGATAAATTGTTCAATATCTCGAGCCATAAGCGTAAATCTCAAATAATCTCTATTCCAGAAGAATATTCTGAAGAAAAATTTTTATCTATCTATGAAATTATTAAGAACTATAACCTTGATAGTTATCTTATTTGTGAACCTACCTGTGTATCTTGGCTGTTAGGAAAGAGAGATCTTGAAACTAAAAATACTCCGGTAATTTTAGGGTATTTACTAATCACAAAAGACCATCAAAAACTTCTATATGTTGATAATTCATATGATTTATCCTATCCTTCAATTGATAAACTTTTCACAGATTTACAAAAATTTTCGGCTGTAGGAGGAGATTTTTCTGAAATTCCTTTTTTTCTAAAACATCATAATTTGTTAAATATAAAAAATCCCATTCCAAATTTTAAATGCGTAAAATCTGATACAGAAATATCAAACATAAAAAATATAACCTTGGAAGATTCAGCCGCTATTATAAATTTCATTTACTGGTTTGAGCAGCAAGAAAATTTATCTGAATTAGATTGCGTTAACAAAATTCAGAATTTAAGAAAATATTCTTCAAACTTTATAGGGAATAGTTTTGATACTGTTGCTGCCGCTGATGAGCATTCCGCAATAGTACATTACTCTCCAACTGTAGATTCGAATAAAATTGTAAAAAACATTCTACTTTTAGATTCCGGCGGACAGTACAAATACGGAACAACTGATATAACTCGTACCCTCAGTAAAAAAACTCCTTCGGCACAGGAAAAATTTTACTATACATTGGTATTAAAAGGACATATAGCAGTGGCCTTAGAAAAACTTCAGAAAGGAGACTCTGCCGAATCTCTGGATAGCTTAGCACGAAGATATCTGAAACAATATCAATTAGATTACAACCATTCAACAGGTCATGGGATTGGATATATGCTAAATGTTCATGAAGGTCCAATTGCAATTTCAAAAAATAATCAAATTCCGTTACAAGCCAATATGTTACTTTCCAATGAACCCGGAGTTTACATAGAGAATAATATCGGAATAAGATTAGAAAACATGATTCTTACAAAAGAAATCAATGGACAGATTGCTTTTGATACAATTTCTCTGGTTCCTTTTGATACGAAATTTATTGAATTTCAATTCTTAGATAAAAATGAGAAAAATTGGCTGAAAAAATATAATGAACAGGTACTAACCAATCCTTTTTTAGAAAATTCTATTAAAAATTGGCTTTACAGCTACATAACAACTAATTAATTGAAAACATTAAAATCCTCGGAATATTTTGCAAATCAGGAATAGTTTGCAACAAAGTATATCCTTGTCGTTTAAATATATCACTGACATCTTGAGACTGATTAATTCCTATTTCCAAAAGAACTATGCCAGTAGGTAGCAACCAATTTTTAATGAGATAGGAGATCTGATTATAGGCATCTAATCCGGATTCTCCTCCGTTAAGAGCTAAATATGGATCATAGAGTTTTACATTGTCATCGAGAGTATTTATATCAGATGTTTTAATATAAGGAGGATTACTTACTATTAAATCAAATTGGCATTGGGGAGAAAAGTCATTCCAACTTGTACTCATTATATCTACATTAGAAACATTTAAATTTTTTTTGTTAATTTGAGCAACTTCTATAGCTTTTTCGCTAATATCAATTCCTACTCCATGAGCATTTTTAAATTCTTTTGCTAAGCTCAACAGCAGACATCCACTTCCAGTCCCGATATCTAAAAATCGAAACTTTTGGGAAACAGAGAACTTTTTTAACGCTGTTTCTATTATAATTTCAGTTTCAGGACGAGGGTCTAATACCTCTTGATTTATATAAAAACTATCTTTCCAAAATTCACGCTTATTTATTATTTTAGATACAGGTTCTCCATTATTTAACCTATTAATAAAGTTTTGAAATTGTGTAAGTTCAGTAGTAGACAGCGAAATTTCATCTAGAGTTAATAATGCCTGAGTGTAGGAAATATTTTTCAGCTTAGAAATTAATATATATATATCTTTTATATTATTTTGGTGAGAGTAAAGATTTAAAATTTTTTTTAACTCAACAGACATTAATTTTCTTGGAAATTTGAAATTTTTTCTTCCTGATCGTATTCAATCAAGGAATCAATCACCTCTCCTAATCCAGGACCTTCCATAATTTGCTGTATTTTATATAAAGTTAGGTTTATACGATGGTCAGTTACCCGTCCTTGAGGGAAATTATAGGTACGAATCCTTTCCGAGCGATCTCCAGTACCAATTTGAGAACGTCTATCATTAGCTCGAGCAGATTGAAGTTTTTGCCTTTCCACTTCAAAAAGTCTAGAACGTAAAATCTTCATAGCTTTGAGACGATTCATATGCTGAGACCTTTCATCCTGTTGATATACCATTATTCCTGTAGGAATATGAGTAATACGAACAGCGCTCTCAGTTTTATTAACGTGTTGGCCTCCAGCTCCAGAAGCTCTCATGAAATCAATCTTTAAATCAGTTTCATCGATTTTTACATCTACTTCTTCTGCTTCAGGTAAAACAGCAACAGTAGCCGTCGAAGTATGTACTCGCCCGCTGGATTCAGTAACTGGAACTCTTTGAACTCTATGAACTCCAGATTCAAACTTCAAAAAAGAAAAGACTCCTTTTCCTGAAATTCCCGCGGTTACTTCTTTTATACTTCCTATTCCTGATTCATTTGAAGTTAAGAGCTCAAACCTCCAACCTTTACTTTCTGCATATCTTTGATACATACGAAGTAAATCCGCCGCGAATAACCCTGCTTCATCCCCTCCTGTTCCAGCTCTGATTTCAATAATCGCATTTTTTTCATCTGCTATATCTTTTGGAATTAGCATAATTTTTAACTCTTTTTCATAGATAGGAATTTTGTTTTTTAATTCTTCAATTTCCGCAGTTGCAAGTTCGATAAAATCCTTATCAGATGAAGGGTCTATTACTACTTGTGATAAATTTTCTAACTCTCTTTTTGATTTATTATATTTCTCAATAATACTGACAAATTCCTCTAAATTTGAAAATTCCTTAGATAGCTTGGCGAAATTTTCAGAATCACTTACATTGTTTAGCATTTGTGTCTTTAAAAACTCATACCTTTCAATAATTTTATCCAATGTAGCTTCTAGTGACATAATTATTTCTCCTGCTTTTCTAATCCTTTTAATTCTGTAAAAAAGATTTCGTTTAATTTATCCATAAATTGGTCTGAAGGCAAGTTTGGAGCTATTGGATTCAAAAATTTTATAGTAATAGTACCTGGATTCTTTTTAAAACTATGTCTAGGCCAAAAATTTCCAGCATTGTGTACTACAGGGACTACAGAACAATCGCTTTTTTTATAAAATAAAGCAATACCACGTTTTAAAGGTTTGTATTCTCCTGAGTGAAGACGAGTACCCTCAGGGAAAATAATAACTTGACAACCTAAATCCAAAACATCCGATACTTTGTGAGCTGTTTCAATTAAAGCTTTTGCTCCATTTTCTCTATCCACAAAAATAGAATATACCTTGTCTGCTAAATAGCCAAAAATCGGAATACTTCTTAGTTCTTTTTTTAACACAAATACCGGCTTTTTAAATAGAAACATTAACGCTATAGTTTCCCACATCGATTCATGACGTATAGCATATATTACTCGACCATCGATAATATTTTGAGGATTCTCTATCTCAAAAGTTATCCCACCTACATATTTTGTAATAAAATTAAACATCTTAGAAAAAGTGAACCAGTATTTAAAAACAGTTTTTTCACTACTCCAAAAAAAGAAAATCCCACACAATATAAAGATAGTCATTGCCACAAACAATATGACATTGAAAACAATAGATCTAATCATAAATTGGCCCTTTTAGAATATCTACAAAATACACATAAATAATTCGATAAAATTCTCGCAAACTAAGGAATAAAAATTTACTATTAAATTTTGAGGAAACTTTTATCGGATAAATTGTTAGTTCAGGATTTTGCTTTCTTATTTCATATATACTTCTCGCCATATGATAATCAGAAGTCACTAATACAATTTCATGAAAATTCAATTCTTGGGATAACTCCTTGATTTCTTTAGCATTCTCTCGAGTATTTTTTGCTTCATAACCCAAAATTATATTAACTTGTCCAAGATATTTTTCAGGAATAATATCTCTTATACAAGTTTTTTTATAAACACCTGAAATGAATAAATTTTTAACTTGATATTTGGAAATTAAATCTATTCCAAAGTTGATACGATTTTTTCCACCCGTTAGTATCACAATATTATCACAAGTTAAATTCTCAGGAATTGCTGTCTGTATTCGAGCACTTATTATAAATGATATCCACAAAAGCAAAAATACTACTAATAGTATTCCTGAATATTTTAAAACTGTTTTAGTCAATCCAGTCCTCGCTCTTTAAAAGGCGGACAACTGTAATTTGAGAAGTTAGCATCGTTACACAAATTACTATAATAGGAGTAATTACGCTTACAAGCATATATTTAATATTAGTAACGCTTAATAAATCACCATCAATCAAATAAGTAATTCCAAGAATTGTGGAAGCACTCAAAAGAATTGATAGTAAGGTTCCTTTTATACTTAAAGAGAAATAATAACGTCTAAATTGAGAAGATATATATTTATTTTTTGCTCCTATCAATTGTAAAATCTTTACAACTTCATGATGCTCTCTAAGAGTTTTTCTAGTAATGAAAATAATCGTTGCACATACTGTCATTAATATTAATACAGCTAAAAGTATTGAAAATCCAAAAAGACCTAAGCTAAGTTGAGCTATAGGTTCATACCAACGAGAATGTTCATGTATTCGAACATTTTGAGATATCTTTGATAATTTTGCGGTCAAATCTAATAAATTTACACTACTATCTTTCTCTATATTTACATCAAATAAAGTAGGAAAAGGAAAATCATCGGGAACAGCTGTACCGGACAAATAAGGTTCCAATATCTTTAATATATCAGCCTCTTTTATCTTGCGAATAGAGATTATTCCAGGCACAGCCTGAACGATATTGATAACTTCTTCTTTTTGTTTTTCAGTTATAGATTCTTTAACTCCATCAACATTTGCAGGAAACTCAATGGTTAATTTTCCAGTTAAAGAAGATTTCCAATTATTAGTAAGAGAATAGGTAAAAATTCCGCTCATAAAAGCAAGAGTCATACAATAAACCAAAAAACTAAATACAAAAGTAATAAAGCTATTCGATTTATCTTTTTTAAAATTAAAATCATATTTTGATGAAAATGCCATGCTAATCTCCAATACGATTATTTTTCAAATGCACTTCTCCGTTTTCTATGGCTAGTTCAGAAAACCGAAATTTATCCATAAAATGTCTATAATGAGTAGCAACAATCACGCATGTTCCCATCTTATGCATACCATAAAATAACCCCATTAATTTATGTGCGATTTTTTCATCAACATTTCCAGTTGGTTCATCTGCAAGGATTATATCTGGTCGTGTAATTACTGCTCGTGCAATCGCGACTCGTTGTCTTTGTCCTCCTGATAGCTGTTCTGGCAAAATATGGAAACAATTCCCTAACCCTACCCAATCTAAAATTTCTTTTGCTTGATATTCTCGAGATTTTTTTGATTCTCCCTTGATTTTAAGAGGTAATGCAACATTCTCAAGTACAGTCAAGTGATTAAGCAAATTATAATCTTGAAACACTATTCCCATTCGTCGACGAAACTCACAAATTTCATCTGTTGATAATTCAGAAACTTCTTTTCCAAATATTTTAATTTGTCCTGAAGCTGGTTTTAATCCCATGTAAAGCATTCTAATCAATGTACTCTTTCCTGCACCACTCGCTCCAGTTAAAAAATAAAATGATTTCTTTTGAAGCTGCAACGTAACGTTTTTTACTACAGGCACTTCATTTTTGTAATGAATCATTACCTTATCTAGACAAATAATGGGGTCATTTTGATGCATTCCATCTCCAAATACAAACAGTACACTATAACATAATAGAATATAAAATTATACTTACATAATAAATATGATTATTCCTTTTAAAATTTACTTTTTAATAATCTTTTTAGTATTTAATAAAATTAGGCTACGAGGAGAAGGTTGTGAAAGAAAGTATTTTAATGGAAAGTTATTCCTCTGAAAAAAAAAGCTTAAAAAGTAATAAATTGATTACTTTTAGTATAACATTTTCTTCTTTGTTGTTTTTACTCGTAATCTTTTTAGAAAAAACAAAAATTTTTATGAAATTAGTTCCGACAATGAGAGGAGAGATTTCTTTATCTAGCGGATATGTTATTACATCTATAAAGAATAAATATCCTTTTATAGTTCGAAGTGAAGATCCTTTTGTCGGAGATGAATTGAGATTTACCGGAAATATAAAATCTCTTTTTGCCCGTACCGCCAATAATTTATGTCAGAAAAAAGATGTTGTAATAGAAATAGGTGCTCATTTTGGATATAACGCAATTAATATTGGAAGTTATTTAAGAGGTAACGGCAAATATTACGCGATAGAACCTAATCCAAAAGTAGCTTCATGTTTAAGAAAAAATATCATATTAAATGACCTGGACAATACTGTTAAAATCCACAATAAAGCAATATCAGACCATGTAGGAACTTGTGTTATCGAAGATGCGGTTTCTTATCATAAAGATGAACAAGACAAATATGAAAAGCCTTTGAATATAAGAGTTGAATGTTCAACTTTGGATAAGGAATTCCCTAACATTATTCCTTCACTAGTATTGATAGATGTACCTGGCTCAGAATTTCAAATTATTGATGGAACTAAAGAAATTTTGACAAAATCTCCAAACGTAAAAATGTTAGTCAACATCGATTGCGAAAGCTCTGAAACCCAAACTAATGTTTCTGAAAAACTTTCTACTTTAACTCAAGAAGGATATAACTTTTTTGAGGTCACATCTGCCAATGAATTTAACAAAATTACCGCAGCAGATATTTTAGCTAAGAGAAAAATATTAGTCATTATTACAAAAGATGAAATATAAAAATGAAAAAAATAATTAGAATTGCATCTCATATATTCCTCCCTTCATTAATATTGAATGCTGGTATAGATTCGTTTCACAATAATTTAACTTTTGCATTAACTACGTCATCTGATTCACAAATTGCCTCTGTAACAGCTGATATAACTAAATTAAAAGAAATAAAAACGCCCACGAAATCATTGTGGCAATTCCTTACCTATTGGCAATCTATTATTAATATAATAGAGCTAGAAACCTTACAAAACTCTGCAAAATCAATAATAAAGGAACTTCGAGAAAAACACCTACTGGAAATAGAAAATTCTGAATTACAAAACTCAATAGCTATTTTAAATGAATTTGTTCAAAAATCACTGGATTTACTCGACGCAAAACAGGCCTTACCTGAACTTAAAGACGATTCAGTTGTTACAAAACTATCCTCTGTGAATGCCTGGAATAAGTTTTTAGTCATATTAAGTCTTTGGGAAAATCCTCAAGAAGTCTTTACCTCTTTAAATGAAAGTAGTTTATCCATATCTACTAAACGCAAAATAAGAAAATTTATCACCGCGATAAATGACTTACAAACTGTTGTTTTAACTAAATTAATAAAACTTAGTCCGGTATTGCTGATAAAATTTGAACCAATACCTCAAATAGAAAAAGCTAGCTCTGCAGCTAATAAAAATACAATAAACTTAGAAAAACAGCGAATTCAAAAAGAAAATGCAAGAAAAGTTATATCTTCTACAAGTGAACAATCGCAGTTAAGTGTTAATTCTGCACCAACCCGTACAGTTGAGACCGAAAATACACAGCCTTCAAATTTAATTTCAGTAGAAAATTCAACAGAACAAGTAATAAATTCCTTGTCCAAAGAAAATCAAGTCCCAAGCGTAAACCATGGTGAAAATCCACTCTCGATTCAACAAAATCCTCTGTCCACAGTCCCTACTTCAACAACAGAATTAGCATCAACTGAAAAAATCGCAACGCCAATTTCCTTATCAGAAAATGCTAATATTATCTCTTCTCCAATACCACAAACAGCTGCAGAGACTCCAGTAGGAACAACAAGTCTTGAATCAAAACCTGTTGTTTCAACTCCTGTTCTTTCCAAAGCAGAAGTACTACAAGAAAATACTCCTCTATCTGTGAAGTCTCGCATTAGCCCATCTCCAGAACAGAGTAGTGCTAAACATGAATTAGCTATCGTTGAACCATTACCAAAAGTTTCAGAAAAAGATGATTCTAAACCGAAAAATCCTGATGACTTAGAAATAGCAAAAAAAGTATCTGTTGAACCTGTAGCTACTGAAAGAATAACGGGAAAAAGTAAAACTCGGACTAATAATATAGAAAGCCAAGATATCGAGACCAGTAGTTCTAGTTTAGATAATGATACTTCTTCAAAGGTCGCTGATATACCTGCAAAAGAACCTCTAACCACAATGGCATCTCAAACTATCTTACCCTCTGAAACGATTAATTTAGGCAGTGTAGTTCCTTCTGATTCTAATAGTGAGCAATCATTATCTTTTTCTAAATTGAATGTAGATAATTCTATTCAACAGCAAACAATAGATTTTTCTCAATGTACAGACATCAACAACACAATTCAAACAATGGAAGGTCTAATAGATCGGGTAGTAATAAACAAACTAACTTCAAAACAGAAAAGCATATTAAAAAATACGACTGATTTGATTAATGAAATTCAGATACATTCCGCTGACTTGGATAAAAAGTATGCCGCTTTAATTAAACTTTATAGATGTTGGGAACAATTAAGGACAAATAACATACTGAATGAATTAGCGCCTAAACTACCAAAAAGTTTCCATGAAAAATTGATTTATTCTTTATATACTGAATATTTAGAAAACATTAACGCTCAACTTGAAAAGCTGAAAAACAATCCAAAATTTTCAGCGGTTCATATGGAGATTAATACCTTATATACAAGTACCCAAAAAGATTTATCCACGATATCAGAAAATATTAAAACTATAATTAATGCCCCTCGCCAAAATATATTTGCAATAAAATCCATTGAAGAAAACAAGATATGGGAAAAGCTTAATAATATAGCTATAGAGTGTAGTTTATTGGAGAATAAAATTCGTAATCTACCTATTAGGTTTGTAAAGAGAGAGAATGATATCTTAAATGCTATAAAAATAAGACCACTATTTATAGATAAATTGCTTCACTCTAAACCAGATTCTGCACAGAAACAATCTTCTTTTCAGCGAATACCAAATAGTACCATGATAAAGCCTTTAGCCGCACCTACCACTTAAAAACAAATAAATTGTTAGCGAAAAAATATTTTTCTTTGAAAGATAATATTCTACTTGAAAATTTCGATACAAGAGTGTATCAATAAATCGTTGGGGTCATAGCTCAGTTGGTAGAGCGCTACAATGGCATTGTAGAGGTCAGGGGTTCGACCCCCCTTGGCTCCACCA
>CAZEAT010000006.1:0-2233 GCA_964510175.1 uncultured Holosporaceae bacterium
GTGAAAATGTCAAAACGGTTAGTTGTTCATTGTCTGATTATGAGCAGTTTCACGAGTTGACACAATATAGTTTATTTGAAGATGCAATTACATGTTTTTTCATTAGAAAAATTGAGGATAAGCATCTGGCAAGTATACAAAATCTTCATAGAGAAAATAGTGTATTTATTTTAGAAAGTGGAGATTATTTGAAATCAAAGAAAATCTGTGAATTTTTGGTGAAGGATAAGGAAACCGTTGCTATTGCTTCTTTTAATAATGATATGACATTGATGTCTTTATGCCAGATGTTATTTCCACAGCTATCCGCAATAGAATATCGGGAGTTGATAAAAATTATAACAGAAACTGATGAAAATTTAGTTTCTCTTTTTCAAAAAATATCTTTACTTTTAGAAGATGGAAATTTTCAAGATTTAACGAAAACCTATAAAAAATCAACATTAAATGATATGGAATTTGTTTCATTGATAAGATATGCGTTACAGGCTGCATTGAAAGAAAATATTTTACATCGAAGTCAAAGTTATACTAATTTAAAACTACAGGATAAAATTCACTTTTTGTTGGAGGCTGAAAGAAAACAGAAATTGAACAATCAACTTAGCAAAACTTATCTTTTACAACTTTTATTAAATTTCTGATGTAATAAATTAAATAAATTGGCTAATTTTTCAGATACCAATTTTTTTAATTTATGAAATATGCAGTTGTTATTTTTTAAATTACAAAGTGCTAATTTTTTACGATTTGCGGAGATTTTTTGCAATGATGAAAGATAATCCAGATATTGTTTTACATATGCGTCAGATGAAATCCCGAGAAATTCGGCATAATTTTTTATAAACCCTACGGAATATACTCGTTCTGGAAGTTGAGGAAAATCATTGTTTTCTATGGCGATTATATATTTTTTACTAATACATAAAGTCTTTGAGACTTGTTCTACAGTTATATTTTTTTTCTCTCTTAAAATTTTCAGTTCAGTTTTGGCCATAAATATTTTTCCTTTGCAAGTCTCAATATATACTTTCTCATATTTTATATGGTAATATCAAGCGGTTTTTTGTGAAGATTGATGGTCGCTGCAATTTTTTTGGAGAGGAAAGTCCGGACTCCTTGAAGGAAAGTGCCAGATAACGTCTGGCGGCATCTAGGATGCTAGGGAAAGTGTAACAGAAAACATACCGCCGAAAGGTAAGGTTGAAAAGGCGAGGTAAGAGCTCACCGCACAGTTGGTAACAAATGTGGCAGTACAAACCCCACTTGGAGCAAAATCAAATAGGAATAACGTGCCCTTCACACTAAGTTATTCGGGTAGATTGCTTGATAGCTATGGCAACATAGCTACTAGATGAATGACCATCACCTATCAATTAGGAACAGAATCCGGCTTATAATCTTCACAAAAACCAAAAATCTTAAAATTATTAAACAAAAATTAACACTTTCAGAATATCATTGTTTTAAAAGCTTGAGGAGAACTTATGCGAAAGCTGTTGATAATTATTTTTATAGTTTTTATAGCCGATATAGGTACTTCTTTAACAGAAGTATCTGCAAAAATTTCAGATATTTTTAGAGGGCGAAAAAATACTGAGAGTTCTCGAAATTTAGAAAATCAATTAAGATTATCAAACCAAGTTGTTACATCTGCTAAGGCTTTAATTTCTGGAGTACAGAGAATTGTTATAAAAGAAATAATGTCTGAAAATAATACTGGTATATTATCAGCCTATGAAAATTCGTTGGTGAATGTAGATCAGTGCATGGATAATATGAACAGACATTTAACGAAACTGCGGGATAATATGGCTTTGGTGAACGCGCAGGGTCGGAAATCTACGGATAAAGCAACTGCAAAAGTAGATAATAGCAACGAGGCAATGAAGAACGTATTGACAAATTTTATCTATGGCCTTCATTCCAATGTTACAGCGGTAATATGTTCAATTAATATTCTTTTAGAAGAGTTAACGGCAACGGAAGAGTGTACTATTCCTTCTGGAGAACTAGCAACTTTAATAAAAACCAATACTAAATTTAAACAAGCTTTAAGTTCTCTTGATGCGGAAATTGATGGTAACTTAGTGAATATATTAAATACCTGTGCAAATGATTGCGGTTACGATGGTGATACAACCCATATTGATAAGGTATGTAATGAAATTAAAATTTGTGTCAAATTTGCGTTAGAAATGTCAAAATTTGTCGAACAATATTTAAAGCAACC
>CAZEAT010000006.1:2333-3629 GCA_964510175.1 uncultured Holosporaceae bacterium
TGCTAAAGATGCATTTAGGAGAGCTAATCCTAATTTGAAGTTATTAGTAAGATTAAAGAAAGAAAAAGAAGCTGTTAGAGCAGATTCTGCAGTAAGGTCCGCTCAAGCAGAAGTAGATCGTATTAATGAACAAATAACAGCTATTAAAGCGGCCAAAAAGGATGCGGCAAAAGTTCAACGTCAACAAGCTAGAGACCAACGAGCGGCTGATCGACAGGCAAACCGAAATAAGGTTGTTCAGACTAATTTAGAGCACTATAAAAATGGAGGAGAAACAAGTGCTTGGTTGAAGTATGGCCAGACTACTTTAACAAATTTAGCTACCTCTATTAACAAACAGGGAGGCGATACGACGACTTTTGGCGGGGTGAATATTCCAAATGTAATTACCTATAGTCTAATTAGCTCATTAATTAATGAAGTTAGTGATTTATATGCCGATATAGCTGAAATGAATGATGATGTAGTGAAAGCATGTGCATTATTAGATAAATCTAAAACATCAGGTGATGTTAAAGATAGAACAGTGGCTATAACGTTCCAAAAAGTAGCTCATAGATTGGATGTTTTTGGATATAGGAAGAAAATCATTGCAGTTAAAGTGGATGCTCTAAAATCCAGTTTTTCGCGGCCGCTGAATAATCAAGGGAAAATAATTCAAGCGTTACAGACAGCTAATACACAAATATCGAAAACGTCTTTGCTGACCACTCTTAAGAGCAAATTTACAAAAGCGCCAATTGCTGATATTTCAGTCTTTAGTGATAGATTGAATGAAATTAATTTAGGTATTGATGATAGTAGAGATATTGATACTATTAAGAAAGCCTTTAAAAAGGAATTAAAAATGGTTTCAGAGCTAAATGGAGTTTTATTTACCAATATTAGTGAAGCTATATCTACTGGACAGTTAGATAAATTGGAGCAAATTAAAGCTGTTATATCTGAATTACCTGAATAACAGATTTTAGTGGATATTTCGGAAAGAGCTAGTTTTAAACTAGCTCTTTTTGTATATAAATTATTCTAATTAGTGATGTTTTCTAAATAGCTTAGGTTTAGTGGGATAAAGTTTTTTTTATAGGGTAATGAAAGATTAAAACTTCCCTATTGAAATATTGATGAAAACCGATTAAATTTTGATTCATGCGGACAGATGGCCGAGTGGTTTAAGGCACCGGTCTTGAAAACCGGCAAAGGGGGAACTCTTTCGCGAGTTCGAATCTCGCTCTGTCCGCCATTTTTATGTTTTCATTAATCTAGAGAAAATTATTTTAGTCTGTATATTTTTTGTAA
>CAZEAT010000006.1:3729-25127 GCA_964510175.1 uncultured Holosporaceae bacterium
GAATTTATATGGATTAATATTTAAATATTTTATATAAAATATATTGTTAGAGAAAAAGGGAACTTGATATATGAGAATAACCTTAGGCCAAGATATTATTGACTTTTTAAGAGGGAAAAACAGAAAAAGAAATAAAATAATTCGCGAGTATTTTTTGTTTAAACAACGTTGGTCTATTAATAGAGATAAAATTAACTGTAATATCGAGCTATATAAAGGAAGTGGAGTAAACAGTACACCTCGTGAAAAGAAAATAATTGTTGCTATGACATCTTTTCCAGATCGTATTTATGACATTCATTTTGCAATTTATTCTCTTATGAAACAGTCTCTGAAGCCTGATAAGTTTATATTATATCTAGCTGAAGATGAATTTCCCAATAAGGAATGTGATTTACCTCAGCGTGTTTTAATGTGGAAAAATTTCGGTTTATCTATTCAATTTTGTGAGTCTATTGGTTCATTTAAAAAATTTATTCCTGCTTATAGAGAATATGGGAATGACGCAATTATAGTCACTGTAGATGATGATATGTTTTATGCCGAAGATTGGTTAGAAATATTATATAAAGAACATCAAAAATATCCTAATGATGTAATTGCTCACATAGTAGCAGAAGTAGCTATGCGTGGACAAAAGATAAGGCCTTATAATACTTGGGAAAAAGCAAAGTGTGCAACGGTCTCATTTAGAAATTTTTTCATAGGTCTTGGCGGAGTATTATATCCACCGAGAAGTTTAAATAAAGATGTATTGAGAAGAGATTTATTTGAAAAATTAGCTCCTAAAGCAGATGATATTTGGCTGTGGGCCATGGCAGTTTTAAATAACACTAAAATTAGAGTGCCTCAACATCCTAAGAGTGATTCAATTTATACAAATGTAGATAGATTTTTTAATTTTAATGAGGATGTATCTCTTTGGGATACTAATATAATGGATAATGATAAGCAGTTGAAAAATGTAATAGATTTTTATCCTGAAATAATTGAAAAGTTAATGAAATCGGATTGATTTCTTTTTTGATATTTTAATTATTTACCAACGCCGAATTTATGAACCTATGAAAAATATGCGAAATACTTAAGGTAAAAATTTCTAGTTGCTTTAACTAAACGAGGTGTTTATTCTATTATAATATGTTTTTAGGTTTTATATGTAGGAATCTGATATGAATATTAAAAGTAATAATTCAGAATTTAGTAAAATGAAGAGAGTAATTATGTCTTGTGTTGCGGGCAGTGCTCTTGAGTGGTATGACTTTGCAGTTTACGGATTTTTCGCAACTATTATAGGGAAGTTGTTTTTTCCATCAGTGGATGATTTTCAACAGATAATCGCTTCATTTGGAGCTTTTGCATCAGGATTAATTGCTCGTCCAATTGGGGCAATTCTTTTTGGATATATCGGAGATATATATGGACGAAAAAAAGCTCTTGTTATTTCCATTTATATGATGGCTATTCCAACTGCTCTTATGGGATTTTTGCCTACCTATGAGACAATTGGTATTTGGGCCGGTATTATACTTACCCTTGTTAGAATTCTTCAAGGACTTGCTCTCGGAGGTGGCTTTACTGGAACTATTGTATTCCTTTATGAGCATTCTAGTCAGGAGAAAAAGTCTACATATTCTGCCTGGGCTCCATTTAGCTTGGTAACCGGGTTTATTTTAGGAGCTCTTGTCGCTACACTGATGGCTGAACTTTTTAGTCCGGAGCAATTAGAAAGTTTCGGATGGAGAATACCTTTTGTAATTAGTTTCTTGGGAACTTTCGTTGCAGAATATGTAAAACGTAAGTTAGAAGACCCGAAGGAGTTTGTTACTCAACAACAAAAAGAAGAAAAAGAAAAGAAAGGTTTGCTTAGGAATCTTTTCAGAAATCATTGGAAAGGTGTAGTTCTTATCACTATCACTGATGTTCTTACAGCTTGCGGCTATTTCCTTATAGCTATTTTCTTTACTACCTATTTTGAAACAGTTGTTCAACTGGGAAGAGAATCAGCATTTATAATTCAAACTGTAAATATGATTGTCTTTGGTTTATCTATATTGTTTGGAGGGTGGCTTGCCGATAGAGTAGGAAAACGTTTGCAAATGTTAGTAGCTTGTGTATCGTTAAGTCTTTTAGCTTTGCCTTTGTTTCATTATATGGAATCCGCAACTTTTATTAGCGCATTATTAGGCGAAATGGGAATTATTTTTCTATTCTCAATGTATTATGGTCCAATTCCCGCTACAATTTGTTCAATGTTACCAACAAAAGTACGTTTAATTGGTGTTTCAATTGCTCATAACTTTGCTATGGCTGCTTTTGGTGCCTACGCTCCAACTTTGGCTACTTATTTGATTAAATGGACCGGAGACCCAGCAACTCCGGCAATACTCTTTATTGCATCTTCAGCTTTAACTATTCTAGCTTTGCTTATTTGGAAAGAAGGGCAAGAGTATTAATCGCTACTATAAAAGTCTATAGAAATGAATGTTTCTGTAGACTTTTTTATTTAATATCTGCGTCGATAGCTAAGAGCCTCAGCTATATGGTTTTCAGTAATAGAATCACTCTCAGATAAATCTGCTAAAGTACGAGATAGTTTCAATATGCGGTAAAATCCTCTCGCTGAAATCTGCGATTTATCAACGAAAGAAAATAACATCTTTCTGGCGGAATCATTAAGATAAATTTCCATATCAGAACCATTGATATCAGAATTTGTTTTTGCAGCTCTGTATCTTTGATATTGAATATCTCGGGCTTTAATAACTCTATCCCTAATAGAATTGCTTGTTTCTATTTGAGATTTATCTTGATAATAGTCTTCTAATTTCACTTCGGGTACATCGATATATATATCAATTCTGTCTAATAGAGGTCCCGAGATTTTTCTTAGATATTCTTGACCACAACGTGGTGCGCGAGAACATTCTTTACTTTGTATACCTAAATAACCACAACGACACGGATTCATAGCCGCAATTAACTGAATTCGAGCCGGATAAGTAACATGATTATTTGCTCTGGCAATTGATATATCTCCTGTTTCAAGAGGCTGTCTCAACGCTTCTAGAGAATATCTAGAAAACTCAGGTAACTCATCTAAAAACAAAATACCATTGTGAGCTAAAGAGATTTCTCCCGGTTTAGCATTATTACCTCCTCCTACTAGCGCAACTAGTGATGCAGAATGATGTGGAGATCTATAAGGCCTTTGTAGAACTAAGCCACATTCGCTGGTTTTTCCAGCAAGACTATGAATTACTGTGACTTCGAGAGCTTCCGCAGGCGTCATTGGAGGAAGAATTCCAGGCATACGTGACGCTAACATTGATTTACCTACTCCCGGAGGGCCTAGCATTAGAACATTATGCCCACCTGCTGCTGCGACTTCCAATGCTCTTTTTGCTAAAAATTGCCCTTTAATTTCACTAAAGCATCCAAAAAATTGACTATCAGCTACTTTTACTTTTGTTTTATCCGGAGTTATTTTCGGTAGGAATTGTTGACCTTTAAAATGATTTAATAAAGCCATTAAATTTGAAGGAGCTAAAACTAAATTGTCACCAGCCCAAATAGCTTCTTGTGCACAATCTTCTGGACATATAAAAATATAATTGTTTTTCTGCGCAAACATAGCTGCAGGAAGTACTCCTAAAACGCGAGATATCCCAGCAGTTAATGAAAGTTCTCCCAGGGCAATGGCATTTGCTACATCTTCAGGAGAAATTATTTCCATTGCTACAAGTATAGCTAAGGCAATAGGTAGATCGTAATGACTTCCTTCTTTTTGCACATCCGCCGGAGCTAAATTTACAGTTATCCTTTTTGAAGGAAGCGCAATCCCCATCGAATATAAACTTGCTCGGATTCTTTCTTTTGACTCTGCGACAGCTTTATCTGCTAATCCTACAATGTTAAATGACGGTAATCCATTTAAAATCTGAACTTGTACGTTTATCTCTACAGTGGATATTCCAAAGAAAGCCACTGTTTTAACGCAAGCTTGCATTAATTAGTCCTTTTCATTGTTGATTTTTATATAAGCAACAACTTTCTTTACTCCGGAGGTAGTTCTCGCATGATTCAATACGACGTCTCTTTCATAAATGCTCATTGCAGTTCCACAAATGTAAACTACACCATTTACTGTCGTTAAGTCGTAGTTCAAAGATGATACATTGCCATCAAAGGTTAAAGCTGATGAAATTCTTGTCGTAATTCCAGAATCCACAACAAAAGTGCCAACTTTCGCTTGAGGTTCTACTCTTGTTTCATCATAAACATCATCCTTCTTGACACTTCTCACGATTTCCATAGCTCTTTCACACTGAGATTGGTCATTAAAACTTCCTATGACAATAACAATTCCATGCTTAACGGCCAGTTCAATTCTATCGAATAATGTCGAGTCTTTTTTGAATAAAACCGCTTCTATTTTTTTCTTTAGATAAGAATCCGATACTTGACCAATCGCCCCTTCTTTATCTCGGACTGTCGCAGTTCCTACCGCTGCTGTGCCTCCTACAACCCAAGTTACTGGGTCACAACCTGTGCATAACAGAATCAAAGATACATTCACAAATCGCTTTAGCATCATATTCCTCTTTTTCAACAGTTCTAAATTGTAACATTTTTATTTAATTCATTCTATATAATTAATGTATTTTAAAGGCATCTTAATTTTTAATAATTCTTGTGATAATATAATGAAACATGGTTTTTGTAATATCGTCAAATTCAAAAGCAAAGTTTTTGTATTATCATTAAACCAGGAGATAAATTATGAAAAAGATACTTGCATCTTTGATTTTTTGTTGTCAGTTTTTTTGTATCGGTGGAATGAGTCCTGAAAAACTTATTGATGAATATCGAAAAAGTAGGAATACTTCAAATTTAAAAAAAACGCAGGAATTTATAACCCAAATAAAAAAGCAAATCATTATTCCAGAAATAGAAAAAATATCTGTTTTGGGAGATATGCATGACGCCAATATTAGACGATTTCTTCAATTGTGTGGCCAAGAAGATAATATCACGGAGGTACGATTTATAAATGCTTCAACTCTTATTACTGGTTTAAATATTCCTCAAGAAAGAAAAAATTACTTTTTATCTATGTTAAATCAGGAAGATAGAACTGAAACGATAATTAGAGAATTAGCAAGTAGTGCATACTTTGTAGATGAAAAAGACGGTTTCATTTCATGTATGGACCGTATGGTTAGAGGAAAAACAAAAGAACAAATTCGGGAAATACAAAAAAATATGAGAGACTATATATGTTCGTCAGTTCAGGAGGATATAGCTTTTCGGACGCAAATATTATCGCATGTCACTGAAGGTTGCGAAAACAGTAAAATTTATGGCGATTTAATTATAGCTCTTCTTGCTTCGAACGAGGCTCCTCGAAATATCTGCAGGTCGCTTGACACAGATAGCTGTTATACAAGAGATAAAATGACGTTTATTCATTCTAGCGAAAATGTAGGAGGGTATAAGGCGATAAGTTTTTCTGAACAAGTAGGCTATGTAAGAAGTTTTTTCCATAATGCTAGTTCCATTCCTTTATTAAATGGATTTTATGGGATTGAGCTTCCTCCTGAAATGGTTATTTTTCATGAGTGTGGGCATGCTTTAGATTTTTTTAACGTAATTTTGGAGCGAATGAAGTTATGTAGATATTTGCCTGATCATATTTTATATAAAATCATAGGAAAATTTATTGAAAGTATTCTCGATGATAAAGCCTTTGCTTCAGAATTAGATTTTTTAATGAGTCAAAACAAAGAATATTTCTTTGGACAACAATTTTCTGATATATCTCTGTTAAAAGAAGCCCTTATGGAGGAATTGATATTTTATATTTTGAACAAAAATAACTTTGAAACCTATGCTTTAAATAGTGAAAAGTGGGGTAATGATACTACTTTCTGTTTATCTGCCTTTAAAGAAAGAGTAACAGATAAATTTGCTTCTTTAGTTTATAGAACTAATTGGTTAATGGATACAATGGAAGAAGCATGGCAGATTTTAGGGCTATCATACATTGAAAGTGGTGACCGCCGTATTTTGTATATTAATGAGTTAAGTGATTTTGCTTTATATTCGAAAATGAGATATCCATTAAGAGCAGACCATTGGGGAATCTCCAACCTAGGCGATACACCTGAAGAATTATTCGTTACATATAAATTTAATCCGGAAGTATACGATGCTTTATTGCGTATACATGCTTCTAGCTTAGAGCAATATTCTCTTAGGTTGATGTATCCTCAAGGTAGATTGAGTTTTGAATATTTTTTGTTGAATAGACATATTGCTTCTCAATATACAGAAGTATTGAAAACAAAAATTGAACAAGATAGAAGAGAAATAAGTTTAAACATGGACAAAAATTAATTATATATACCAACTAAATATTTATTTTACAGGTGGAGCAAGGTCTTTAGGAATAGGCGGGATATTTTCCTCTTGAGGTTTTAAAATCTTATATAGTTCCGATATGGTGTTTAATACTGGCGCTCCACTTTTCATGTTCAATTCCAGCAGTTCTTGAAAGCTCTTTTTACCTATTTCAAAAGCAATTCTAACTAGAGTTGAAGCAGGGCTTTGAGGTTGTTTGTTTTCTAGAAATACTGCAATTTCTTTCAACGCATTATAGGCTTGTTCCAATGTAGGTTCATCAGAATTATCTGAAGTTTCTGGAGCTACTCCCGCTTCTAAGATTTTATCTTCTTCATTACTTGGGGCAGATACGTTACTTTTTTCTACATGACGAGTTCCCTGCTTGTTTTTCAGTTCTATATTTTTTTCTGTGATATGTTGAATATCAACTAAGTTGTCCATTAAAACTTTAAAACTTGGAGATTCTTGAGGGCATTTATTATCTAGAAAATCACGTATTTTTTTTAGTAACTCTAAGGATGTAATAACTTGTTTGTGAATTTCTTCGAAAATTTCTATTGGAGTTGCAGCAATTTGCTTTCCGATGTCTCTTAAAGATAATCCTTTGTGATTTTTTATCTGCAAATTACGTCTGGCAGACATCCAGTCAGAAAGAGAATAAGTAATAATATTTTCTTTGCTGGTAATAGGAATTAATACTATTCGTTCAGAAATTTTATCTGCTAAAAAGAAGAAGGGAGCTAATCGATAGGTATAACTGTGATTTTCCCAATCGATACTTGGAAAAATTTCATCCCAAAAAGTTTCAGATAGTTTGTAAATTAAACTCAGTCCTTCATTTAGCCCTTTAAATCCATATTCTGCTATTAAAGCTTCCATCAGCCACATGGCTATCTGTAAATCTTTAGTTTTGGTTTTTAATAAATCAATACAAAGTGACTTAACTTTAGGCCAATTTGCTTTCTTTGGTTCAGTTTGCCAGATTCCTTGAGATAGCTGTGCATCATCTTCTCGGCGTAACTCTTTGATTTGGTCATAAACATAGTCATAGCATAAATATTCACCACAAATACTTTTTTTTGAAATAGGGTTGAGAAGTTCTTCAATATTCATTGTTTATACTCCTTTTTCATCAAAAGAAAAATCTAACCCCGGAAGAGGTGAGGGGGCTTTATTATCTGATATCGGGGCCGTTGTTTCATTATATAAATTGGGACAAGCTTGCGGGAAAATCGGCCAATTTAAAGGAGTTAATTTATCTCCATCTTTTTTCAATGGCGTAATTTTAAATACCATTTTTGATGTCATAGCTGCATTGTTTTGATTTTTCGCGATAATAGGGACTTCAAATTGGACCGCAATTCCATTTGGATACTCTATATTTTTGTCCATTTTGTGTTGCTCGATTAATTTAAACATTGCCCAACGACCAGAATATGAAAATTGCGCTTGATTCCCTTCAATATTTACAACACCTGTCGAGAGATTAACATTAGGCATTTCATCTGCAGAAGCTATCCAGCCGAATGTTACAGTAACTTTATCATTGTTAAAGAATACGGCATTAGTATTATCTTTTACTCCTACATTATTAATGGCCAAAATTCTATCGATTACAGATGATGTCATTGCTTCCATTTTAGGGAAAGGACGTAAGAGAACATTAAAACATATCGGACAACTATTAGGGTCAGAACTCTGCGCTTGCTGTATCCATAATTTTAAAAATGGAATTACCGAGGCCATGGATTTTATAAAGTTAAATACCTCGCCGTTGATGTTCTTTTTGTCTTTGTTCCTTTCTAATATCTTATATTCAGATGAATTAATACTTTCATATATAGAAATAAATGTTTCTATATCTTTTAATGATGCCTCGGTGTCAGAGTTGCCAAATGGAAATTTATTGGCTAAGTTCTGATTAAAGAATTTATTCAAATTGTTGTAAGCAGCAACAGCTTTGTCATATTGTACAGTATCTGCTCGTGAGATTAACGATTTCGCTACGTTAGATCTTGTGGAAAGGAAGTAATCTCCTTCATCTTGAGATATGTTCTGAATTTCTCCCTTATCATCGAAATTATTTAGGGAAACTTTAGTAAGGTTTTCGGTAATAAATCCTTCTAAAGCAGCAATAGAATTGCCTGGCTTTTGAGTTTCATAGTCATTAACATTGTCTATAATTTCTCTCCATTTATTTATCAAGCTTTTATCTCTGATTTTTTCTAAAATTGCTGGAATCGTAAGTAAATCTATAACAGGAGATGCTAAGTCTTTCGCTAAAAATTTTATTCGCTCAAATTGCGCATTTAAATATTGTTTTACATTGGACTTATTGTTCATATTCAAAAATTTTGGATTTCCATTGCCATCCCAGTCTTGAAATAAAGAGGCATTGGTAGAATATGGCTTCTCCAAGTTGAAAAGAGCATCAATTTTTTCCAATAGTAAAACATATTGAGAAATTATAAGATTGGAAAAACCAAAATCCAGTTGATTGTCTTCATATACAATTTCATCTAATATTTTTATAATTTTAGGAAGTATAATAGACACATTACGAATATTTGTAGCTTGCTTTTTATAGGCTGATTCATTAAGAGTTCTAGAATTTCCTAGAGGTAAATCGTCTAAGATTTCAGCATTTCCTATTATTGCTTTGATGGTCGGGTAAAAACACTTTTTTGCAATAGTTTTGTGAAGATCAAAATAATTAGGCCTCATTCCTTCGGGAACAGTTTCAGAAAAAGATTCATATTTATCTATTAACTCTCCAAGTTCCTTTAAGCGTTTTACATCCCAAAGTAACATTTTGTCTGTAGGAATTTCAGATGTGTAGTGTTCTGCTAGTACTAAGCTTATAAATGGACTATCTAGGAGAATTTTTAGCTCTTGTTTGAGATTTAAAAGGCTCTCTGATGGAGATAATTCATTTAATAAATTTCCTGTAATTTGAGATTTATAACTGTTTAACGCATTTTTATAACGGAAAAATTCCGAATCCGCTAAATTTAGGATTGCTCTTAGATTTTCATAGTTAATAACTTCAATACTCTGAATTTGCTCTATTAACTTTGTATAATCTTCAGAAGGACAAAATTTTTCTCCCTTAATCCATTGAAAATTTTTATTATTAAAGATGTCTTCAATCAACTGTATCTTACTATATAATTTTGCTAAATCTTGAATGGTATAAGGTACTTTTACATTTTTACCTGCATTATTTAATTTATCTAAATCAGAAACAACATTGTCTAAAACTTTATCTACTGTAGAATCTAAAGAATCTTTTATAAACGCAGAAAATAAATTCTTAAAATTACTCTCTATGTTATTTTTAAAGTCACTTAAATTAAATTGCGGAGGCATAATTTTTTTGTTAGGAATATGCTTTCTCATTTCCTCTGTAATTTCGAATTTATCTTTGAATAAAGCTTCAGTAATTTTAACAACATTATTTCCATCTTTAAGAGTACGTAAAGAATTATATTCCTGGCTAACTTTTTGAATATCCTGGAGATGATTTATAAATTCTTGGAGATTTTTAAAACTTTCAAAATTTGATATATCGAAAATATCTCTTTTCTTTGAAGTTTGTTTTGCTTTGGAAGTTGAAGTAATTAATATGTTTTTTGTATTAAAGTTCAAATCAATATACATTGCTTTTACAACTATGGAATCAAAAACTAATTCCATCGTGGATTTTATATTATTTCCCAAATTTGAAACCCACGATTGAGGAACAAAGAATGAAAAAAGGTTTCCCATTTTTACCGTAGGTATGTTTTGTAATAAGTTTGAAGCTTCTTTATTTATTAAAATTTGGTCATGCGAACTTTGAAGCGTATCTTCTAAATATTGAATTTTTAGAAGAGATTTCTTTACCGATGTTATCGTCTGACAATATTTGTTTATATTACTTTTAAGATTGCTATTACCGGCAAACCAACCCAGAGATAGAGCAATGGCTGAACCAGCAAAAATAGCTTTATTTCGAAACTCATTTTTGCTCATACTGATGGCTTCAGTCGAAAGAGGATAGGCAATATTGCCTTCTTTAAATATTTTGTCTTTAAATAAATCCTGAACGAAATATAAATCATCGTTGTGAAGATGGTTTAAACTAGCATCTACATTTACTCCTGGAGTAAGAGCTGAAACTTGAATAAATCCAGTAGGAGAAAGAGCTAAGGGTTTCTGTTTGCCAGTAAAATATACTCCTCTTAAAATTAATCCATCTTGTGGATTATGAGTGCGAAACATTGATAGTAAATAATTTGATAAAACAGGTTTTATTTTTTCAAAATGATTTTCAAATAAAATAGCTTTTTGCAGATTTTCATCAATATTTCTTTTTCTTGAGAAATAGAATAATGCCTTGCGAATCCCTTCATCTAGTGTTGAAAAGATTTCGTTAATCCATTCTGCAGAAAAGGCAGTATTTAGCGCATAAGGACAAGACCATCCGAATATTTGTTGTTTTGACCTATCATGTTGTAGATGTGCAAATTCTTGGAATCCCGGTATTAAATCGACTTTTGTTACAACTACATATATAGGCAAACGAAAGTTAATGTCTCTCTGAAATTGAAAAATGCGCTCGAATATTTCTTGAGCTTGATGAGTAATATTTATATTTTCAGAAGTTAAGTGGTCGGCAGGGAGAGTTATAATTAATCCATCCAATGGTCGTCTAGGTCGAATGAAAACAAATAAGTCTCCTATAAATGACCAAAAACTAGCTTTGTCTTCCGATGTTTCTATGTTTGGAAATTCGAATACTGCTCCTTGCTTGAAAATTTTCCACATCGAGTTAACAGTACTATCTTCAGATGAAAGATTTTCAAAGTTAAGATTGTCTAATAAAGTAGTTTTACCACTGCCATTTGCACCTACTATCATAAAACAAGGGAGTTTATATCTCCATTTTATGTCATAGGTACTATTTTTTATTATGTTAAGTACTTGGAAAAATGTTTTTGTTAAAGGTCCTGCCTTTAACAAGCCCCAAAGAGTAAGAATTTCGCCCAATCTGCCAGAAATAGCCGGTAGTTCTTCATGTTTCATTTTGGGAGCAGGAGGAGTTTCTTCTTTTTTATTTAATATCTCATCTCTTGTAATTGGTTGAATAGGTTTCTTGTTTTTTTTAGGTTGTGTGTTAATATAAATAACACATACCACAAATGTAATAATTATTAAAACAAAGGCTATTGCAATTAAACCAAAGGAAATAGTAGGGATTAGTTCTTTGGGAATATTGGAAAATTTATCTGCTAATAATGCCTTTATTTGTTCCATATTATGCTCTCAAAATCATTGATGATATCTCCTGTAGAATTTCATTTAAAGGACGAGTCTCTAAAATCCATACAATGGAGCTGATAACTAAAAACATGAAAATAAAAAATGCACAAATATAGTTAATAATAGAAGTATCTGGCAAAAATTGCCGATTAATGGTTGGTAAAGTGCGAGAATACTGTTGGTTAAACATCCGATGTTCAACCATATCTATGGATTTATCATGCTTTTCTACAAAGGCAAATAAACGCTTGCGATAAATGTTGATTTCTTGCTCAGCATCATGTAATCCTCTGTATTTTCCTTTAAATCCTAGAGACAATATCTTCATATAAATCTCTGCAATAATTAGATTTTCAATATGGTCTTTACTAATTAGCTCATCAATATTTTGAAAAATCCTGTCTCCTGCAATTTGAGTTCCAAAAAAGTGTCTTTCTAGCATGTTTTCTTCCCAAAATTTCTTCCCTTCCCATTGTAAGTTCAGGAATATTTCATCTGCTAAAGAAACCATGATGTAAACTACTTCTCTAACTTTTTTTTCGAATGAAACACTTTTTTGAGTATCTAAAATATCTTTAACAGTAGAGCTGAGATTTTTATGAATAATTTTGAAGTCAACTGTAGAGGTATTGCTTAATATTTGATGTTTATATTCAAATATTTGAATGGAAAAATTTCCAAACACCGAATCTAAATCCAGGAGATTACTATTATTGTCGTTCTGCATATAAGATTATTTCCTCCGGTGTAATATTAAATACACTGCTGCACAAGCATAGTTTTTCATTTGGCTTTATGTAATAAGTATGAGCTTTAATTGCTACGGCTGTCATTCCAGTAGGTTGAGTAAGATATTCTCCTATTTCTAGAATACGCCTATCAGCTCCTAATACTCTTTTGTCTTTTATCATGGACATCATCGATTCACTAGCGATTTTTAAGCCGCTTATCCATTGTAACATCTCATCATTTGTTACAGAAAATGGTTTTTGAATTCCTATGGTTATCTCATCATTAGTTAGCCATTCAGGTTTTATATTCAAAAGGAAGTTGTTCTCTACTTTTTCAAACTTAACCACATCGTACTTTTGCTTTAGATGAGAAAGGATATCCATCGAGTACGTACATAATTGCTCAAAGCTACTATAAATGTCTTTATGATTATATGAGGGTAGTTTCGAGATTAATCGATATGGGTTTACTGCTGAAATTGCTGCTGTCGTATGTAACAGACTTTTAAAAATTTCAAATGGATGTAATCCGTTCGTTTTTATAATGGATTCTAAAGGTAGTGCGGCTTGTATAAGTAATCTGAGATTAGATAAAGATTCATCATTGGTAATTATCGAAAAATTATCTTTTCTATCAGCGAAATAAGCTATTTTTTTTCTGATAGCTGCTGCAATTTCACGGCACATGCCTATGATGGAAGATTGTTCATTTAGAGACATACAAGAGGCGACAAAGTGAGTGCTAATTATTCCCCCTTCAATAGATTTTTCAACCTCTATAATAGGGAAACTTTGATATCGTCCATCGACTTGAGATTCCTGTAGTAGTTTTAAGTTTGGTTTTAATGTTGGAATGGAAATAGCATTTTCTCCGGTATTTTCATCTTTTACATCAGTTATTTCTGAAGAATAGTATCGAGCCATGGCGCCTTCTAATACATTTTCTCCGCATTGTCGTGATGGGACAGCTAGATATATTTTGGTCGCATTCGTGGTAGTAGAAAAATATGAACTTAGATTGAGTTCTAATGGTTGGTCTTTAGTGGCATCAAAATCAAAAAACATACCGTCAGGGAAAAAACCACTGGCCTTTAAAACTCTAACTAAACCTGAGGCTAAAGAAGATGTATCTATTTTTAATTCAAATAATCCATAATGAAAAGGACACGAGGCAGCTCCCATTTGAGCTGTTATCATTTGCGCATAGTTAATGGATTGCTGAAAATGTTGAGGGGAAATCAACATTCCTTCATGCCATTGTACTAGAGATTCATTTCCATTCATTTCAACACCACTGACTTACGTCTTTAAAATAAATTAGTAATGGTTAATGAAAAGTTTAAATTCAAGATAAATTACTAATAAAATGTTAGCACATAGTTATTGAATATGTTATCATCAAAAATGGTAGAGTATTTGTGGTGATTATGGGGTCATATCAATATATTTATGTAATGAAGGGTGCATCAAAAACTTATCCGGGAGGAAAGCAAGTTTTAAAGGAAACGTGGTTATCGTTTTTTCCTGATGCTAAAATTGGAGTTATTGGAGGAAATGGAGCAGGTAAATCTACTTTATTAAAAATTATGGCGGGTATTGACCGGGATTTTAATGGAGAAGCATGGTTAGCTCAGGGTGCTACTGTAGGATACTTACCACAAGAACCAGAGCTTGATAAAGAAAAGACAGTATATGAAAATATTATGTCAGGCTTAATCGAGCAAAAAAAATTACTAGATGAATTTGAGAATATTTCTGCCAAATTTATGGAGGAGATGTCAGCTGATGAAATGGATAAACTGATTGCTCGACAGGCAGAATTACAAGAAGAAATTGATGCTCAAAACCTATGGGAATTAAATCGCACAATTGAAATTGCAATGGACGCTTTGCGTTGTCCGCCATCGGATGAATTGGTTGGAAATTTATCAGGTGGAGAAAAAAGAAGGGTGGCTCTTTGTAAATTGTTGTTACAAAAACCTGATTTATTATTACTGGATGAGCCGACAAATCATCTGGATGCAGAATCTGTGGCTTGGTTAGAAAAACATTTACAAGATTATAAAGGAGCGGTGGTTCTTGTAACTCATGATAGGTATTTCCTTGATAATGTAGTTGGTTGGATTTTAGAGTTGGATAGAGGAAATACATATCCGTTTGAAGGTAATTATTCAAAGTGGTTAGAGGCAAAACAAAAAAGACTAATCCAAGAAGATAAGAAAGAAGAAGAACGACAAAAGATTCTGGCTCGAGAATTAGAATGGGTAAGGCAATCTCAAAAAGCAAGACAGGCGAAGAGCAAAGCTCGATTGGAAGCTTATAATGAATTGTTAGCTCAGGATAGCGATAAATCTTATAATACATCTGTTTTATATATTCCAGCTGGACCAAGATTGGGAGATACTGTAATTAAAGCGGATGGACTTTGTAAGTCTTTTGGCGATAGAGTATTAATAGATAACCTTTCTTTTGAGTTGGTTCCGGGCAGTATCGTTGGTGTTATAGGTTCGAATGGAGCTGGTAAATCTACGTTGTTTAAGATGTTAGCTGGAAAGGAAGCAATTGATTCAGGAAGTCTTAAAATTGGAGAAACCGTAAAACTAGCGTATATTGATCAAAGCCGTGATAATCTCGACAATAGTAAAACAGTTTGGGAAGAAATTTCAGATTCTCTGGATGAAATTGAATTAGGGAAAAAACGAGTTCCAAGTCGTGCATATGTATCATATTTTGGTTTTAAGGGAACAGACCAGCAAAAATATATCAATCAGCTCTCAGGAGGAGAAAGAAATAGAGTTCATTTAGCGAAGATTTTAAAATCAGGAGCAAATGTTCTATTGCTTGATGAACCTACAAATGATTTGGATGTTGATACTTTAAGAAGTTTAGAGAATGCTCTATTGAATTTTGTTGGTTGTGCGATTGTTATCAGTCATGATAGATGGTTTTTGGACAGAATCGCCACTCATATTTTAGCATTTGAGGGCGATAGTAAAGTTGAATGGTTTCAAGGTGATTTTTCTGCCTATGAAGAAGATAAGAGAAAGAGACTTGGGATTACGGAAATTATTCCTCACAGAATAAAATACAAAAAATTAATGCGTTAGGAGAAAGGAAATGGATGTTTTTGAAAGTGTAATTGATGTTTCGGAGAAATACGATACATTATTTGTTGATGTTTATGGTGTATTATTTGATGGCTTAAACTTATATGAAGGAGTTGCGGAAACCTTAAAGGAATTAAAAAGAAGAGGAAAAAAAATAGTCATTGTATCCAATACTACTCAACTAATGAAAGAAGCTATTATAGGATATGCAGAAAGAGGACTATTAGAAAATATCCATTATGATTATTTTATAACTTCAGGAGAGGGACTTCATAGTTCTTTAATAACAAACAAACCTTTTTTTGAAGAAATATTGGGACATTCTTTTGAAAAAGTGAAATGTTTGTTTATGGGAAATCCTAATATGTTTAGCGATACCGATATAGTAAAAACGGATAGCTATGAACAAGCAGATTTTGTTTATGTCGCTCCTCCTCGCGCAAGTTATGGCGCGGTTAGAGTCGATTGTCTCCATGATGAGGAAGGAAGTCCTGTTCGTATTAGTGAATTTATGTATTGTGATTGGTTGAAGTTATCCGATGATAAAGGTAGAAAAGGCTTAGCAGAATTTTATCTTTGTTTAGAAGAATTGGCTTCTTTAAACAAGATATTGTTACATGGAAACCCCGATATTTTTGCTATAGGCGGAGTTGACGGAGGTAGATATCCTATTCTGACTCAAGGTGGTATTGGAATGTATTATACACATTACTTTAAAGGTAAAGTGATAAATTTTGGTAAACCTTTTCCCGAAATTTTTGATTTCGCAAAGAAAGTTTCTCAATCTGAAAATGATAAAATTTTGATGATAGGGGATACTATGTGGACAGATGTTTTGGGAGCATATAATGCTAATATAGATTCTGCAATGGTGTTGACTGGAGTTACTTCTCAAATAATTGAAGAATTGTCTTTTGAAACCTTAGACGAGAAGCTAGATGCTTTAGTTTCGTTGGGAAATAAAATATGCGGTATTGAAAATCACTTACCGACTTATGTTGTAAAGCATTTTTGGAAATAGTAAAGATTATGGCGAATTTTGAACTTTTAGATACATTTAAAAAGAAAATATTGATTGCACAATTGGATTTGTGTTCTGTAGTAATGGAAAATAAGGAATTCCCTTGGATTCTCTTAATTCCGAGAGTCCCAAATGTAACACAAATCAATCAGTTATCGGTAGAACAACAATCGATATTAATGAAAGAAATTGATTTTTGCTCTAATATTATGGAAAAATTATTTGATTGTGACCGTTTAAATGTTGCTGCTATAGGAAATGAAACTCCACAATTACATATTCACATTATTTGCAGAACAAAATCAGATTCTTTATGGCCAGAAACAGTTTGGGGACAAGAAATGAGAATTCTGTCCGATAAAGAAGCTCAAAATAGGGCAGAGAAATTGATATCAACGTTTAAGACATCAAAATAATTGCAAATTGTATCATTTAAAAGACTTGTATTGATAATTTTTTCTGCTTAGACTGAAAGTAGTAAAATAGGAGAGTTCAATGAGTACAATTGTAAATGTTTTGGGTCGAGAGATTTTAGATTCTCGTGGTAATCCTACTGTAGAAGTTGATGTTGAATTGGAGAGTGGGGTTATTGCAAGTGCTGCGACTCCAAGTGGAGCCTCTACTGGTTCATTTGAAGCTGTAGAGTTGAGAGATGGGGATAAGTCTCGTTACAAAGGGAAGGGAGTGCTGAAAGCTGTCGAAAACGTCAATACTGATATTGCAGATGCCATTATCGGATTTGAAGCAACAGACCAAATAGGCATCGATGAAGAACTAATTTCTTTAGATGGAACGCCAAACAAGTCTAAACTAGGAGCAAATGCAACTTTGGCAGTAAGTCTTGCTGTTGCTAAGGCCTCAGCTGCGGACCATGACATGTCGTTGTATCAATATATAGGTGGAATAAATGCCTGTACTCTACCATTACCAATGATGAATATTTTAAATGGAGGAGCACATGCGGATAATCCTTTAGATATTCAAGAATTTATGATTATTCCTGTTGGAGCTAATAATTTTTCACAGGCTTTGCGTATGGGTGCTGAAATTTATCATACTTTGAAAGCTGAATTACACAAAGCAGGATTTGCTACAAATGTAGGAGATGAAGGTGGATTTGCTCCTAATTTGAAAACATCGAGAGATGCTCTTGACCAAATTATTCGAGCTGTTGAAGTGGCAAATTATAAGCCAGGAAAAGATGTAATGATAGGTCTTGATGTAGCTGCTACAGAACTTTATCGTGATGGAAAATATAGCTTGGAAGGAAATACGTTATCCAGTGAAGAAATGGTAAAATATTTTGAAAAGTTGACAGCTGATTATCCTATTATCTCCATTGAAGATGGTATGAGTGAAGAAGATTGGAGCGGCTGGAAAATGCTTACCGATAAACTAGGTCAAAAGATTCAATTAGTTGGTGACGATTTGTTTGTGACAAATCCAGAAAGAATCGCTCGCGGTATAAAGGAAGGTGTGGCCAATGCTGTTCTAATAAAGCTAAACCAAATCGGGACTTTAACAGAAACCTTGCGCGCAATTGAAATGACTCATAAAGCAGGTAAAAGAGCAGTTATCTCTCATCGTTCTGGAGAAACTGCAGATACCACAATTGCCGATGTCGCTGTGGCAGTAAATGCAGGACAAATCAAAACGGGAGCTCCTGTACGAACAGACCGTGTTGCAAAGTACAATCAATTATTGAGAATTGAAGAAGAATTGGGAAATAGTGCTAAATTCCTGGGTGGTTCGATTTTTAATAGATAATAAAAAAAAGTTCGCTGCTTATATTTAGTGGCGAACTTTTCTTTTTTAATGTAAAGGAAAAATAATGAAAAAAAATCTGGTTGTACTTTGTATACTCGATGGTTTTGGGTATCGTGAAAATGAAAAATATAATGCTATTCTTCAGGCTGATACTCCTACGTTAGATATGCTGAAAGAGACTTAGCCAACTACTCTTTTGGAGGCTTCCGGAGAGGCTGTAGGCCTTCCAGCAGGACAAATGGGAAATTCTGAAGTAGGCCACACAGTGCTAGGACTTGGACGAATTATTATTCAAGATTTGCCAAAAATTAGTCAGGCCGTGGATAATGGGTTATTAAACGCGAGTAGAGGATTACAATAGGTTATTGATACATTAAGAAAAACAGGAGGAGCTTGTCATCTGTGGGGATTGCTGTCGGATGGGGGAAATTCATTCGCATATAAAGCATCTTTGCGGATTAATAGACATATTTGTTAAAAATAATATCAAAGTAGTGATTCATGCTTGTTTAGATGGTCGTGATACTCCACCACAGAGTGCGATAAGTTATATAGATACTATTGAATCTCAGTTTTCTGCATATATGGGGAATTTAGTTGAGTGGGGAACGATTGGCGGAAGATATTTTGGTATGGATAGAGATAAGCGTTGGGAACGAATAGCTAAAGCTTATGAGGCTATAATTCAACCTAAACATTTTGAAAATGATATCCGTGCATACGTTAACAAAAGTTATCGAGATAATGTGTTTGATGAATTTATTTTGCTTACAGCGGTAGAAGGATATCAGGGTATTAAAGATGGGGATGCTTTTATTGCTTTTAATTATCGTACTGATAGAGCTAGGCAAATGATGTCGGTTTTGGTTGGAAATCAAAGTAATTTTATGGAGAAGCAGCCTGCTTTACCAAAGTTTTCAGTCGTGGCGACTATGACGGAATACGACGAAGAACTCACAGGTAAGGTTATTGTGCTGTTTCCTAGAGAAATTATTTCTCAAACTTTGGGAGAGGTATTATCCGCAGCAGGATTAAAACAATTAAGAGCTGCAGAAACAGAGAAATATCCTCATGTTACCTTCTTTTTTAATGGAGGAGCTGAGCAGGAACTTCCTTTAGAAGAAAGGATAATGATTTCCTCTCCAAAAGTTGCTACATATGATTTACAGCCGGAAATGTCTGCCAAAGAGTTGACAGAAGCGGTGTTAAATAAACTTCGTAATGATGATATCGATGTATGTATTATTAATTTCGCTAATGGAGACATGGTAGGTCATACGGGAAATATGGAAGCGGCTAAGCAAGCAGTAGAATGTGTAGATAAATGTGTAAAAGATATTTTTGAACTGGTTCAAAGTAGAGGAGGGCACTTATTGGTGACCGCTGACCATGGAAATGCTGAAATAATGTTCGATGAAGAAAATCAGCAACCACATACTGCTCATACAACAAACAAAGTTCTTTTCATTTTAGCTTCTGAAAAATACAAAAACGTAAAATTATCAGAAGGTCAAGGGCTAAAAGATGTGGCTCCTACAATTTTGTACATTTTATCCATTGAGAAACCTGAAAAAATGACAGGAAACAGTTTAATTCAGGAAATTGGTTAATGAAGAACAATTTTGGTTTTACTATTGATAAAGATGATAAAAAATAGTATAAATCCAGATAAGGTTTGGGTACATAGCTCAGAGGTAGAGCACTACGTTGACATCGTAGTGGTCGTAGGTTCGATCCCTGCTGTACCCACCATTCGGCTTTTAGCTACTTAACTAAGGGGATGAGTAGAGGTGGCTTCACAATTGAAGATAGATCCAGAAGCGGTACGCGCATTAGCAGAGCTTCTTCGAGAGACAGATTTAACAGAAATAGAATATCAAGTTGATTCCTTGAGAATAAAGGTTTTACGTACGGTTCAACAGGCAGTTGTTCCTGTACCGGCTGTATTACCTTCTGCAATTCCAGGACAAACGAGAGTAGTGACTGAACAGAGTTCAACAGGGGCTTCATCTGAAAGAGATTTGGAAGATGACCCAGGAGTAATCGAAGCTCAAATGGTTGGAACAGTTTATTTATCTCCTGGTCCAGGGGCCGACCCATTTGTAAATGTGGGAGATAGAGTAGAGCAAGGGCAAACATTATTCATTATTGAAGCAATGAAAGTAATGAATATGATTAAATCACCTCGAGCAGGTATAGTAAAACATATATTTGTGAGAGATGCTCAACCTGTAGAATATGGTGATCCGGTAATTATAGTTGATTGATAATCATGATAAAAAAAGTATTAATTGCAAATCGTGGAGAAATAGCTTTAAGGGTTCTTCGCGCCTGTAAGGATTTAGGCATTCAAACAGTAGCTGTTCATTCCACTGCAGATGCTGAGGCTATGCATGTACGTATGGCTGATGAAAGCGTGTGTATTGGACCAGCTTCTCCTCGTGAAAGTTATTTAAATATTCCTGCAATTATTTCAGCAGCTTGTATTACAGGAGCAGATGCCATTCATCCAGGGTTTGGATTTTTAAGTGAAAGTGCTACTTTTTCTCATATGGTAGAGGAACATGGTTTGATTTTTATTGGGCCTAAAGCTGACCATATAGCCATGATGGGTGATAAAATTATGGCGAAAAAGACAGTCTCTCGTTTGGGATTGCCTACGGTTCCGGGGTCGGATGGAGCTCTTACAAAAATAGAAAAAGCTATAAAATTGGCCGATGAAATGGGCTATCCAGTTTTAATTAAAGCTGCAGGTGGCGGTGGTGGACGAGGAATGAAAGTTGCCCGTTCTAAAGATGAGTTCATTGAAGCTTATGAAACCGCACGTAGAGAGGCTGGTATTGCATTCGGTAATGATAGAGTATATTTAGAAAAATATTTGGAAAAACCAAGACATATCGAGTTTCAAGTTATTGCTGATAAATATGGTAATGCCGTTCATTTAGGAGAACGTGATTGTTCCATGCAAAGAAGGAATCAAAAAGTATGGGAAGAGGCTCCAAGTACAGTATTGACTCCTGAGTTCCGTGATGAGTTTGGCTGTAAAATCGCTAAAGCAATTTC
>CAZEAT010000007.1:0-1548 GCA_964510175.1 uncultured Holosporaceae bacterium
GTTGATGAACAGCAAGAAAAAATAAATAAATTTAATGAAGATATAAAGCAATGGGAAGCAGAAAAACAGGAAGCTGAGCAAAAATTAAAAGAAAACACTTCTGCAACTTCGACAAGCGCAGCAGCTTCTGCTTCTTAAATAATTAAGAATTTTTTTCGATGTGTAATGAATTTAAAAGGTTATCAATTTTTTTACCATATTCAAATGAATTATCGATTATAAATCTCAACTCAGGAACAAACTTAAGTTTCATTGTACGTCCTAGATAATATCGCAATTTTGAAACATGATTTTCCAAAAACTCTAAGCATTTTTCATTACTCACATTGCTATCCATCGAAGATATAAAAATCTTTGCATGTGTTAAATCTGGACTCATAACAATGTCTGTCATTGAAATCATTGCAGGTTTAATACCATTACATTCGTCTATTGCTCCAGAAAGCAAATATTGCGATAAAACTTTTTTTATTTCGATGCCTACTCTATTTGGTCTCGAATTATTCATTTAAATTAAAGCTGTCTAGCAACTTCCTCTATTTCAAAACATTCAATAACATCTTTCAGATGAATATCATTGTAATTTTCCAAAGCGATTCCACATTCGAACCCTTCTCTAGATTCTTTCACATCATCTTTTTCACGATGTACAGATTTTATATTTCCGGTATGTACTACCACTCCATCACGAATCAAACGAGCTTTTGCGCCTCTTCTAACAAGTCCATCGGTAACCATACACCCTGCAATTCTACCAACTCTAGAAATATCAAATATTTTTCTGACTTCCGCTGAACCCAGAATATTTTCTTTTGTATCAGGCGTCAACATTCCCGATAACAAAGCTTTTACATCATCAATTAAGTCATAAATTATAGAATAATACTTAACTTGCAATCTATCTCGAGCAATTTGGTCTTTTGCTTGAGCATTTGAGCGTACATTGAATCCCAACAGCATTGCATTTGAAGCCTTAGCCAAAGCCACATCATTTTCAGTAATTTCACCTATGCCTGAATGAATGACTTTTATTGCTACTTCTTCATTAGAAAGCTTTAATAAGCTAGCACAAATAGCTTCTGCCGAACCTTGTACATCCGACTTAACAATAACAGAAAGAGTTTTTAACTTCTCATCAGCTTTTAGTTTAATAAACATCTGTTCAAAGTTAGTATGAGAAGAAACTACCCAAGATTGTTCTCTCTTTTTTCTATCTCTATAATTGGCGACTTCACGTGCTTTAGCATCATCTTCTACTACAATAAAATCATCTCCAGGAATTGTTGGCCCATTGAAACCGATAATTTCTCCAGGAGTACCAGGAGTCAATTGTTTCAAAGATTTTCTACAATCATCTCTAATAGCACGAACCTTACCAAATACAGTACCAGAAACAAAAACGTCACCTAAATTTAACGTACCACTATTAATTAAAACGGTAGCAACTGGCCCCAAACCTTTTTCTACCTTAGCTTCAATGACAACACCTTCTGCTGTACGATTTGGATTAGCTTTCAACTCCAGCATTTCTGCTTGAACTAAAATAGA
>CAZEAT010000007.1:1648-3011 GCA_964510175.1 uncultured Holosporaceae bacterium
TGCAGAGTAACCTGATAAGCTCCGATCCCTTGAGTAATTCCTCCTGCTTCATTTAAAGCAACATCTGTTTTTCTCAAAGCATCGAGTAAAGACGTTTTTCCATGGTCTACATGACCCATAATAGTTACTATAGGAGGACGAGGTAATAAATCTTCAGGAGCATCGACCTTTTTCAAATCCAACTCAACATCACTATCACTGACTCTTTTAATCTTATGACCAAATTCAGTGATAACCAGCTCCGCAGTATCTGCATCAATAATTTGATTTGCTGTAACCATCATTCCCATCTTCATGAGACACTTAATTACTTCTCCAAGACGAGTTGCCATACGGTTAGATAATTCTTGAACACTAATGGTTTCAGGAACTATCACTTCTTTTACTACTTTTATTTCCTCTACAGGTTTTTCGGAAGATAGCCTATTCTTTTTACGAGCTCGACGCAAAGAAGATAGTGAGCGAACTCTTTCTTCATCTTCACCCTCGAGAGCATTATAAATAGAGATTCTACCAGATGCTGGAGAATTATACTTACCTTTGAGTTCTTTAATATCTTTTTTAACAGCTAGAACACGACGTTGAGCATTAGGCTTCATTACAGTCGTTTCTTCATCGTCTAAATCGTTTTTACGATTGAAATGAAATTCTTTTTTCTGCTGAATTTTTGTATGTCCCTCTTTAATTTCTACAAAACCTTTTAGCTGCTTTTTCTCCGGTTGAGGCTCAACTATATTCGATTCTTCGACCTGTGTCTGTTTTCCTTTTTCAGCTTCTTTTTCAAGAGCTAAACGTTGCGCTTCTTCTAAAGCTTGACGCTCTTGTTCAACAGCTTTTTCCATTTCTCTTTTTAAGCGCAGTTCTTCCTGCTCTTGGTTTTCTCTTAAAGCATCTTTTACAACTTGCAACCTTGTCTGCATTTCTTCATTGGTTAAATCACCATTTTTTGTCTCACCAAGCGAGACTGTTTCTGGAGAGCTACCTGATTTCCCCGCTACCCTTTTTTTCTTTACTTCAAAAGTTACAACTTTAGATTTTCCATGAGAAAAACTCTGTCGAACCTTACCTGCTTCATTATCAATATTCTTCTTGACTCCAGTCAGCCGAGATAAGCTTAAAGTCCCCTTTTTTATTTCAGCCATTGCTCTCTCCGATATTCCTATTTAAACCAATGCTCACGAGACTTCATAATAATATTTCCTGCTCTGGTTGCTCCCATCATTGGGAAAATTTCTGTTAACTCTTCCACACTTAAATCAGCTAAATCATCGAGAGTTTTAATACCCTTTTCAAATAAAATTAACAATTCTTTATTGGAAAATTCTTTGAGCCCTAAAATATCTTTATCGAAATCAATTTCTTT
>CAZEAT010000007.1:3111-6493 GCA_964510175.1 uncultured Holosporaceae bacterium
CCAATAAGCATAGAAGCTAATCTTACATTTTGTCCTCTTCTACCGATTGCCAAACTTAGTTGATCATCAGGAGCCAACACTTCAAATTTTCTATTTTCTTCGTCCATAACGACTTTTGAAACTTCCGCTGGCGCCAAAGCATTCACTGCAAAAGTAGCAGGGTCATCAGACCATAAAACTATATCTATTTTTTCGCCTTTTAACTCCTGAATAATTGCTTGAACTCTACTTCCTCTAACACCAACACAAGCCCCTATTGGATCGATATTCCGATCACTTGTATAAACGGCTATTTTTGCTCTGCTCCCTGGATCTCTTACGGCCGATTTTATTTCAACAATTCCATCATAAATCTCCGGAACTTCTTGCTGAAATAATTTTACCAAAAACTGTGGATGAGTTCTTGATAATTCAATTTGTGGTCCTCTAACTTCTCGAGATACAGATACAATATAAGCTCTTACTCGATCTCCTACTCTAAAATTTTCTTTTGGAATTAGTTGGTCTTTTCTTATAACCGCTTCAGTACGACCTATATCTAAAGTCACAGAATTAAATTCTGCTCTTTTGACAACACCACTAATAATTTCACCAACTCGGTCTTTAAATTCTTCGTATTGCTTTTCTCTTTCAGCTTCATGAATTTTTTGAGAAATTATCTGACGACCTGTTTGCGCAGCCATTCTGTTAAAGCTAATCGGCGGCAATTGAGTAGTTAAAACTGTTCCAATCTCAGCATTTGGATCTTGCTTTTTTGCATCTTCCAATAAAATTTCGGTATTTTCATTTTCTAAGGTCTCAACAACAGTAAGACACTGAAAAATACTAACTTCGCCGCTTTTTCTGTCAATTTTTACTCGAATATCATTTTCAGAACCATATTTAGCTCTTGCTGCTTTTTGAATAGCTTCTGCCATAGCCTCCAGCACTTTTTCTTTACTTAGTCCCTTTTCACGAGCTACCGCATCAGAAACTTGTAGCAATTCCGGACCATAAAACCTAGAATCTGTCCATAAAGCTGTCGACATAGTCTTCTCCTAATCTAATACTTTCACGCTTGCCTTTTTTATATTACTCAACGGCACGCTTATCTCTGTTAGTCCATCTCCAATTTGCAAAATAACGGCATCTAAAGCCTCATTTAGCTTCCCTAACTTACCCGAAACCTTCTTCATTCCATCGATGGAATTAAAAAGTTCCATTTTTGCTGTCTTACCGCAAAAACGCTCGAAATCTCTAATTTTTGTAAGAGGTCTATTCTCGCCTGGTGAACTAACTTCAAGATTATACGCACCTTTTATAAAATCTTCAACATCTAAAATTGTAGAAATTAATCGACTCGCCTCTGTACAATCATCAATAGATACAAACTTTTCGTCCAAGCGCTCAATATCAATACTTAAAATCTGCCTTTTACCAGAATACAATAGCTTCACTTGAACGAGTCCATAACCTCTTGCTTCCAATGGAGCCTCTATGACTTCTTTAACTTTATCTTCTACTTTCAACAAATATCCTCATACAACGTTATATTCGAAAAATACCCAAAATTACAATGACTTGCAAGTTATCATATCTAAATTTTGTAATAAATATAAAAGCACTTTATCCTGATTGGTAAAAATATTGTAAGTAGAGAAAAGTACTTAAGTTAACTAAGTATCTTATAATTTCTGACCACCACAAATATGTACATGAAAATGTTCAATTTCTTGCCCAGCATCTTTTCCTGTATTAGATAGTAGTCTATACCCATTTTCTGCAAGGCCTAATTGTTCAGCAATTTTATTAACCGACTGAAAGAATTTACAAACAACCTGTTCAGATGCGCTATTAACAAAATCTGCAAAATTAACATACAATCCTTTAGTAATAACCAGAACATGTACTTTACTAGCCGGATTAATATCATTAAAAGCTAAACAAACATCATCTTCATAGACAATTTTTGCTGGAATTTCTTTATTTAGTATTTTGAAAAATACATTATTTTTATCATACATATACCACCTTTACATTGTTTTTGACGAAAAATAGAGAAGGCTTCTGTTGCCCGGTGCCTTCGAACCGCGTCTACTTAATTAAGATTAAGCAGCATTGGCTGCTACATCGAAATTATCGTTGCATGCGCTTAAATTATCGTTCGCATTTATATTTATTGGTTTTTTAACGGAAACCACTTCGAATGAAAATCGTGCCTTTCGATTCGTGTCTAATCTATTCACCCCCATAAGATTGGTGGAGGTGCCGGGCTCTGCCCCCGGGTCCACAACATCTATTTCTCACGACGTTTATCATCGTAGTCATCAAATGACTTATAAAATATATACTTGTTTACTATTATTCGAAACTAAAATCTCTCAGAAACGAAAAAACTGTGACTTATTTACAATCTTCTTACAGATTTTACTTTTGAACAAGCTCGTAAAGCCGCTTGTACTTCACCTAAATGAGTTACATCTGTAACGCTTATATCAACTAACAAATTAAAAAATTCATTAGAACGATGTTCAATTTTTAGATTTGAAATACTCGCTCCATTAGAACTAATAATATTGGTCATAGCTGCAAAGCTATCTTTGTGATTAGCCATTACCACCTGCAAACGCGCCATAAATGAAGTCTCAATATCATCATCTTGATTCCACTTTACTCTAATAAAAGTCTCGTTGCTGGACTTAATTGAACTACACGTTGTTTGATGTATAACCAATCCCTTATTTGGCTGATGTATTCCTACAATTTTATCCCCAAGAATAGGACAACAGCATTTTGCAAAATGTACAGCAATTCCAGGAATAAAATCTATTAAGCAAATAGAAGAATCATCAAATGAATGATTATCGTCATCCATTTGAGGAAGAGTAAGCCGGAATTTCTTTAAAGAAATCAATCCTTTTCCCAGATTGTAATAAAATTTATTTAAAGAATCACACGAAAAATTTTTATATAAAATTAATTCTTCACTAAATTTTACATTTCCGAAAGCATATTTAGTTAACTGAAATCCCAAAGATATAAACTCGCCTTTTTCCTGAGAACGAATAAACCGGCGTATACAAGAACGCGCTTTTCCGGTAATGGCAAAATCCTCCCAAGCTGCTTCAGGATGTTGATAAGGAGAAGTAATAATATCTACTCTATCACCATTCCTTAAAGTAGTTTTTAACGGAACCAACTTATTGTTAATACGCACACCAATACAAGTATTACCTAAATCCGTGTGAATTTCATAAGCAAAATCAATACCTGTTGCTCCACGAGGTAAAGTAATCAAATCTCCTTGAGTGGTAAAGCAAAATACTTCGTCTTCAAACATTTCTAATTTGGAATTATCCAAAACTTCATACGGGTCTGAAGAATTTTTAAGAATAGTAACTAA
>CAZEAT010000007.1:6593-14621 GCA_964510175.1 uncultured Holosporaceae bacterium
TAAATATCTTCTGTAATTCTAAAACAGTATTCTGAACAAAGTTACTATCTCTACTACGAATTTGGTCCAACTTTGTTGCAATTGCTCTATATTCATTGGGATGTAAATTAAAAAAAGCAATATCGGAAATTTCATCCTTAATTGCATTCATTCCAACTCGTTCCGCCAAAGGAGCATAAAGATCCAATGTTTCTATGGCTATGCGTCTTCTTTTTTCAGGAGATTGTATATAACTAAGCGTACGGATATTATGTAGCCTATCTGCTAATTTAACTATTAACACTCTTATATCATGAGTAATAGCCATTAAAAATTTTCTATAACTTTCCGCTTGTTTAGCCTGAGAAGAAGTATATTTAATATGTGATAGTTTTGTTACGCCCTCCACTAAAAAAGCAATTTCCGAATCAAAAATTTCTTCTAATTCTTCAAAACTGACATTCGTATCTTCCAACACGTCATGGAGAAGGCCGGTAATCACAGTTGTAGCATCCATATGGAGTTCACACAAAATACGCGCTACTTCCACTGGATGATAAAAATATGGAGATCCAGAAGCTCGTTTTTGCAAACCATGAGCTTCCATAGCAAAAAGATATGCTTTACGAATTAACTCGGCATTAGCATTAGAGTCATAACTTTGTACTGCCTGAATTAATTCAGATGAAGTTAACATATATTACCAAAACTACTAACCTTAATCAGTATAACACAATTAATTACTCAAAACATCCTTGTTAAAAGTCATTATCGGTTACAGTACCTGTACGCGAAAAATTTTCATTACTTTCTCGTAAACAAGGAGAATTTTTTAAATACTTCATGAGTAACATATCTCGACTAACCCAAAAAGTATGCTCAGTAGGATGTATTTTTATATAATTATTCTCCACGTTATTTTGTCGAGTATCTATAACAAAAGCGATAACATTTCCTGGCATAATTCCTTCTAAATGTATAGTAGGATTACGAATATCTCGACAAAAACAATCATCATCTATTCCCTGGGAATAAAGATTATTTACCTCAACTGTAAGAGCCGGTTCTGCTGAATATAAAAAATATCTCAACTGCCCATCTTTCGCTACTCGCTCAGATATGCCTAAAGATTTATAAGGAATCCATCCTGAAAGCCTTTGCGAATTACTTTCAATTCCTTTGTTGTCAGGAGCAGGGCGAGGCAATCTCCGATTATTGGCCACAAATGACGCTATAGCTAAAGTTATGGTTTCAATATTTTCTTTAGTAACATGTTCCTGCATTGCCCGACGAGCTGCTATAGTTTTTTTTACAAAAATACCTGAGATTATTGCTAAAATTGATATACCTATGGCTATTTCCAATAAAACTGCACCTTTTCTAGAGTCTAAAAAGTACGACACAACTTTCACTCTTATTCTTGAAATTATAATTTTGATTCTCATCATATCTTTCATAGACATCTTTAGCTTGCAATACTTGAATATCTCCTTCATTAGGTAAGCCTGTATCCATATTTTTATCTATATAGTGTACATCAGATGGAGTAAGTACTCCTGAAAATGCTACATTATCTGTTGTTCCTTTAGATAAGATTAGCCAAACTCCAGGTTTTCCTTGAATGGAAGACGAGACAGAAAAAAATCCTCCTACCTTAGCAGTGGGAAATCCATTAGTCATTTCTGCAGTTATCAATCCAGATTTAGAAAGATGTTGCCAGAATCTCTTTGCATCTTCCGTAGAGCGAATCATTCCCGTTCCTTCTCCATTTTTCAAAGAAGAATCAATCATCTCTGTAGCATTTGTAAAATCTCCAGGTAAAGCCCCATACTTATCAGTGAATGAATTTACAGCGATACGAAATGTTTCAACTTGTTCCATAGTTGCTCGTAATTTAGCAATCTGAATTAAATTCTTACCTTTCAGTGAAAAAGTAGTAATCACGCTAATCACCACTATAGCTATAGCAACTTCGACTAAAGAAAATCCTCTATTTATGTTCTTCATTATTAAACTTCAATGGTCTAGGATCATTTGCAAATTTTCCATACAATTTCTCATCTGCTTTATGATAATGTCTATTTCTCAAAATCGTGGCTTTTAAAAATATTACTAATTCTGTTACATCGGTCTTTTTTTCTGTAGCTCCCATCAAGAAATCCAGCTCACTAAATCCTGGTAATCCGTTACGATTATTTTTGGATACCTCTCTCATTAGACCACCCATTACAACAATTTGCCCTGAACGTAATTTTAAAACAGAATCCATTTCTCGGACATCTATTATTGGAACTTTTTGAGTCTGTATAGATGCATTTTCACTTATGTTATTGTTAGTCTGCTGATAGAAATACGGTATTTCTTTATAACTTTCTACCCGTGAAATTGTAGGTCTTAAATTTAAAAGTATTGTATTATTTTTTCTATCAATAGATGGTTGTACAGACATAATGAGTCCAATTGGAACAGTATGTAATGTTGTTGTAAAAAAGTCAGAACCACGACCATCTGCAACTGACCCATATTGTCTTTGGAGCTCTGGGATGTAAATCACATCGTTTTGAGCTACTTTTAAAACTGCTGATTGATTATTTAGCACTGTAATTCTAGGACTAGACAAAGTCTTTACAGCCCCAAATTTTTCTATTAATCCTGAGACAACACTTAGATTATTTCTATTTATCCCAAATGAAATTAAGCCCGTCCTATCGGAATAATCTTTTATTAAAGTCGCCTCACCGTTACGTAATATGTTCCAATTGATACCATTTCTAAATTCGCTATTTAGATTAACTTCCAAAATTTTAGCTTCTATTAAAACTTGAGATTCAGTGGCTTCTTTTAATAAGTGTATATATTCCTGCACTTCCTTTTGCTTAAACTGCGGAGCTTGAATCTACCCTGACGATGAATAGAAATGCTCCCATCTTCTCCAACTATATGTTTAAGATTCTGTTCCACCTCTGTCCAAAAATCGTTTTTTATAACTCCTGAAATAATGCTATTCGAACCATTATTATCACCAGATGATGCTGCATTATCTCCATTTGAAATAGCTTTATTCATAAAAATATCTGTAGAAATTGAAACCGAACTTTGTGTTTCTCTTTGAATATTTAAAAATTGTAAATTGTAAACCTTAGTCATAGGTGAGTCGTTTTCTATTTTCACTGAATCACCTTTAATTGTATATTTTAGAAAACAACTGCTGCAAATATCGTTTAATATATCAATAAATGGACGATTTTTAGCTTCAAAATATATACCACCATCAATCTCAGGAATTACAAAAACATTTACTTCAGCTAGTTTTCCCATATGCATAAAAACATCCCGGATTTTCATACTTCTGGAAACAGTAATTGATATTTTCTTATAAAATTTCGGATCTATATTTTCGCCACTTTCACCTGTTTCAGTAATCTCCTCTTCCTCAGTATTTTCGAAATCAAGAACTGCTTCGGTAATACTTTTAAGACTAGATGGTGACAAGCTGGATTGTTGAGGAGTATATGGTACATCTACCATTGAACAACCCACCAATAGAAAACAACTCAATATAATTTTCATTTCCGCTCTATAAATTTAATAGAATTATAATAAAATTATCTTATTGAATTGTACAGAGGCTTCTCTTCTAATGAAGTAATTCTAATTCTGTCAAAGCTTCTTTATAGCTTTCATACTTAAAATTTACGATATTAGCGACAGCTTCAAAAGGAGTGCTCCATATCCAGTTTCTAAATTCCACCGTTACGCTTTGTAAGTTTATTTCAGAATCATCTCCTAGAAAATCAAACATTACAAATGATTGTTCCTGCCCACGATATTTTAAAACTCCATATTTATTCAAGGCTTTTTCTTGGATATCCTTTGGGAAATCGTAACGATATAATTTCGATGTTTGTTTTAAGAACTTAATCGATATAATTCCTGTTTCCTCGTATAATTCCCTCTTAGCTGCAGTAATATTATCTTCATTTTCTTCTATGCCTCCTTGAGGAAACTGCCAAGCATTTAAGATATCATATCTTTCGCCTAAAAATAATTTATCTTTTTTTCGCAGAACAATTACAACACATTTTCTATATGGAAGCATCTTTCACCTTAAAACTCATAGGAACACACTTTATATTAGCAGGTATAGTTTTTAGAAATTTAGCAATTTGACTTTCATTTATTAAAAAAGCTTCTCCTGAATGAATAGCCATCCCTTCATTAAAAATCTTTGCCGTTAAATATACCAACTTTATATGTTGTGTTATTTCGTCAAGTACATTTTCATCATCTTGAATATTAAATAAGCTCATTCCACGCTGAGATAATTCTCTGGCTAATAAATTCATATCTCTTTCCGACTTTGTTATGAGTGAACTAGAAGTATTAGCTATACCAATTGAATATTTTGTCGATGCAATAAGATAATTAAGTTTATCTATACTATCTTGAGGATTAGCATTGGCCAAAAATGGAGAAACTTCTTTTATCTTATCAGTAGGAATAGAGGATTGCGTAGGTAATTGAATAAAAAACTCATTACCATTTTCTACAATAGTCTTTGAAATCTCTTCTATATTATTTATATAGTATGGAATAATAAAACTAATTTTAGCATTTGAAAAATTTTCTATAATTTTTTTTATTTTTTCACTATCCGCATGTTGCAAAATCAACGCCACTTTAACGTAATCGCCATCATATTTAATATTACTGGAATATGCATTAAAAATTTTTCTATAATCTCCCTGTTTCCTCGGCAAGATTCCATAAGAAGTCTTTTCATACAAACTAATCTTTTCTGATTTCTTTTCTTCATCAGAAGAAACATCTTCCACAGCTAAGTCTTTATCTATTAATATACGACACTGATAAACTGCCTGAGGCTCACTTTTTTTATAATGTAAGAACTCTACTCCTCCAACAAAAATAATAAATAAGCTTATAAAAATAATCCAAGATATCGCTAATTTACTTTTCATGGTCTTTGCCTATTTTTTTATACCAATTAATCGCCTTTAATATATCAAATGCTTTACTGAGCTGATAATCTCTTTCTGCTCGTTCCTTTAAAGGCATTTTTCTAAAATCAGGTTCTTCTTCAGTTTTCTCTGACTTTTTTTGTTCAGCTATAAAATCTGGTAATTTTTTTGCGTTTGGATGCTTTTTCGAACTGTCTTTACTATCCAAAGCATTACTAAAAAATTCTTCTCTTACAGCAAAAACATCTAAAGCTTTTACATCTGCATACGTAACTTTAATATCCGGATAAATTCCATTAGCTTGTATACATTCTCCGCTAGGAGTGTAATGTTTCGCAACCGTCAATTTTAACCCTGTTTTTTCAGAAAGTGGAACTACTTTCTGCACAGAACCTTTTCCAAAAGACCGAGTACCTATAATTATTGCTCTTTTATTATCTCGTAAAGCGCCTGCCATGATTTCTGGAGCAGAAGCAGTTCCGCTATTAATTAATACAACAATAGGAAGCCCGTTAGTTACATCAGTATCATCGGCAAAAAACTCCTGCGAATTTTCTTTAGTTCGTCCTCGAGTAGATACAATCTTTCCGCCTTTTAGGAATAAATTCGAAACAGAAACCGCTTCATCTAGTAAACCTCCAGGATTATTTCTCACATCCAAAATAATACCTCGAATATTTTTTGTTTTATTTAGAAAATCTTTTAACAAACTTGTAGTATTCCTATCAAAAGTAGAAATTCTAATATAAGCGATATCATCGAGAGTCTCAGCTTTAACCGATTGCACTTTTATTAAATCCCGCACAACCACTAAATCAAACGGAACTTTATCTCCCCTTTTAATTTTTAATTTTACTTTGCTTCCAGGTTTACCTCTCAATTTTTCCAAAGCTTCTTCCGCAGAAACCCCTGCAATACATTCATCATTCACACCAATAATTAAATCACCGCTTTTTATTCCGGCCTTATAAGCTGGAGTATCATCAATTGGAGAGACAATCCGAATAAACTTTTCATCAATGATAATTTCGATGCCTAATCCTCCAAACTCTCCTTCTGTTTGAGTTTTTAGAGCATTAAATGCTTTTTCATTAAGATAACATGTATGAGGATCGAGCGTAGATAAAACTCCTTCTACCGCTTTTAATATAATATCCTCATCTTTCATTTGATTTACATATTCATATTTTAGGCAACCAAAAACAAACTGCAATTCTCTACTAGCATCTGAAATTGCCTTTTCGTTTAAAGATGTATTTTCAGCAGTATTAACTTGTTCCAAAGCTTTTTTATTGGATGCAATTTTGCTATCAGAATCATTAGAGTTGTGAAAATTACATGCGCTTATTCCCAGACATAACAAACATATCAGTTTATTTTTCACTTTTCTCTCCGTTTTCCTGCGACTGAAATAACCAATGTCTAGGATCTAATGGTTCCCCAGACCTTTTTAATTGAATTTTTAAAATAGGCAATTCTTTAGATTCTCCATCCATTTTTCCTATATAATCGCCTATATTAATAATATCTCCCGTGGCAGTAAATACTGTTTTCATGCCATAAATAAACAATCGATATTCTCCATTGCTGATAATTACCATATTTCCATAATCTAAAAATTTTCCGGAAAATACTACTAAGCCTTTAGCCGGAGATGTGACAATTGCTTCATAACTAGTCTCGAAACCTAGATGATAAATCATCTCTCCATCAGAACCTTTATCTCCAAATTCTTCAACAATTTTACCTTGAACAGGACTACATAATTTTAATGCCGTAGAAATTTTAGTATTTTTTAATACTCCGACTGTATTTTCTGCTTCTAATTCGGCATCTAGTTCCTCTATAGATTCAGATTTTGCAGCAATGTGATATACAACATCATCTTGTATTACCCGTTCTTCTCGTTGTTTTCCAATTATTGTGAGATTTTTTTGAATATCCTCATTTATTTTTTTGTATTCTTTTAGAGTATCTTCGTAATCTTTAGCAGTTTGCTCTTTTGCCTGTTGTAATTTATAAATTTCATCTCCACTTTGTTTTAACTTGTTACTCACCGATTGGAAATAATTTGAAAAATTTTTAATAACAATTGAACATCTAATAAAATCATCTTTATTTTTATAATGCAAAGCTAAAAAATTCGAAAACCTTGTAATATCGAAAAGCACCGTTACACATCTAGAAAGCATTTTATAAATATCATGTACTACTGGAATAGCCATTTTTCCTTTTTCTTGTAAAACGGCTAGTTCAGTAGTTAATTTTGAAATTTGAGATTCTAATAATTGTGCTTTTTTACACATTTCTCTTATTTCAGATGGTTGTTCAAAACTTCCGTAAACCATCCCAATGAAAAGAAAAGCTATTAACGATAATTTTTTCATTCTTTATTAAAAACTCTTCCTACAGAACAATATATAAATCCTGAAGCTTCTACTTCTTTTACATTGTATATATTTCTTAAATCTATCAATAGAGGTTGTTTTAACCGCTGTTTAAGTTCTTTTAAATTTAAAGCTCTAAACTCTGTCCAATCAGTTAGGATAACAACAACATCTGCTTCATTACAGCTATCATAGGCATTACTACCCCAACTAACATCTGGAAACACTTTTTTAGCTTGTTCCGAAAAAGAAGGGTCGTATATTTTTATTTGCGCCCCGGCTTCCTGTAGATTTTTCACTATTTCGATGCTAGGACTGTCTCTCATATCGTCGGTATTAGCTTTAAAAGTCACGCCTAAAATTGTAATGTTTTTTCCTTTTACTGTGCCGCCACAAGCGTGAAGAATTTTATCGAACATTTTTTTTCTACGAGAAGTATTTGATTTGATTGTTTCTTTTACTAGAGGCATGTTAACACCAAAATTCTCGGCAAAATCAGCTAAAGCAGCAGTATCCTTTGGAAAACAAGAACCTCCATATCCCGGTCCAGCTTGAAGAAATTTATCTCCAATTCTTTTATCTAACCCCATAGCCAACGCTACATCATTTACATCAGCACCACAAGATTCACAAAGATTAGCAACTTCATTAATAAAAGTAACCTTCATCGCTAAAAAAGCATT
>CAZEAT010000007.1:14721-16405 GCA_964510175.1 uncultured Holosporaceae bacterium
GGATTTAGTTGTTCCAACAGGAACTGTAGACTTTATTACCAAGACCGCATCTCTGTTAACAGTATGAGATAATTCTTCAACTGCAGAATAAACATAAGATAAATTTGCACTTCCATCGGCCTGGCTCGGAGTTCCTACAGCAATAAAAATAATATCTGCATTTTTTACAGACTCGCAGGTATCTGATGAAAAATGCAAACGCCCTGCCTCTATATTTTTTTTCATTAAATCATCTAAGCCTGGCTCATATATAGTCGCTTTCCCACTACATAGTGTTTTTATTTTATCTTCATCATTATCTACGCAGGTAACATTAAAACCAAATTCAGAAAAACATACTCCTGAGACTAAACCTACATAACCTGTGCCAATAACTGTAATTTCCATCTATTTGCTCCGCATAAAATTATTAATAATATGTTTTAACCTATTATCTCTGCTGGCGACTTCTAAAATAGCAGCCAATAATCCTTCTTTCGAACCGCAATCGAAACGTTGTCCTTCAAACTTAAATCCAACAAGGCCACAATCCGGAATCATCTCTAACAAAGCATCTGTTAACTGAATTTCTCCACCTACGCCTGGAGCTAAATTCTCTAAAATTTTAAAAATGTCCGGAGACAATATATATCTACCAATAATAGCATGTGTAGATTTTGCATTTTCAATCGCAGGTTTTTCATCAACTGATTTGGCATAAATTAAATTACCGTCTTCTTTTTCAACATCCATAATTCCGTATTTGCAAACATCTTCACGAGCAACGGACATTGTCGCAACCATATTACTTCCGTTGTAATAATTAATCATGTCGTTTAAGCATGCTCTAGAACTTAATATAAAATCATCAGCAGACATTACAGCGAAAGGCTCATCATTAACTAAGTTCTTTGCACAAAGCACAGCGTGGCCCAATCCTCTTGGTTCATTTTGTCTGATATAACAAATACTTCCTGTTTTTATATTGAAATAATCTGCATGAGAAAACATATAATCGAAATAATCTTCGATAGAATCTTTCCCATGACGTGTAACAAAGATAAATTGTTCTATTCCTGCTTGAACTGCTTCTTCAAATGCATAATGAATTAAAGGCTTATCTATAATACCTAGCATTTCCTTTGGAATTGCCCTAGTAATAGGAAAAAATCTAGTGCCCAAACCTCCCACAGGAAAAACAACCTTACGAATTCTCATAAAATTCCCCTAATATGACTTGCATAATAATATCACTCCAAGTAACACAGAGGCAACACTTACTTTATCTATTAGATTAAGCAGCTTCTAAGGCAGCTTCCAGTTCTTTAAGAGCATCTGTTTCATTTAACTTGTGTACAAGAGCGTATTCACGCATTAATCTATCTAGAGCTTCTTGATACAATTGCCTCTCACTGTACGAATGTTCTGGTTGAGTGGCTGTACGATGTAAATCTCTTACAACTTGAGCAATAGATAAAGGTATTCCGGAATTAATCTTAGATTCATATTCTTGCGCTCGACGACTCCACATGGTTTTTTTGATTTTTGTTGGAACCTTCAAACATTCGATAACCTCTTGCATTTCTTCTTTTGAACATAAAGGACGAACCTTATTCGATATAGATTTATTCATCGGAAGCCTAACCGTCATTTTATCTTTTTCAAAAGAAATAACTAAAACTTTTATTTCAATTCCCGATATTGA
>CAZEAT010000007.1:16505-22680 GCA_964510175.1 uncultured Holosporaceae bacterium
ATGCGCCTTCAAAAAAGCCTTTGCAGCTTCTTTTCCTTGACCTATTTTTTCTCCATTATATGAATACCAAGCTCCAGATTTTTCTATTAGACCAAGCTTTACACCCATATCTATAAGTTCTCCTGTTTTAGAAATACCTTCGCCATAAATTATTTCAAAATCAATAACCCTAAATGGAGGAGCTACCTTATTTTTTACTACTTTTACTCGAACCTGATTTCCTATAACTTCATCTTTATCCTTTAAAGAACCTATTCTGCGAATATCTAAACGTACTGAAGCATAGAATTTTAATGCATTTCCACCAGTTGTAGTTTCAGGATTTCCAAAGAAAACACCTATTTTCATACGAATCTGATTGATGAAAATCATAATACAATTTGATTTAGAAACTGTCGATGTTAATTTTCTCAGAGCTTGACTCATCAAACGAGCTTGCAAACCCATATGTGAATCGCCCATATCTCCTTCGATTTCCGCTTTAGGAACTAAAGCTGCTACACTGTCAACAACTATAACGTCTATTGCTCCAGAACGAACTAAAGTGTCTGCTATTTCTAATGCTTGTTCTCCTGTATCTGGCTGAGATAATATTAACTCATCAACATTTACACCTAACCGCTTAGCATAAACAGGGTCAAGAGCATGCTCTGCATCAACATACGCACATTTGCCACCCTTCTTTTGTGCTTCTGCCACCGCATGTAAAGCTAAAGTAGTTTTTCCGGAACTTTCTGGACCAAAAACCTCAATAATCCTTCCTTTTGGGAATCCACCAACTCCCAATGCCATATCTAGGCCAATGGAGCCTGTCGAAATAGACTCAATATCTATTATTCCGCCATGCTGTCCTAATTTCATAACAGACCCTTTTCCAAACGCCTTTTCTATTTGAGCAAGAGCTGCTTCTAGAGCTTTTTCTTTATCCATGATTTTCCTTTTTCTTTCTTTTTATTATGATATATTTTCGCAACTTAATTCGTCAAGCAATATAATAATCAAAATTCGTACCGTAATAATAAAAAAATTAAATTATTTTTAACGCCTGTCCAGTAAAATCTCTTATAGAGTAGGAAAAGAATGTGTTAAATTTTGTAATATTATTCTTATCGTTTTTTTTATTTAATAGCTGCCAGGCTTCAACTGATAGCGATTTGGCCGCTGTTGTAAAAAAGTATGAAAAAAATAAATCTCTTTCAGTAGAAGATTTCGGTACTCATAAGTATATTGTTGACCCACATTCTTCATCTTGGATATTCGTTGCAGAAGTAAATCCATTATTAATCTCTCATCAAACAAATGACTCATCTTCTGAAAAAAAAGAAAATCCTAAATTGAATAGCCCTAAAAAGTCAGCTACTACAATTTCTCATGCTCCACAGATTCAGCAATTAGAAAATTCTTCTACAAAAACACCATCCATTGTATTAAAAACAAAATCTTCTGAACCATCCCGTTCCTTAACAGCTTCAGAAAAAAAAGAAATTACAACTCCTCCAGTCACTATTACAGCTCCTGTTATTTTAGAAAAGAAACCATCCAAAACTGCTAAATCTATTCCTGAGCCAATTAGTTCAAAACCACAACCAGCAACAACCAAAACAAAAGAAATTCAAAGTACATCTTTGATAACTCCTGTAATTCAAAAGAAACATTCATCAATAAAAAAATCTCCAAAAGACAATGAAATATTTTTGTCCTGTTCTGATGGATACAATACTTTTGAGGAAGAATTTGAAGATAAATTCAGTAAAAACAAAGAGGCGTGGTTAGTTTTAGAAAATGAAGGAAGTTATAATCCTTATACCGAAAGATTTTCTGCGTCCAATTGGATATTCTGGAATAATCCTATTCAAACCAACACATTTGGAATATTAGGTGATTGCACTAATGTTCATAACTGGCAGCATATATCTCGATATTTGAAAGCAAAAATTTCTTATATAGCCGCAGATTTCAATGATTTGTTATTTTCTCAAAATAGAAATGACATTTTGATTGCCTCTGCAGCTGTACTAAAGAAAGGAGGAATATTTTGTTTAGAAGACCAATTTATAATAAAAGAAAATAAGCTAGCTAACTTTTCTAACGAAGATATTTCAAAACTAAACCAGTATTTTGATATCAGATATGCATTATACGATGGATTTATTGCTGCATTACCTTACACGAGTAATCTCAGCAAAAATATTCGCAATTCTTTATTCAAAGGGACAGAAAAAATGATTTTGAAGCTGGCGGCTATGTCTCGCGACGAATTTAGAAACACAGGAATTAAGCAATCTTTTGAGAGTTTTAAAACTCTAACTCCAGAAACAATAAGATATATTATTAGTGATATTATGTATTGCGAATTACTAACCAGTAATATTGGATTATACAAGACTTTGATTTCAGAACAAACAAACTTAAAAGAACAAATCGAAGAATTAACTCAAAAAATAGAAACTACAACTACTGATATAGAAAATATTAATAAGATGTCAAATGCTGAAAAAAATAAAATCAATAAAAAAGGAAACGTTTTTCAAAAATTATCTCGTTTTGTTGCAAGGAAAAACCAACAAAATAAGCAGCAGCTTCAACATAAATTAAACGAAAAACAACAAATTCTAACGGATAGAAACTATCAGTTATCTTTCTTAAAAAACAGACTTTCTTACATAGAGACTCTACTGAAAGAAACCTCTCAGCTAATTTTACAGTACCAAGATAGTATTTTCATGCAATTTAGCTTCGACAAGTATTTAAGTACTTATATGAACCATAAACGAGCAACAGTAGAGGAAATTATAAAAGACAATCAACTAATCGAAGATGCTTTAGCAAATGTTCTAAAAGATAAAAAATCTGGAAATATTTTATCAACTATTGAACAACTTGCAAATAGCATTCGAAATACTTGGTCTCCGAATTTGATTATGCAAAATACAATAAGTACGGCCAACCTTCAAAAACTTGTACAAATTACTCCAGAACCATCCATTAAAGTCGTTCTAATATTAATCAAAAAATAGATATTAAAAAATTTTAGCATTATCAAAATTAGAACCACCCATCCAAGAAGTTTTTCCTAAAATAAAATTATTAAAATTCAAATCAGGAACATTTTTTGGTTTTAAAAATATCGAATAAAAACAGAAACTACCAAGATACTGGCTTATAATTTTCTTTAACGAATTTATCTGTTTTTTCTCTATTATAAAGTTCTTTGTATATTGATAATCGCATCCAGATAAATATATAGAAATTCCTAAATTTTGAATGTAAAAATATTTACCTAAATCACTATCTATTCCTAATTTAGCAGTACCTAATTTATTAATATTTTTATTAAGAATTTTTATTTTAGAACATTCTTTAACATTAACATCGAAAGGAAACAAATATTGCAAAATTGTTTCTAATCCAGTCTTACTTTTTTCCTTGTTCCAAAATAGATAGCATAATCTCGAAATGCTTTTATCGATGATATGATACGATTTCCCAAAAAAGCAGGAAATTGCATTGACCATTGAGTAATGTTTATTCTGCAAACACTGATACTTTTTAGCGCTTATTCGATATGAAATTCCAATCAATCGACTATTAAACATATTAATAAACTGTTCAAATGCAATATCTTTTGCCTGGCTCCTAAAATGCATCACTTCTGAATATGGAGTAGGTAAAGGAGAGTTTAGTCCAGCAATGGATAACCTTCCAACATTGACAATCTTTCTTCCCTCATCATCTTGTGTAATTGTTTCTATATCTGTACCTCTTAAATAAAACACATTAAGACTATTAGTACGAAAAACACTTTGAGAAATAGAAGCTTCTTTTCCAAAATGCACTGGATGTCCATTAATAATGATTTTAACTGCCATTTCAAAGCAATAGCTACTTGGGTGAGCTAATAAATCATCTTCTATAGATAATTCTTTTTTCCGAACTGTGTTTCCCATTGATGAAGTAGTCCTCCTTCTTGTGTGCGAACATTAACATCCACAAATGTATTAATAGTAGTATAGGTTGATAAGAACCTGCTAAGTATCAGACTTAATGGTATTCCTTTATTATACAAACCATTATCAAAAGTTATGGAAATATCAGTACCATTTACAAAACCATACCATGATTGAGATGACATCCGTTTCATTTTTGATTCCGCAGATATATTTGTAATAGCATCCACTTCATATTCCAATGCAGAATTAGTAACGTCTGCAAATAACCTTAATACTTCTTTTAGTTTAATAATTCCTTCATTAGAAAAAGACAAAGAATTTAAAGAAATCGCAGAGATAAGTTTCCATAAAATACTTCCTGTTTTCAATGAATCTTTTTGCTGAGTAGGTCTATTTAAACCATATATTTGTTTTATTGGTAAAGATAATTCCGATTGAAAAATCCCATGAGCAGGAATATCTTCAGCAGCATGTCTATTTGTACAAAGTGTATAGGCATAAAATATTTTATCCGCAGGCTGTTTTGGATTAAAATGCTCATCGACAAATGAAACAAAAGCATCATCTCCAAACATATTTTTTTGCAAAGATTCTTTACGACGTGCCACCCAAGCAATACCTAAATCTTGGTCAGATGTAAAATGATTGCAAGAATAAAATTCTGGAATTTCAATTTCATCATTTGTATTTATATCCGTCGCAACCATTTTTTGAATCATATATATTTCATGACTATCATAACGACGAAAATCCGGAACCAATCTATATTCCACTTGCTTATAATCTAAATGGAGGGGTTCCGATATTTTATTAAATAAATTCACAGCAGGAACACTCGAAAAAGAAAAAATATCAGGCGTCACCGTAAGCTTAGTTTCTGTTTTTATCGGAATATAAACAGTAAATTCATTAGCTAACGGTTTATTGATATTTATATCAAAACCATAAAATTTATCAGGAAAAGCAAAATATTCTTGCAGATATCGAAACCCTTTATGAACATTTTTAGGATATTCAAAAAGTGCTTCTTCATCTTCTAAACCTACTGGAGTAACTTCCGGAATTATACTCACAATATCCTGTTGTTTAAAAATTACAGATGAATTTGAAGAAAAAATACCAGCGAAAATTTTCCCTCTCAGTAGAGCATCAGCAACGATATAACATCTTAATTTATCAGGCATTATATCTGGAGATTCACAGCGAAAATCAAATTTCAGATATTGTTGACTATCAATAGCGTGAAAAGGTACCGTTTCTTTAGCAACTATATCAACATGAAGAACTTCAATTGGCCACAATTGCAAATCATGAGCTGTCCTGAAAGTACAAACTGTACCTGTATGACTGGTAGCCTGTAAAGAAGTATGTCTTGGAACTACTACACCTGCATTTTTTTTAGCTTTAGATAAATCCACTGAAAAATTAATCATAACAGCAGAAGGTACAGGTAAAATTAAAGGCTTATAAATAACATCCATCATTGCATTTGCAGCTTCAGGATATTGGTCATCTATTTGTTTTTGTAACTTACCTGTTAGAAAAGCAAAACTCTCAATTAAACGTTCCACATGAGGATCAGAAGATTCGTCATGTAATAAATCCAATCTTTTTGCAATTTTTGGAAAACGATGAGCAAAATCTTCTCCAGCTGTTCTTAAATAAGCTAGCTCTGCTCTATAGTATTCCGATAAAATATCTATTTCCGACTTTATCATTGCACATCCATTAACACAGGAAAAGTTAAAGGCATTCTTTTTCCCTCTATAAAAATATCAGCATCTATATTTACAAAAACCTTACTCGGATCTACTCCTGTATTTACTATATATACCTTTGTATTTTTCAATCGCGGCTCAAATTGATTAATAGCTTGAGAAATTTTGCGTTCCAAATCTTGAATTTCGAAAACAGTTTCAGCCATCGCAGGAGCTGTAAGGTTTGCTCCATATGCATAGGGAAACACATAAGAAGTAGAATATTCGCTCCACAAAGGAGCAAAGCGTGTATTCAGTAAAAATGTTAAGTCTTGATGAATAGAAGTTTGCAAATCTTCTAATGAAATATTTTTATCAAAAGATTTCTCTTCTTTTTCTTCAGGATTTAAATCTATTAACCTATCAAATAGTGGTAAAACAGCAACTTTTTTCATTTTAAGAATTATCCAATCTCCACTTAATTAAATCAACTTGAACAGCAGCATTTCCTTTCTGAGTACCATCGTG
>CAZEAT010000008.1:0-12280 GCA_964510175.1 uncultured Holosporaceae bacterium
CTAAATATTTTTTTCGCCGTATCTGGCATAAAAGGAGCAATAGCAAAAGCAATAACTCTAATACTTTCACAAAGGGCTGTAAGTACTGCGTTTAGCCTTTCATCATTATTCTTAGCTAGTGCCCAGGGTTTCATATCATTTACAAACTTATTTGCTTCAGACACCAAACCAAAAACTAAATTCAAAGAACCGCTTAAGTCTTGCTTTGCAATTAATTCCCGCATTTGACAAATTAAACTTCTAGAATGATTAAATAAAATTTTACTTTCTTCTGAAAAATTATAATCAGCTATAAATTTACCTTCCCGTTTTTGAATAAAAGCCAATACTCTTTGGACAAGATTTCCTAAATCATTAGCTAAATCAAATGAAATCCGTTTCTGTATACTATCTTCTGAAAAATCTCCATCCTCTCCGAAACGAACTTCTCTCATCATAAAGTATCGCAAACTATCTAAACCATATTTTTCTGCTATCTCTAGAGGTTGTACTACATTTCCCACGGATTTGGACATCTTCTGACCTTCACTAGTCCACCATCCATGAGCAAAGATTCTTTTAGGCAAGGTAATACCTGCGGACATCAAAAATGCTGGCCAATAAACGGCATGAAACCGTAAAATTTCTTTTCCTACAATATGAATACATTCCTTCATTTTCTCTTCAGCTTCAGTTCGGTTGTCAGGAAAACCGAATGTAGTTAAGTAATTTGTTAAAGCATCAATCCATACATACATAACATGCCCTTTTGCATTGGGCACAGGAATTCCCCAATCAAATTTACTGCGAGAAATACAAAGATCCTTTAAGCCACTTTTTACAAAATTAACTACCTCATTTCTCCTACTAACCGGAGCAATAAAATCCGGATGCTTTTCATAGTAATCCAATAACTTATCTTGATATTCTGAAAGCTTAAAAAAATAGGATTCCTCTTCCATCCATTCTACTTTTCCACCACTTGGAGCTATGCCATCGACTATTTCACTTTCTACTACAAAAACTTCATCTCGTGGATCATACCATCCGGCATAACAACTTTTATAAATATCTTTTTCTATCATTTCCCATAATTTTTGAGCTGCTTTAATATGTCGAGGTTCTGTAGTACGAATAAAATCATCATAAGATATATTCATCTTTCTAGACATATCTTGAAATTTTTTAGAAACCATATCGCTGAAAGTATGCACATCCATTTGAGCCTTCTCCGCAGAACGTGCCACTTTAATTCCATGTTCATCTGTTCCGGTAGAAAAATGAACAGTTTTCCCATCCAACCTATTAAACCTAGCCAAAATATCCGCCGCAGTACTTGCATAAGCATGCCCTAAATGCGGCTCTCCATTAATATAATAAATAGGGGTAGTAACACAAAACCTCATTATATTCTCTCCATCGGAAACAATAATATACTCGTTTATTATCACAGTTATATAAAAAACGAAACACTATTTAAAGGTTAATACTACAAAATTTAATTAAAATATTTTTCAATTAGTCCTAATTTCGCTATAGTGACAATTCAAACAAATTTTACTATTTATCTACAATAGAACTAAAATAGTTATAGCGATATACCCTCAAAATCAAAAGCTACAGCCTAATTATGACAATAAAAGAATTATTAAATTAAGAAAAAATTAATTTTTTATTAATAATCCCTTGTAAAATTCAAAATGATGATATATATATAAGGAGTAAATATGTTGTATATTTAATTTTTTTCATTTCCTTCTATTTTTAGCTCCCTAAAAGGGGGCTTTTTTTATATTTTACATAGTAAAGATTTTTATAAGTTCCTTTTATCTCAATTATGGGTGAAATTTTTAGATAAAAAACATAATTATATCCCTTTAACAACATTGAATTAATAAACTTTTTTCAATTCTACTACTACAACTTCAGAGCGAGTTCCTATCCTATATGGAGGTCCCCAAAATCCAAACCCATATGTAATATAACTATAGGTATCAGAAAAATGTTGCAATTCGCCTGTAGGGCCATATAGTAAATAAGTAATAATATTCATCGGGAAAAATTGCCCCCCATGAGTATGTCCAGACAAGTGAAGTAGCACGTGATTATCTTGTGATTCCTTAATATTGCTTGGATTATGGTCTATAACCACAACATTTTGTGCATCTTGAGGAATAATCTCTGACAGAGGTTTCCTATCGAAAACTGTTTTATCGAGTCTTCCTATTAAAGTGATACCTTTTTCCTGGATGGAACTATCTACCAAAACTTTAATATTTGCTTCCTGCAATAGTTTGATAGAGGAAAAGACTCCAGCATAAATTTCATGATTTCCTATTATTGCATAGGTCTTATATTTACTACTTAGATAAGAAAACTTTTTCAAAAACTCTTTTCCATAATTTTCTCGAGTTTTTACATCAATTGTATCTCCACCAATAACGATAAAATCAGGATTAATTTTCTCGACTAATTTTACCAACCTAGACATCAAGAATACTGTACTAATTGAACCCACATGGATATCGGATACAAAGCAAAAACGAGCGTTAACTTTAGCAGGAATTGTTATTTTTTTTATAGAAGGACATATAGCATTAAAATATCCTAAAACTAAAATTACTTGTACTCCTATAAAACCTATCAACAACCATTGTCTATAATTAGGAATATTTATTATTTTGTGAATACCAAAAATTATACTCCCCAATATAAAGAAATAGACGATAAAACCTAAATAAAAATATCCGATATAGCTTATTATGTTTAGAATTTCACTATATTTGCCGCAATATTCCGTTAAACTTAAAGAAAAAGGACATGTCACAGATAATAAAACAGCGACAACGCTTATCCATTTTTTTTGAAAAATAACATAAAGAAATTTAGCACAAATATATCCGGTTATAACGGCAACTACTGGAAATAGAGTAAAAACTATAGTCATTACATTCCTTTCTGCTTAATAATTTCCTTTACTATTTTTTGAAAATCCTCCACATGAATCTCTTCGCCGCGAACTCGATTATTATAGCCTAAATTTAACAAAATGCTTTCAATATCTTGAGAATATTTTTTCCAAGATTTAATTACCGTTTTTCGACGATGTAAAAAAGCAGCCTCTACCAACTTTGAAAATAAAGGATAATGTTGAAATAATTCATCTTTTTCATGAGGAGTAAATTTCACTACTGTAGACTTTATTTTAGGAGGAGGATAAAAACTCCCTGATTCCAAATCTAATATTTTTTCAACTTTAGCTTTCCACTGACACAGGACAGAAAGTCGTCCATAATTTTTTGTAGATGGCTTAGCATATAATCTATCCCCTACTTCTTTCTGAAACATTAATATTAATTCTTTAAATCTATCAAAATTAGGCAACCATTTCGTTAAAAGCTGAGTAGAAATATTATAAGGCAAATTAGAAATTATAACTTGAGGAGAGATGGATAACTCATCGAAATTAAGAGCATCACAATAGATAACTTCCAATTTATCATCAAATAAAGGCATTAAGTTTTGCCAGATTTCAACCCATCTACTATCAAATTCTATGATATAAAGTTTTTTTATCGGATGTTTTAAAATTTCTAATGTAAGACCTCCGGGACCAGGACCTACTTCCATTACAATTAGATCTTTCAAATCTCCAGCCGCAGAAACTATTTTTTTTATAATTTTTTCATCAAAAATAAAATTCTGGCCTAATTTCTTTTGTGTTTGAACATAAAAATTATTAAACAAATGTCTAGCTGTTAACTTGTTTAATTCATAAAATTTTGATTTTTCATTCATCGCAGAACTAATTATAAGACATTATCTTCTTTCCTTCTCCCATGTATACGATATGAGAGCGCGACTCCAATGCTCTTGCTTCACCACTTGACAATATACTTAATCGCTCATTCATTTTCTGCGATTTAATATCGTTAGCAGTCAGTTCAGGAATTTTTTTCTCATTTTTTTGAAATATACAAAACACAAAGAAAGCCTGTTTATCAGGAATAATTTCACTAATCTGGCCTGTCTTATATTTAGATAATTTTTCTCTTAAATCAGGACGCATCCCCTCTAAAGTTGCAGTAACTGGTTCCGAAACATAACATCCTATCTTTTTAGCTTTCTCTAAAAACAGAGATTGCGAAGGAAATTTATTTTTTAGTTCATTCAATAAAGCTCTTGTATCTTGTCCTTCGACGTATTCAGGACGAGGAACTGCAACATGAACAAATTTTATAGTAGTAATTAAATCATATCCAGCTGATTTTTTGTCCTTTAAATATAAAATATAATATCCTGAACTATTTCTTACGGTTTTATAACTACCTATTTTCATTTCATGTAGAGCAGAAAATTCTTCAGAGGATAATTGACCTGGAAATATCCAACCTAAATCGCCGCCTTTTTTAGAATCTGGACTCCTCGAAAATTGTCGAGCCAATTCTTCAAAATCTTTTCCTGATGCTAGAATTTTTTCTATACTTTTTACCTTTCCTTTTACTTCTTCTTCGGATTTCTTATCTGTTACAGGAAAAAACATACGTGATATATAAAAAGATTCTTGATTCTTTTTTTCTTTAATATCTTGCTGAATTTTTCTTATTTCATTTTCTGGAATATTAATATTTCTGGCGAATCTCGCCTCGATATACCGATTCCATGCTAAATTTATTTTTATACTATTTTTTAAATGAGTTATATCTATATTATTTTTCTTTAGCCATTCCGAAAACTGCGTAGCTGATAAATTATTATTTCTCGAAGCCATATTTGCTAGAACTTCTTCTACTTCTTTATCAGAAACCCACCCCCCTTTAGGAGTAAATTTTGTTATATGATGCCATTTTATATGCTCGGTTACTAATTCCTTTAACGCTTCCTTTTTTAGCAAATTATTTTCTTCTGCGCCCATGCAAACTACCATAATTTTAAGACGTTCTAATACATCCTTTTCTAAAATTATTTCACCATCCGCATTAACCACAATTCCCGGATATTCTTTTTCTTCGGTTGAAGAAATATCTTTCGCACTTATCATATTTGCATTTATGAGAAAAGCTAATGACAAACCAATTTTAAAGATTTTTTGCATATGTAGCTCCGATTAAAATTCATCGGTCATCAGAGTACTATAAAAGAACTCGCAAATCAAATAAACCCGACTTATATTAAATTTTAAATCTAAAAAAATTGAACTCCTATCATTATAAGGATATACTCTCTTGCAGAATGGAGTCTAAATGCGAAGTCTTTTAAATGTAATTTTTTTTAGAATTTTCAGAACTACGCTCTATTCTACAATTGCCTTGACTTTTTGCGCATGGATTATCCAATCTTCCAGATACGTAGAATTGTTAAATAACAATTTAAGCCTTGCGAAATTTTTTAAATTTACTTCATTTCTTTCTGTAGATATTATCGCTTTCATATTGCCGATATCTTTAGCCATATCAGCAGCTTTCGTTTTTCATCGTTTATCAGAATCGAATCAAATTATTAGCGTACAATCTTCAGGATTAGCTCCGCAAAAAATACTCAAGCCCTTAATTCTTTTAGGAGTTTTATGCACGGGCTACCTTTATTTGAGTAATGCATATATTTCTCCTTTAGCTTGGAGAGAATTCAGAAACATGGAATATAACATAAAAAACAATATAGACCCTCCCACTAGCTCTGGATTAATATTTGCTGGAAATAATTTTTCTGTTTACGCTCAACAATATCTAGGTGATTTATTTTTTGGAAATATTTTTATTGTTGACTCAAGGAACCCTAAAAAAACTTGTACTCTTTTTGCTAAATTAGGCTCTATTAATAACAATATATTGACTCTTAAAGACGGAGAACGTATTGAAATAAATTTTCAAACTCATAATAATTCGTCAGCAAACTTTGAAACCTATGTTTATAATTTAAAAGAAATTATACAAATCCATGAGCTTAGAAAAAATTCAAATGAAAAATTTTTAAATCAATTGTTGATAGAGCATCCTAACGATAAAGCCAAAACACTCGAGAAGAAAGCACTTTTTCATCAAAAAATACTATCACCTCTATTATGTTTAATTTTTTCATTATTTGCATCTTTTTTAATCGTATTAGCTCCTTACACACGAAAGCCTACTTATTCAAGAATGGCAATATTAATTAGCTTAATTGTAATAACGGAAGGCATATTTTTATCATTTACAAATATTGCCATAACAAATCCCCTATTCTCTAGTATTAATTATATATTTACAATTTTACTGTTACTAGTCTCAACTCTATTGGTAAAAGAATGAATAAGACTTTATTTAAATACATTTTTTTGAAGCAACTAAAAGCAATAATATTCGTAGCTATATCCGTTTTTTGTTTAATACTTCTTTTTGAATTTGCAGAAGCTAGTCGAAAATTTTCAATGACAACAATCTTGGAAGTTTTTCGAGTAATAAAACTGTCATTTCTTAGAACTCCTGTAACATTTTGCTCTATTCTACATTATATATATTTTTTAACAGCTACCTTTAGCTTGTGGGATTTATGCCGATCACATCAAATAACAATTTTAAAATCGACAGGCAAATCTCCTCAACAAATATTATTCCCATTTATCTCTTTTTCCATTATAGTCGCGATAATTTGGCTAGCCATATTGCACCCGTTAGGAATTTTTGCGGAGAATCTCTACAAAAGAGATGTAGAAAACTCAAACATTTCTACTTATGAAATAAATACTGACATTTGGATAAATTCTCTTTCCAACGAAAAAATTTTATTTATTAAGTCTCTTGATAAAAACAAAATTACTAATTTTTATTTTTTTAATATAAAAACAAACCAAAAATTATTTGCAGAATCAGGAATCTTAGATAAGGATTATTTAAATCTTGCAAATGTTACTATTTTAAAAAACAATCAGGTAAAAAATTTTAAAACTTTTCGTTTAATTAAAACAATTTCGCCAGATTTAATTAAGCTATTATCATTGCCTCCTTACCGACAGGATATATATTCACTTTACAAAATATATGACATACAAAAAACAGATAAAGTAAACGTTCGTTTATATGAATTAGCTTTACATAAGCTATTGGCCAATGCTATTACTTTTATACTTTTTGCAATAATTGCAGCAGTTATATGCTTTCCAATAAACAGATATAAAACTAAAACCAACATTGCAATAAAAGTAATTTTTGTTTCATTGTTTTTAAAATTTGCAAATAATATGATGGAATCTCTAGCTTATACAGGAGTAGTATCTGCAATTTTATCAGCTTGGGCTATAACATTAGTTTTACTACTTACGGCGTTATCAATTTTAGTTTGGAAAGAAGCATGAAAAAATTATTACTAGTTGTAAGCTTTTTAATAATTATCCCAATATCATTTTGTAGCGATATCACTTTTATAAATTCAGATACCACCAGTTACCGAAATGAAACAATTCAATGTGATGGAAATGTTATAATTGCTTATCATGGAAAAATTATTTCTGCCTCTCATATAGAATATGGGCAAGATACAGATACTATTCAAGCCAAAGGTAACGTTGTCATAAAAGATGAGCTTGGCAACACGTATTTAGCTGATTATATTCAAGTTCAAAATAATTTTAAAACAGGCTATGCAACTAACCTAAAAATTATAACTCCGAACAAAATGCGATTAGCCGCTGAAAAATGCAAAATTATTAACAATGAATACGAACTTGAAAATACCATTTTCACACCATGTTATGAGTGTATTGAATCTGGAGCATTAACATGGCAATTAAAATCCCAATATGTCACATTTAATCCAAAAGATTATACTACTTATACAAATGCAACTTTGGAATCTTTTAATATACCTATAATGTATTTACCTCATTTAACAACGGTTAGTAATAATGTGAAAAGAAAAAGCGGATTACTTGTCCCAAAATTTTCCTCATCGTCTCAACAGGGATTTTCCGCTACTATTCCATATTTATGGTCAATATCTGACTCTCAGGAATTAATTTTAAAACCTATTTTTACAACAAAAATCGGCCATGTTGCTTGGATATATTATGGCCTTCGCATTCCTCATGGAGAATTAACACTTGATACCAGTATAACTGGAACAAAGTCAGTAAACAGGAAAAATGGAAATAATGAAAAAGAATGCAAGGCTACAAAAAAGATACAAAATTCTAATTATAGAGGGCATATTTTTTCAAAATTTAATTATGAATTGAATAATAATTGGAGAGCTATTTTTGACATCAATTTAGCCTCGGACAGATATTATTTAAAACGTTTCCCAATTGTAGATAATGTTAATAGGACTTTAGAATCCTCTGCAAAAATAGAAGGATTTCATCATAGAAACTACACCCGCGTAAAGACTTCCATATTTCAAAGTGACTATTTAGATACTGTACCGAAAATTTTACCCCATATCGAGCACAATCATTTTACCAATCTTTTCGGTGGAACTTTTCAAGTAGATACTTCTTGTATAAATCTTGAGTTTAAAAACAACAGAAGGTCGCAAAAATATATTGTAAACACATCTTGGGACAAAGAATTTATGCTTCCATTTGGGCAACTTTTAAATTTTGATACTGTAACATCTTTTCAAGGATTGTGTGTTTCAGAAAGTAAACGTTCGGACTATTCTTCATATTCGCAAGTACTTCCACAACTTAATTTAACTTGGCAATGGCCTTTAGCAGCTCAGTCTTTCATGTCAGACGCAATTATAAGTCCTATTTTAGGAGTTAGTCTTGCTCCAAACAAAAACCATTTCGATATCATGGAAAATCCATTTGATGAAATTAATGAGACAAATTTATTTTCTAACAATAAATCTATTTCTCCTTATAATATTGATTCTGGATGTCGTTATTTTTATGGCGCAAAAATAAATGGATATTCCCACGCTCAAAATATTTATCGATTTATGATTGGCCAATCCGTCGATATCACTAAACGAAAAAACATACTTGAATCTTCCGGTATAAAAAATAAGCATTCTAATATCATATCCACATTGGATATATTTTTGACGAAGAACTTATCATTTTTAACAGTATGTAGCTTTTCGACAAAAAACAAAACCTGGGAGAAAGTAGAGTCAGGTTTAAACTATAATAATGGTAACTTATCTTTTGATTTATTAGCCTTCAAAGGTAAACAATGTTTTTACGATCCATTCAAAACTTTTCAAGAGCCAATAGAGGAAATTTCACAAAAAAAATATAAAGGTGTTTATTTGAATAGCGAATACAAAATAACTCGAAAGACTACTTTAGATTATAGTATAGTTTTTGGAAATGATTATTCCCCTATTGACACTCAAGTTACCAAAAGCGAAAAGCTAAAGCTCATTAAGCATGGCATTGGAATAACATACGAGAATGAATGTTCAAAGATTTCCTTTAAATGCGAAAGAAACAATAGATATGATGGAGATCTACGCCCGGAGACCTCGTTTAAAGTTGTAGTTCAACTCAAAAAGTTAGGATAATTTTTAAACTAACTCCCTATAATCCTCCAGATTAGTTGCTTGTGTTTTAGTTAGTTATTTAGTAGATTTATTAACAGATTTAATTGTGAGAAGGAGTATTTATGGTTATAAAAGATATAAAATTTAGCAACTACATTCCGGAGAATACTTCGATAGTAATAGGATTTTATTCAGATGGAACTTTATCTACAGGAAGTTCTGATTTAGACAGTTCGACCAAGGAATTTATAATAAAAAATATAGAAAAAAAAGGAACAAAAGGAGAACTAAATCAGAGTATATCTATTGTTGCAAATAATGATACTTTTAATCATATTATTTTGATAGGTTTAGGAGATAAAGAGCATAAATTTTCAAAAGTAGAATTAGAAAAATTAGGAGCTTCAATCTATTCAGCAGCAAACGACTTAGATGAAAAAATCTCCATATTACTTTCAGGAAAAGATTTTTCTCAATCTTCTGACGATTGCTTAAAATTAATTGCCTTTGGATTAATGTTAAAATCCTGGCGTTTTGATAAATACAAAACAAAAGAAAATAAGAAACTTAAATTACAAAAAGTTATATTTGTATCTCAAGAGTACGAAACGTTAAATGATAAGTTCTCGGAATTTTCCAAGTTAGCAGAAGGTATATTTTTGACACGTGAAGTTGTATCTGAACCTGCAAACATAATTTATCCTGAGAGTTTAGCCGAAATTGCGAAAAATGAGTTGTCTCCGTTAGGAGTTGAGATTCACATTCTTAAAAAAGATGAAATGAAAAAGTTAGGAATGGGAGCGTTATTAGGAGTAGCTCAAGGCAGCGAACACTCTCCGCGGTTAGTAGTTTTAAAATGGAATGGTTCACCAAATAAAGATGAAAAACCAATAGCTTTTGTAGGAAAAGGAGTCACATTTGACAGTGGCGGCATTAGCATAAAGCCAGATGATGGCATGCATGAAATGCGTTATGACATGGCTGGTTCAGGAACCGTATTAGGTTTATTGAAAGCTGTAGCATTGAACAAATTACCTATAAATGTAGTAGGAATTATGGCTCTGGTTGAAAACATGCCTTCTGGCACAGCCCAACGTCCAGGAGATATTGTGAAATCCATGTCCGGACAAACCATTGAAATCATGAGCACTGATGCAGAAGGACGTTTAATTTTGGCCGATGCACTGTGGTATGTTCAAGACAAATATAATCCATCAGCGATTATAGATTTAGCTACACTTACCGGAGCAATTGTAGTGGCGCTAGGTCATGAGTTTGCAGGGTTATTTTCAAATTGTGATGATTTAGCCCAACAAATTACATCATCAGCTATGGAAACTGGAGAAAAAGTTTGGAGAATGCCTTTATCTAAACATTTTGACGAGTCAATTAATTCAGACATCGCTGATATGATTAACCTAAGCAAGCCTGGAACTAGAGCGGGAGGCACTACTGCAGCTCAATTCTTACAACGATTCGTTAACGGGAAAAGATGGGCACATATTGATATTGCCGGAGTAGAAACGTCAAAAGATGATTTGTTTATATGCTCGAAAGGAGCTACAGGATTTGGCGTTCACTTACTATATGATTTCTTAACCAAAAATTATATAAAAGAATGAGATTTATAAAATGGAACTAAATTTTTATCATGTTACTGAGGGGAATTTAGTTCCTGCTGTTATTCGATTACTGGAAAAAATATACATCAGTGGGAAACATTGTATTTTTTACAGTCCATTAGAGGAACGAGTAAAATTAATTGATAAAACGTTATGGACTTTTTCAACAAATGCCTTTATTCCGCATGGAGATAAAACTTTAGGTTTTGTAGAAAGTCAGCCAATTTATTTTACATCAGAAATTAAAAACCCAAACTCTGCTTCGACAGCAGTGTTTGTAGATACTTTTGATTATCTTTCCTGGTCTCATGATTTTGAAAAAATTTTATTTGTGTTTGAAGAAAAAACTCAAGCAGAAATTGCTTTCAAAATCTATATGGACTTGAAAAACAAAAAAGAAAATGTAAACTACTGGCAACAATCCCAAAAGGGATGGGAAAGGTTAAATTAGAGGAAATCATGGCTATACAAAAAACACTTTCTATTTTAAAACCAGATGCAGTTGCAAGAAATCTTATTGGCAGTATTGATGCTAGATTCGAGCAAGCAGGATTAAGAATCGTTGCAATGCGTCGCATTCAACTAACAAAAGAGCAAGCTCAAAAATTTTATGAAGTTCATAAAGAACGTGCGTTTTATGATAGTTTCTGCGATTACATGTCTTCAGGCCCAATCGTGGTACAGGTATTATCCGGAGAAAATGCAGTTCTAAAAAATAGAGAAATCATGGGAGCTACTAACCCAGCTAATGCAGAAATCGGAACTATTCGTAGAGATTTCGGAGAAAGTATTGAGCATAATGCTGTACACGGTTCTGACAGTCCAGAAAATGCCGAAAATGAAATTAATTTCTTTTTTAATCAGTTAGATATTATTGATTAAGGGAATGAAAAGTCTTTTTGCTTTGCTGCTACTATTTTGTTATATGGAGACGTTTACTGATTCTTCATATTTTGTAGTAGATGAAATTAAAATAAAAGTTTCTGATACAAATTCATTAGTAGCAAAACAAAAAGCTTTAATTTCTTCTCCCAAATTAGCTTTTGAAAAATTATTATTAATTCAGTATCCAGAATTAAAGAAGTTTATTTCAAAAATTACTCCTTCTCAAATACAAGAATGTGTATATGATTATTCCATTGATAAAGAAAAATTTGCCGGAAAAATGTATATGGCGGAATTTTCTTTTCGATTTTCTAAAGATAAGTTAAAAAGTT
>CAZEAT010000008.1:12380-15600 GCA_964510175.1 uncultured Holosporaceae bacterium
AAAATGTATATGGCGGAATTTTCTTTTCGATTTTCTAAAGATAAGTTAAAAAGTTTATTGACCTTTTATGGAATAAAATCGAATGAACAAAACGACATAGAAAATTTGAATCAAGAAAATATTATACTTTATACAGTAGATTATCTAAAAAATTTCGATTTATTTCAGACGTCTACCGTAAAAAAGTTTACAAAACGTACCGTTATTATTGCTATTTCAAACGAGCAAGAAATTCTATTGAAAAAACAAAAAATAAAATTTGCAAAAATCAATGTGCAAACATCTACCTAATATCATTACATTATTAAGAATATTATTAGCGATAAGTTTTATAATCGCTTTTTTAAATTCTCATTTCTATCTATCTCTTATTTTATTTTCTCTAGCTGCTATTTCCGATTTTTTAGATGGATATCTAGCTCGCAAATGGAACTCATCTTCTAAACTAGGAGCCATATTGGACCCTGCAGCTGATAAATTTACAATCATTAGCTCTTATTTTTTATTTTATTTATTAAATATTATTCCTGCTTATCTAGCTATCATCGTAATAGCTAGAGATCTCCTGATATTATTTACTGTCGGCATATGCTTTTTAGGCCATGTAAAATTAAAATTTTCACCCTTATTTTCAAGTAAAATCAATACCACAATACAACTAATTTTTATAATTATAGTTATTACTTGTAAGTCATTTTCAATAAATATATCATTGAATATATTAATGTGGATTGTAGGCTTCTCAACTATATATTCAGGAGTTGATTACTTAGTAAAATACAGGTGGATAAAAAATGTATTGTTCAAGTAAAAAATCATTTTATATAATAGTATTGTTTTCTGTAACATTTTTGTTTTTTTATTTATTTTCTTCTATTTGTTTTCCATTTGCGGTAGGATTTATTTTGGCTTATTTATTCATGCCTTTAATAGGAAAGTTTTCTCAAAAAATGAATCGAACTTTTCTTTGTTTTATATTGGCAATACTGTCAGTAACGATATTTATTATTGCTGGCTTTCAGCTACTACCGAAATTAAAACAATATGTTATATACTTAGCGGATACTTTGCCAACCTATTACGATAACTTCTCGGGTCTTGTAAACAAAATTTTTGGAACAGAAAATATTAGCCAATATCAAAGTGAAATTGATAGTGTAAAACTAGAACTACAAAAATATTTTGATCAAAAAATACTTATTGCAGCTTCAATTCTTAAAAGTTTAGTTGCCAGTAAAAACACAATTGCGAGTTTCTTTTCATTTTTTATTATAATGCCAATTTCCTTTTTTTATTTTGCAAGAGATTGGGAGCTTGTCTCTACTAAAATATATGACTTCATACCTCAACGCCAACATGTATTAGTAAATGAAATTTTTAGAGTTATAAAAAAATCTTTTTTTAAGTTTATCAAAGCACAAATTTATGTAGTAGTAATTTTATCTACATATTACGCGTCTATTTTATTTGCAATTGGAATACAACATTCTACATGGTTAGGAATGTTATCTGGCTTACTTTCTTTTATTCCTTTTATAGGTGCTCTATTAGCTGCGTTTGTTGTAATATTTATATCCGTTCCTTATTTAACTTTATCCAAATTCTATTTAATAATAGTATTGTATTTTTGTGGCCAATGCATTGAAGGATATATTTTATCTCCAAAATTTGTAGGAAAAGGTACGGGAATACATCCTCTTTGGATTTTATTTTCATTTTTTGCAGGATATCAACTACTTGGAATTTTTGGAGTACTTATTGCAATTCCAGTAGTTTCTGTTTGTCGAGGATTAATTAATTTATACATATCGAAATTTAAAGCTAGTTCAATATATAAGCAATGATTACTCAAGAAATCTTCAATTTTCGCAAAGTAGAAAACATGGATTGGAAGGATTTTATTGAAAGTTCCGAAAATCAAGATGCTTTAACATATCTAATAAAATGGCCAAATTGGAATGCCAACGGAGTAATTCTTACTGGAAACAGTGGAACCGGGAAAACCCATTTAGCATCTTTATGGGCACAGTCGTCTAACGCCATATATATTTTAAAAGAAAGCCTCAATCATAGCCCGCGTGATATCTTTCAAAACAACTGTAACTTTGTGTTAGACAATTTCGAATCTTTTCTGCAAAATGAGGACTGGCTATTTCATTTTTATAACATTGCGAAAGAGAAATCTCGATATTTTATAATAATAGACAGAGTCTGCCCATCTAAATGGAAAATTTCGTTAAAAGACTTAAGTTCTCGTTTAATGTCTTTACCAGTATTAACAATCCAAGCACCTCAAGATGCATTATTATTCAAAATTTCGCAAAAATTAGCAAAAGATTATGAAATAACTATCACAGATGAAGCCATTAATTACATATTAACGATGTCTGAAAGAAAAGTTTCAACCATTGCTGATATCCTAAAAGATTTAGACAAATTGTCATTACAACAAAAGAGAGCAATTTCTTTAAATTTTGTAAGACAATATATTTCACAGAAAAACCTTTCTAAAAAAAATTAAAGCCCTCTTTATAATCGAGGGCTACGTTATGAAGAAAGTTTAATTTAGAATACCATAAAATTAACTTTTGTAAAGAAAAAATACTTAAATATTTATTAAAATTTAATATATTTTTTTTAAAATGACAATTATTGATTTTTTTTATTATCTTAATCTTGAAACAATTGAAAAAACAGTAGGGTTTATTTTATTAGGTATGTAAAAATCCATTACTCCTGAATAAGAAGTCGGTAATGAACAAATTTCTCGACCGCAGCTATCAAACACAGCAGCTATTCCAAAACCTGTAGCGCGAATTAATGGCAACCCTTCTTCAACTGCTCGAGCTCTAACAATTTGCAAATGTTGAGACAATGCGCTGGAATATCCGAACCATGAATCATTTGTAATATTAATAATAACATCGCCATCTTCGCAAGGAGGAATAATTTCGTTGGGAAATACAGCTTCATAGCAAATACATATAACTGCTTTTAAACCTTTAAGATTAATAATTTTCGAAGTGGTGCCCACATCAAAATCTCCAATGGTATTCGCTACTGCTTGAAAAGTTTCTGGAATATATTTTCTTCCCGGAATATATTCTCCAAAAGGAACCAAATGTTGTTTATCATATTTCCCTATTACTTCCTGAAATGCATCCATAACTATAACGCTATTATAAATTTTATTATTCAACTCATCCTGACGAACCGCACC
>CAZEAT010000008.1:15700-22493 GCA_964510175.1 uncultured Holosporaceae bacterium
GCACTTCTAAAAAGGGTTACTCCATATTTTTTCATAAAATAAACAGGAATGCAAAAATACGAGGCCAAAAATATAGGAGCACCAAAGGCCGCAACTGGAATTAGAAACCAATATTTGTAAATATCGAAAGTAAGAGGTATTACCAACCAGTAAAGATTGACGACAAAAAATGCAAACCAATAACACAAGGTCTTTAACAAAACTTTCGAGGTTTCTTCCTCATATATTTTCCAAAAGAACCAGCCTAACGAGAGAAAAAAGCAAGGAAAAATAAAAAAAGGAGGAAAACTAAGAGCTGCAGCTATTCCTCCTAAACAATATTTTAAATATTCGGAATAAATTATCCTCATTGAAAATCTTGATACATTTTAGAAGCTACCGGACCTTTAGCATCCTTATATCTGCCATGATATTTTTCTTCGATTTCTCCATGAACTCTCCAGAAAGTTACCTGCCCAATCTGCATACCAGGATATATAATTACCGGTTGTACTGCACTTAATTGCAATGTTAACTGACATATTGCTCCTAAATCAATTAAGTCAGCAGTGATATTCACAAAGAGCCCCAAACGCCCAATAGAGGAACGTCCACGAATAATCGGCACAAAAAAATCACTACCTAAAACCTCTTTAGTATGAGCTAAATATACAATTCCTGGAGCTAAGGTTACTCCTTCTTCGGGAATTTCAATTTCTCTTATATTGTTTTGTTTTTTTGCATCTAGAACATAATCGTTATATACAATTAATTTATTTCCTAAAGTAAAATTGTAGGAATTGGGGTTTAATTGATTTACATTAAAAGGGTCAATTACAATCTTTTTTTCTTCCACATTTTTTAGTATCTCGCTTCCTGTTAGAATCATAATTTTCTCCTTATTTCACAAATTCCTTATAAATTTCACTAGATTTAGCCTGGGAAAATTTATCATATTTGCCTTGATACACGATATCCTTATCTCCTTCTGGTACCCAAAATGAAACTTGCCCTATTCTCATCATTGGATAAATCCTTACAGGTTGAACTGCTTTAAGTTCCAAAGTCCAGCAATGTTGAGCTCCAAGATTACCTAAGTCTGCAGTAATCTGCAAGAATAGCCCTAATTTTCCCAATTCAGTTTTTCCAATTAACAGTGGAACAAATTCACTACTACCGATTTCTTCATATGTATTAGCCAAATAAGTTTTATTAGGAGATAAAACATATCCATCATCATTAAAATCGATTTCACGATAGGAAGTTTTCTTTTTAGGGTCAACGGGAGAATCTTCAATTTCAAGTAATTTTCTATCAATACAATAATCGCAACTATTTGGATTCAACATATCCTCCGAAAATGGAGAAATGCATATTTTTCCACTTCTTACATTTTTTATAATTTCTTGACGAGTCAATATCATAATAACCTCTTGAAGCCAAATATATTGAAATATGCGTAAAAACACAAGATGAACTTTTTACGGTTTATTGCAATATTTCATAAAAATACTGAGGAATAGGAGCCTCTAAATGCAAATTCAATGAAGAAATTTTTAATTCCTTAGCATGAAGGAATAAATTATTGTGTTGACAATTTTTATTATATTTAACATCGCCTAAAATCGGAGCTTTAAGAACCTCAGAACAATGTACTCTTAACTGATGTTTCCGCCCAGTTTTCGGTCTGAGTTCTAAAAGAGAAAAAAATCCAACTCTTTTTAAAGTCTTATACAAAGTAATTGCCTGTTGACCATCTTCGTTATTTTCAACCACTGTCATTTTTTCTTCTCCGCTAACGAACTTTTTGCCCAACAAATTGTTTATTACCCCTTCTTTTTCAATTTTCCCATCAACAATGGCCCAATATGTCTTTTGTACTTCTCCATTTCTAAATAATTTTGTAAGTTGTTGCGCTGAACGTAAGTTTTTGGCAATTACAAGTATTCCCGAAGTATCCTTATCAAGACGATGAACCAAATGACTATTGGGGGAATACATTTTTATAAAAGTTTCAACACAAATATTTACTTTTGTTCCTGGCTGAACAGCTAAACCCGCGGGTTTATTTATAGCAAAAAGCTGGTCATTTTCGAAAATTATCATTTCTCGTAATTGAGATACAAATTTAGGATTTATCTGAACAAATTCGGCAGATTTTTCTTGAAGAGATGTAAAAAGTTCATCTCCTGTTTTTACTCGATAATCAGCAGATATTTTTTTTCCATTAACCCGAATTTTTCCCAAACGAAATTGCTTTTGCAAAAAAACATAACTCACAGGTGTACAGATATTTTTTATAATTTTATCTGCTCGAGAATCATTTTCATCTGAAGTAATTATATACTTCATTAAATTAAAGCCTTCATTTTTTCCAACGCTTCTTCGGAATTACCTTTAATACCTGCCCCCTGAGCAAACTCTTTATTTCCACCGCCATGTCCATTTAGGATTTGCAAACCGGCATTAATAATTTCTTTTGCGCTATATTTTTGAGTCAAATCAGAACTGACACTCACAGCAATGTTAATTTTATTCTCAAAATTACTAAGTAAAATAACTATTCCCGACTTATATTTATTTCTTATATAGTCATTGAACGAACGCAAATCTTTAACAGAAAAATCCTTTATAATAGTACAGAAAACGTTTGCCTCATTTTGAGTAAAATGTTGCAAATAGTTAAAGGCATTTTGCTGACGATAATTCTGAATTTCCTGAGATTTTTTTTTTAGTTCTTGTTGTAAGTCAGCAATTTTCATTGGAATTTCTTCCGCATTACACTTTAGATCTGAGGATATTTTATTGATATCATCTTCAATTTTATTTAGTTTTTCTATAACTTTCTCGCCTGTAATTGCTTCGATTCTTCGTAACCCAGAACCTATACTGGATTCGGATACAATCTTAAACAAGCCTATATTACCAGTTGAAAAAGCATGCGTTCCTCCACACAATTCAAATGATATAATTACGTTTTCATTTTCTATTTTTATAGCTCGGACAATATCTTCATATTTCTCACCAAATAAAGCTGTAGCTCCTGCCCTTATAGCTTCGTCTTTTGTCATAGTTTGACATGTCACAGGACTATTTTGCAAAATGAAGTCATTTACTAAAGATTCTATTTTTCTTAAATCTCCAGAAGATACAGCACTATTATGATAAAAATCAAAGCGCAATCTTTCATCGTTAAGAGCTGAACCTCTCTGAGCGATATGATCTCCTAAAACCTTCTTCAAAGCGGCCTGTAACAAATGAGTAGCAGTGTGATTAGCTCTGATTTTAGACCGACGCTCCTTATCTATTTGCATTTTTGCATTATCAAAAGCATCTATACATCCGGAAATCAATTCCCCTTCATGGGCGATTATGGTATTACAAAATTTGAGAGTATTTGTAACTTTAAACTGTCCATTTGGAGTTGAAATAATCCCAGTATCACCGCACTGTCCCCCACACTCTGCATAAAATGGAGTTTTTTCCATTACTAAAAATGCCTCTCCAGCTCTTAGAGAATCAATATCTTTTCCATTTTGAACAATTGCTAATACTCGCCCTCTATCTTCATTTTTTTCGTAACCCGTAAACAATGTAGGAGCCAGCTTACTCTTTAAGGAATGCCAAATGGCATCTTCTTTTTTTTCTCCAGAACCGGTCCACTTTGCTCTATTTTTTTGCTCTTGAAGCGCAGTATTAAATCCTTCAATATCAACGCTAATCCCCTCAGATTTCAAAATGTCTTGAGTTAAATCTAACGGAAAGCCATAGGTATCATACAACTTAAAGGCCTTATCTCCACTCAATATATCTCCAGAATGCATACTGGACGTATCAGCATTTAAAATTTTCAAACCTCTTTCTAAGGTTTCCAAGAATTTTTCTTCTTCGCTATAAATTGTATTCTTTACCAATTCGCGAGCTTTTATAAGTTCGGGATAAGCTTCTTTCATGGTTTCGACTAATGTATTTGAAAGTTCATAAAGAAATGGCTTTTTGATACCTATCAAATTCCCATGACGCATAGCGCGACGTAAAATTCTACGAAGCACATACCCTCGACCTTCATTACTCGGCACTACTCCATCTGAAATCAAAAACGATACTGACCGAATATGGTCTGCAATAACTTTATAAGATGGATATACATCATCAAAATTCGTTCTGGATATTTCTTTGATATCGTGAATAATATCTTTAAACAAATCGATTTTATAATTGTCATCTACTCCTTGCATAACAGCAGCGATTCGTTCCAAACCCATTCCTGTATCAATCGATTTCTTTTTCAGAGGAATCTTATCACCATTTTTCAGCTGCTCGAATTGCATAAATACGATATTCCAAATTTCCATATAGCGGTCTCCGTCTTCATCTGGAGTGCCGGGCATTCCACCGTACATATGCTCGCCATGGTCGTAAAAAATTTCAGAGCAAGGCCCACATGGCCCTACATCCCCCATCGACCAAAAATTATCTGAAGTAGCGATTGGTATTACCGTAATATTTCCTGCAACTTTTTTCCAAATATTCCGAGCTTCCTCGTCCGTATGATATATTGTTACTAGTAACTTATCTTTAGGCAGTTTCAATTCTTCTGTAAGAAATTTCCAGGCAAAATCTATTGCATCGGCCTTAAAATAGTCCCCTAAAGAAAAATTCCCCAACATTTCGAAAAACGTATGATGTCTAGCAGTAAAACCCACCTGGTCAAGATCATTATGCTTTCCCCCTGCTCTTATGCATTTCTGAGAAGTGGTTGCTCTTTTATATTCTCTGGTTTCCAGACCGGTAAAAACATTTTTAAACTGAACCATTCCTGCATTTGTAAATAACAAACTCGGATCATTTTGAGGTACTATCATACTAGAATCAATAATTCTATGACCATTTCTCTCAAAAAACTTTAAAAATCCACTACGAATATCAGAAGTACGCATATCATATCCTACATTTATTTTCCTGGATTATATTACCTTTTATATTGTCAGTAAACAAAACCCAACTATCATGTAAACTAAATTTTTTTTAAAAAGGGTTACCCCAATATAAAAGTTATGATAATTTTACATCTGATATTATTTGAAAATGGAAGGAAACATGAAATTTCGTTTACTATCTATCCTATGCCTCGAATTTATGCCTATTTTTGGTTTAAAAAACACCTCTCCAGAAATGGATAAAATATATGACCTCTGCAAAAAGGCCGATGCCAATACTTTAGTTATTATTGAAGCAGAAAATATCATTCAGAGTTATTTAAGCACTTTATTTATGTACGAAAATGACAGCGATGTAAAACAGATATACGATGATTTCTTAGAAAGACGAAAAAAGCTTCCGACAGAACAAAATGAGAAAATAGAATTATCTCTTTTAAATGCGCCGCGAACAATGATAGAAAATCGTATAAAATATATAATCCAAGAAGCTCGCGAAAAATCTGGAACCAAATTTATAATTTTATTTAATAAATCCAATAAATTTATTTGCAATAACAAAATATCTAATATCATCGCAGAGGGATTACAACATACACTTGGAAATTTCGGCCAAGATTGGGAAAAATATTCGTTTAAAAACTTCAAAAACGGAATTCTCATTACTTCTAAGCAAGAAGCGATAAACGATTTAGTTCCTATTATTGAAAAAGCACATAGCGAAAAACCTATAAAGAAAATTTTTGTTATTAGTGCATACGACCATAATTCAAGCGATTTACCAGGAAAATTTCGAGTAGAGTTTTTAAAATTGCCACCTTCGAATAAACTTCCGGCAAAGTTGTCTCTTGAACTTTTGAAGAAGCAGCTCCAACTGTTGGAAGAAAGCCATACTTTTTATTCTGATCAAGAAATTACCGAACTTTCAAAACAATCTCCGCAAGAAATTTTATATGGACAATGTAAAAAATTAATTTTAGATGTATGCCTATGTAAAGAAATTGACGAAATAACATTATACAATCAACTATATCATTTACTCAAAGGAACAGAATTTGAAAAATATATTTTAGAAACGATAGAAGATTTTCAAGAGATTAATCTTTCCATACTTCCTATCTTATATTTTGTGGGGAACAGATTTTTTTATAATATTTGTCGTTCTTTAGATATAAAAACTATCGATAAGATTGTCGAAAAATCAGAAAATAGCAATTCAACGGGATTTAAATTCGACAGAAATCTTTTACGAGGAGTTCCTTTTAAAGTTTTAAGAAATATAGGTTGTCGTATTCATTGGAAAGATTTAGAAAAATATAATTGGTTAAATGAGCAATTATCTAATGCAAAAAAAGAGTTAATATCTGCATGTCCAGACGCTCAGCGCAGAAATCACTACCGAGAAATCATTAAAATAGTAGCAAAATCGCGTGAAATAAATAAGGTAGTAGAGCAATCAAAAAAAGATTTTATCAAAATCATGGAAGAATCCGGATTGGATAAAGAGAAACTAAAAGAGCTAAAAACCCGATTAAATATGAAGTAAAACCTTCGGATATTCAGCCAATAGTTGTATCAAAAATGCAACATTATATCGAAAATTTTAATAGTACTTTTGTCTAATATTAATTCAAATGTTAGATTTCATTTATCATGTGTAAATATGCATGATATTTTTTAATAAGGAGAAAATAGATATGAAAAAAATAGTAATGTCCGCTTTAGCCGCAACATTAATGTTAGGCGCAAACGCACAAGAAGCTGTTGAAGAAGTAACAGAAACTTCCTGCACTTGCCCATTTTCCGGTTTTTACTTGGGAGCTGGTTTCGGCTTAGTTGATGGCGGTGTAAGATGCGAAACAGTAAAAGCATTT
>CAZEAT010000009.1:0-4603 GCA_964510175.1 uncultured Holosporaceae bacterium
TTATATCTGGATGCTCAGTCTCTGCGTTACGCGCTCTCATTATGCACTCTTTAATTATCATCGGAATTTTTATAAATAGAAAAGCTTTAACCATGCGTTCAGTAGCAATTGCAGCTATGATAATTTTAATTATATCTCCGGAAGTAATCATGTTCCCAAGTTTTCAATTATCATTTAGCGCAGTCATTGCCATAGTCGCTTTCTATGAACAACATTGGAACTTTTCTCCCAGATTCAAAATGTTTTTGAATATCGTCTCTACAACTGTAGTTGCGTCAGCTGCCACCTCTATATTTTCCATATTCATCTTTAATCAACTTACATTAAATAGTGTTTTCGCTAATATTTTTGCCATTCCTTTTATGACTTTCTTTATAATGCCCCTCTCTGTGATTTCTTTTATATTTTTATTAGTTAACGTCACATTCCCTCTAAAAATTTTAGCACTAGGAATATCTAAATTAATTATCATAATTGATTTTTTCTCCAAATTACCCGGATCGCTATTCACTATGCCAACCCCATCAAATTTAACTATGCTCATCTTAATATGTTCAAGTTTGATATTAACTTTAATTCATCATCGAATCAGATTACTAGGAGCGGTAGGCCTCTTTCTCGGATGTTTATGTTATGCTGTTGAAGAACGTCCTCAAATTATCATTTTTCCAGAAGCAAAAGCCTTTGGAATAAAAGTATCGGACAATCTAATATGTTGTAATCACTGCGGATATTTTAGAAGTATATTATCATCTTGGTCAAAATCAGTAGGTTGTGAAAAAAGAGAAAACTTAAAATCAAAAACATGTAAAAAATTTATCCAACAAACAGACGATAATTCTTATTTGATAAAACTAAACGGTAAACTTATAAAACTTACATCCAAGCCAAAAGAAAATGACTTTCCTTCTGCCATTTACCTAGATAAGACTAAAACATTTACACGAGAAATATATGTCCCGTCACTAAAAGAAACTTCCATAGAAAAAAGAAACCGCCCTTGGAATTACTGATTACTCAAATTGAATTTCTTTGAATATATATATAAAATTCGTTTTGGCATTCAAAAGGAGTTACTATGATTGAAGCGCTAAAACATAAAGTCCTTGCTCAAGAATCTATTAGTAAAGCAGAAGCTTACTTAATGATAGATGCTCCATTGGAATCCATTTGCATTGCGGCCAATGAGATTCGTCAAAAATTTTGTGGAAACTCATTTGAAATATGCACAATTATCAATACCAAAAGTGGCAGATGTTCAGAAAATTGCAAATTTTGTGCCCAATCGATTCATTACAAAACACAAATAGATATCTATCCATTGCTAGATGAAAACAAAATACTTTCGATAGCAATTCATGATGATGAGGCAGGCATTCAAAGATTTTCTCCAGTCACTTCTGGAAGGAAATTAAACAAATCTGAAATTCAATCTCTCTGTTCATCTCTAAAAAAAATTAAAAATAGAACTCGTTTAAAAATCTGTGCTTCTTGCGGATTACTGGACACAGAAGATTTACAACAAATGAAAGATGCTGGATTATCTCGATATCATAATAATCTAGAAAGTTCAGAAAAATTTTTCAAAACAGCTTGTTCATCCCACACGATATCGGATAAAATTTCCACCATAGAAAAAGCTTCTCAACTTGGCCTAGAAATTTGTTCAGGAGGAGGAATAATGGGGCTTGGGGAATCTTGGGAAGACCGCATTGATATGGCATTTTCTCTAAAAAATTTAAAGGTAAAGTCTATTCCAATTAATATGCTAAATCCCATTCTAGGAACCCCTATATCAAAACAACAAAATTCTTTCCATTGATGAAATGAGACGTATATGTGCAATTTTTCGATTTATTAATCCTGCGGCTTTTATAAGACTTGCCGGAGGTAGAGGATTATTAGCAGATAAAGGAAAGAGTTGTTTTCTGTCAGGAGCTAACGCAGCTATCTCAGGAGATATGTTGACTACAACTGGAATTACCATCGAAACAGACTTAAAAATGATTCATGAATTAGGTTATCATATTGAAAAATAATAACTTCTAACACAGTTGGGATATTTCAAATTTCAAATTTTGAATACCTATTTTTTTTTCAGAGCTAGTAGTAATAATTGTAGGATATGCTGCGCCATGGTACTCAATTAAACTTTTTATGGAATTGATAACTTCATTTAAATTTGAAGTCTTATCTATTTTAGTTAAAACAAATTGATAAACCAAACCAAAAGAATCTAAAAGATTCATAATTTCCATATCATTATCTTTTATTCCATGGCGAGAATCGATTAATAAAAAAACTCTTTTTAAATTAATTTCGGACTGCAGATAATCCACTATTAAATTATTCCACAAATTCCGGGTTTGTTTAGATACCGAAGCATATCCATAACCGGGTAAATCAACCAACAATAAGCTATTAGATAGTGAAAAAAAATTAATCTGCTGAGTTCTTCCCGGTTGTTTAGAAACCCTGCAGCAAGATTTTCCAATTAATGCATTAATTAACGAAGATTTTCCTACATTCGAACGTCCAACAAATGCAATTTCCGGTAGATTTAAATTCCGAGGGATTTGTTCTAATGTGGTTGCTCCTGCAATAAATTTACATTCGCCTTTCCAAAAAGAATCAGCAAATTTTTTCACTATTTTCCCTCGATATTTTTTAGGCGAACAGCTCTATTCTTTTCATCAACTCTCTTAATTATATACTGCTGAAGAATTCCCAATAGATTACTAAAAGTCCAATATATTACTAATCCAGCTGGAAGCCGTCCGAACATAAAAGTAAACATAATAGGCATAATTAACATTACTTTACCTTGAGCAGGATCAGCTGGTGCTGGCCCCATTTTCTGTTGGATCCACATAGACAATCCCATTAGTAACGGCCAAATACCGATTTCCAAAAATGATGGCAATGGTAAAGGAATCAATCCCCCTAAAGTCAAAACCACCCAAGGATCAGCTATAGACAAATCATGAATCCAGCCGAAAAACGGTGCTTGTCTCATTTCAATCGAAATGTATAATACTTTATATAAAGCAAATAATATGGGCCATTGTAAAAACATAGGTAAACATCCACCCATAGGGTTTAGCTTCTCTTTTTTATATAACTCCGATACTGCTTGACCTAACCTTACTTGATCATTGCCATATTTTTCTTGGAGAGCCTTAATTTTCGGCTGAATATCTTTCATTCGATTCATTGAACGATAAGATTTATTGGCCAATGGAAATAATATTAATTTAAGAATTAAAGTAATTAACAAAATACCCCATCCCATATTTCCAACAAGATTTTTCATATAAGAAACCGCATATAATAAAGGCTTTGTTAAAACATATAAATACCCAAAGTCAATTACCAAATCGAGATGAGGCACGTTTAATTTTTCTTCATACATATCCAAAGTTTTAATTTCTTTAGCACCAATAAATAAATGTTGGGTTTGAGCAACTTCCATTGCAGGCTCTACATTTACTGCATTATATTTACTCTCAATTCTATAGCCTTTATGTTCATTCAACGGAACAAAATTATAGGAAATATCGTATGAAAAATTTGCTTCAGGAATAAATGAAACTAACCAATATTTATCAGTAATTCCGAACCATCCTCCGCAAGAAGAGTATTCAATAACTTTTTTCTTTTCTATATCCTTATAAGCCACTTCGTTTAAATCTTTATTGAAGTAACCTATAGGCCCACTGTAAAATCCAACTGAATCTGGATTTTCTTCGATTTCTCTGTAAATTTTTGCGCTACAATTTAATTTTACCGCCTTATTGCCATAATTTTTAACCGTATCAGTAATGGTAAAAACGAAATTTTCATCTATACGAATAATCTTTGTAAATAATAATCCTTCGTGATTATCCCAAGTCAAGATAACTGGAGTCGATGAAGTTAACTTCAACTGATTTGCTTTCCAATAGGAATTTTCATCTGGTATTTTAACGGACTTATCCTCCGCAAACCAAGATGTCATTGCAAAATATTTACGGTCTCCAAAAACGGAAACTTTGTTATTACTATTATATTCCGTTTTGTAATTTTTTAGTACGATATCACTAAATTGGGCTCCTTTGGTTGATATATTTCCATAAATGCGCGGAGCTTCGATAACAATATTTTTCTCTTCCTCAATTGGAAGACTTGGAACTATATTTATAGAACCTCTAGACGAATTAGCTATCTGTGTTGATTCCTGTAATGGAATATTTTGCTGCTGAGAAGTATTACCTCCAAAAATGTACGGATAACCTAACATAATTAAAAAAGTAAAAGCAAAAAATAGCATAGTATTGCGTTTTTGTTCTTTCTCTTCTTGCATAAAATCCTCTACACTAGCAAAACGTATTGATTATACAGGAAAATACTATTAAAGCTACCTAAAAATATTTACAAAAATTTTTCTACTAATTTTCTCCGTAATTCATAAAAAACACTCTAATTACACCATCTACAAGAGATTTTCTTTCTTAAGAAAGTGGTAACTTTTTATTAACCATTCTTAGCTATTCTTAAATAAATTTTAAGTTTAGGATTTAGTTGTGCAGGCAAGTCTGTTCAGAAAAAACGCAATATTAATAGA
>CAZEAT010000009.1:4703-7325 GCA_964510175.1 uncultured Holosporaceae bacterium
AAAACAAAGCATAAGCCAATAATATTATTATTCGATAAAGATAAACAACTCGCGCTATCTATGTTCCAGAAAAAAATTGGGTTTCTTGATATTATTGATATCAAAGAAAATATTTCTGTAATTTCATGCAAAATAAATGCGCATATAAAATACAAAAGGTTATTGGATGAATTTTATGAGAAGGTAAGAAAAAATATATACCTGTCTTCCATAGATACATTAACTGAAGTTTACAATAGAAGCTTTTTAGAAGATTATATTTGTCATCGTGAATTTGCTTTAAAGCATTCTGCTATTTTAATGATAGATTTGGATAAGTTTAAAATTATCAATGATGAATATGGACATACTTTTGCTGATAAAGTTTTGCGTTCGCTGGTTATGTGTCTCAAATACTATGTCCGGCCAACAGACATTATCGCGCGATATGGAGGAGATGAATTTATCATATTCATGAGAAATGTTTCTAAGTCAGAAGTCATTTCTGCAGCTACAAGATTACGCGAAAATGTTGCTTCTACTTCATTTAATGGAATTTCCTGCACCATTAGTGTTGGAATATGCTGGATTGAAGTAGATAAAATGAATCTTCGAGAAGCAATTTCAGTTGCCGACCGTTCCATGTATGCTTCAAAGCAGTGTGGAGGTAATACTGTAAGGATTCATGGCTGATAATTATTAAAGTTTAAAAAATTATTCATTTTCTATATTTTATTAACCTTTTGTAAAAAACTTTTAGTGCAAAATAGCTACAAAGTAATAGGTTTGTGTTATGAGTTTTTTTAGTAATGCGGTAAATCTTATAAAAAGAAAAAAAAGACATCAACCGGACTCTCAAGTGATGTCGGAAAATATAAATTTAGATTTTTCGGTAAAAAACTACGTGAAAGAATCATTTTCAGTGGTAATTGTAAAACCTATTTCCGGATGCCTCATGAAAATTATCCGCATAATTTCTTATGTAATGACTGGAGGACTAATTGGTATTTTCCTCTCAGCTGGAATTGTGTTTTTACTTTTGCAATTTGGTTCAACTGAAGTAAAAATTTTATCCTTTCTTATGGACAATCGTATTACTAACCTATTTCCAGACTCTGATTTTTCAACTAAATCAGCCAAAATCTCCTGGAACTCAGAATTAAATTCTCCTGAAATTAATATTAGAAAATTAAAAATAGATGACATTATTATTCCTCAGATATCTATTTACCCAAATGTTTGGGAATCCATTAAAGCTCAGAAATTAATTACCAATAAAATTTCGATAATTAATCCTAAAATCAGTCTCAAGTTTTCTGATGATTTCAAAACCATACATTTTGACCCGAATTTGGAAAAAGCAAACACGAAAAAATCTCTATATGAACCTATATCCATGTTAAAAGGATTAGACAAATTATTAGATTCTTCTGTTAACATAAAAATCCTCAATGCAGATGTGTCCATAGAAGAAAATGGTACTACTTGGGATTTAAAAAATACTTATTGTGATTATACCAGCGGTTCTAAGCTTCCGAAAGCAATATCATTTAAAACAAAGTTTCCTGGACAGGAATATTTTTCTAACTTTAATATCGTAAGAGCCCCGGTAGGAAATGTAGACAAATATATAGTAAATTTAAATTCCTGTAACCCTACATGTTTAGGGACTGCTCTAGCAAAAAGAAATGTTCCTGTTAATAATCCTATAATTACATCTATTTTAACCAATAACCTACCTATATCTGGAGTAATTCACTTTAACTGCAAAAAAAACCAAATAACTGACGGTGATTTTGATTTGGTAGGAGGCAATGGTTCAATAAAAATTCCTGTAAAAAATATTTTATCGCCAAACTTAGGAAAGGCTATAGATAACTGTAATATCTCGGGAACTTTTTCAGAAGAAAGCATTAATATAAATCTATTCGGCGTAAATTATGACAAATCAGAAATTCAATTGACAGGAATTTCTATTCCGATGATTGAATACAACCTACTAGACGTAGCAAATATTGATGGAACTTTAAGTTTATTAAATACAAACATCTCTGAAATGTCCACCCTACTTCCTGAGAATTTTAGTAAATCTATAATTTTATCTTTTAAAAATTATCTACCAGGATTTCAGCTGGATTTGTTTAAAGTAGATCTAAAAGGCCCCATTACTTTCGGAAAAAGAAATGTTGAAGAACCTCTTAGCGTGAGCAATGGAATCTTTAAAATCAGCAATGCAAAATTTGATTTAAACGGAAATATGGTAAAAGACATTGAAGCCACAGGAGCCATTTGCGATGATGGTTTCGATATAAAATTAACCAAAGCGAAATTAAATGACACCGTTGTTAATAGTGGAACATTTTTCATTTCTAATAAAGATAACTCGTGGATTGGAAATATCAACGCAAAAGTAGCCATATCAGATGTAAAAACTTATGCATCAGATATTTCTAAAAAGCTAAATCAGCTTCCTATTGAGAAACTAAATATCGCTGACTATGCTAATGTAAATATGAAACTGGTAAAGATACAGGATGATTCTTTAACTGACAAAGCCTTACCTTTTAGAATCGTAGAAGGCAATGGAACATTAAAATCTGCCAACAATTCCAAAGAGCTAAAATTTTCTTGGAATGATACTGA
>CAZEAT010000009.1:7425-19031 GCA_964510175.1 uncultured Holosporaceae bacterium
GGTGGAAATAAAATTTCTGGACATATTGTAATAGGTCAGAATGGATATATGCAAAAATGCGTACTCAATGACTTTGTTGTAAATGGAAATTCCGCTAAAATTAATATGTTACGCGATAATTTGAATCAACTTTCAATTTCGATTATAGGTGATACGTTAAAGTCAGAAATTTTATTAAATGTATTTAAAGCTGTACCAAATAACGAAGTAGTTTCAGGATATTTAAATGTTAATGAACTACTGCTAGCAAATACTTATCCTGTAAAAAATGTTAAAGGAAGTTTTGATATTAAAAACGAAAAATTAGTAAAGGGCGGATGTTATGGAGTCATAGAAGGAAATACAACTTTGGCATTAAGCGCTCAGCCAACAGCGAAACCAAATGAAAGTCTTATCTCACTATCTGCTTCTGATGCCGGACACTTTTTAAAATTTTTCAAAATTACCGATTCAATCAATGGAGGTACGATAAATATTGTCGCGAAAAATAACTTAATTTCAGATAAATCTATGTCAGGAGCTTTTGAAATTACGGATTTCATAGCTAAAAATGACCAACTTACACGATTGATAGCGTTTTCTTCAATGAAAGGATTATCTAACTCCAATGACTATTCTGTTGGGTTCAATAATTGTCTAGGAAGCTTTGTACTTTCGGAAAATATGATACAGATAGAAAATGGTAAAGCCGTTGGACCTGCTGTAGGAATTTCTTATAGCGGTTCTTATGCTAGGCTAGCAGACCAATTTAAATTATCAGGAATATCTCTTCTTACGTCAGCAGCTTTAAATGCCAGTAAAATAAACGGAGTCTATGCTGCTCCATATCAAATTAATGGTTCATTTGGACATCCTGTTTTATCCATTAAACCTTTAAAATTTATTAGTTATAATGCAATTTGTGAAACATTCGGAAATATGCTGCCATCTCTTATGCCAGAAGATATGATGAATAATTCTCCTATAATTCAACCTATATCTTCGGACAAGGCAAAAGACCCTTTTGCAAATCGTGCTTTTGATAATATAACTACTTCCACTGCAGAAACCGCTTCTCAACCAAAGAATGAGCCTCAAACTACATTGGAAAATAAATTTGGAGTAAAAATAAATAGAAGAAGTAAGGATCGAAAATGAGAAATTTATCAAATTTTTTTATGACGTTGTTTGTACTGGCTATGTTAGCCTGTACAGGATTTATATATCAGATTCAAAGTCGAATAATCACAGCGCCCCGATGTATTGAAGTTCGTACTGAAATAGAAAAAGAAGTCCTTGCCAACAAAGCTGTTTGGACATTGACCTTTAACAAAGTAGGCCCAGACCAATCTGAACTTAATCAAGATTTAATGAAGAAAAAGGAAATAATATCCCAATTTTTTACATCAAATGGTATTGATAACGATGAAATGGAATTTTCTCTTTTCACCCGAGAAGAATATAAAAGATCGACCAAAGATATTCAAAACTATCGAATGGGATATGAGTTAGTTATTACTTCCACTAAAGTAGAAAAAATCCTAAAAATTAGAAATAACCTGATGGAATTATATAAACAAAATATAGCCTTTACCTCAAATAATATAGATTTCCAACATGCTTTAACCGAAAAAATCAAAGAAGAAATGACCATAGAAGCCTCTAAACAGGCTCTCGAAAAAGCAGAAAAAATTGCTTCTGCTTTGGGCACAAAAATAAACAAAATATACCGAGTATATGAACCTGATTTTCCAGGATACTTTAATAATGTGAGGGTATCCTATAAATTAATGAATGACGCAGCGACTGCTTCTTCCGAAGAAACAGCTTTACAGGTTCCTAAAAGAAAAATCAAAGTTTCAGTCAAAATAGATGCTGAAATAAAATAGTTTCTCTTCTAAAATAAAAAAGCTCACTATCTTGTGAGCTTTTTTCTTATCTTAGATATTTCAATTTTATAAGTTTTTCCCTATCTTATAATTTCTACAAAAGCTAACATCATTTAAAAATTAATCTGGAAATTCTCGTATAAATCTATCGAGATTTCTCCTTTCTTATAAATCATTTTAAAGATTAACTCTCATTATAATTATATCCTTGCAATTTTCAGAAAGTTTGACTGGAGACAAAAATGTAGGATAGTTATTCTGATTAATCATTTTCGTTAAATTATTCTTTTTAAATTTACTTTGTTTCTGAACAATAATGTAATTTGTTTTAGTTTGCATGAGGATTCTTCTTACTATTTCATCATTATACGTTTCATTTAAACATTTATGACAGCTAACAATTCCTTCTGTAGAACGGTGATATGGTAATCCCAACACATAATGTTTTGTATAATACAAAATTTTAGTTCCCAAATTACAATTTTCCATAAAAACTTTAGGGGTATTGCTTAATTTTTCTATTTCTTGACACAAAATTTTAGGATTTCCGCATTTAGTTGATTTATCACTTTCAAAGTTAAAGAAAAATCCCATTGGATATATAAAAACTATTGAAAAGAAAACACTCAAAAGTATTTTTATAATTTTATGAAGTTTAGCAGTTAAGTAACTTTCCATACATACGTTTATAATCACAGGTAAACTAAACAGAGTGAAATACGGCCACATGCGGAAGGCAAAACAAGATAATATTAAATAAACACCACCTAGACTCAACAACATTGCCCACAACACATTAATATTTCTGTTAGAACGACGTCTCATATCCAATATTTTTACTAATGCGGCTACTAGAGATATCAAAGCATAGGCAATAAATATTGGCTTAATTTCGGTGGTTAACGGTGATTGCATTTCGGAAACGCGATACAACCAAATACGCTTAACGTATTCAGAAATATTTCCTTCCATTCCTTTTAAAAACAAAGGATACATTGAGAGAAAAATTGTACCTATAACCGCTGTCCACAGAATAGTATCCCCTACTCTCTGTCTACGCCCGACTAGCTGTATATTTATTGCAAAAAATATGGCACTGCAAGCAAATAATAAAATGTGAACAACTGAAACCTTATCATATTCAACTGGTTCAATTAGTGGAGAGAATAACATAATAAATAAAAGGGCAATAAAGTGCCAATATTTTAAAAGTTCATATTTAAAATGATATTTATTGAACATTGTATAAGGAATCATCAGAAAGAAAATACCTGTAACTAATAAATATGAACCTGACAAATTAGCTCCGGGTAAAAATACAATGATAGAAAGCAAACATGTTACCAACATATTTTTGAAGTACATTTTTTTCAACATTTCTATATCATTGAAGTAAGCTATGAAGAGAACAGCTTCTACGACTAAAATAGCTACCAATGTTTCTGGAGAAATCCATACACAGCAAGAAATAATACCGGCTAATTTTATATAATCCATTAGCTTATCTTTTTTGTATAGAATACTTGTGATAATTCCACTGACATACAATAAAATAAACATCGCCATAAAAGCATGATGGTCGGGACGCCCTAGTGAAAAATATCCGAATAAAAACGGAGTTCCATTTAATAGAGCGGCTGTTATAAACCCATATAATTTATTTTTTTGTAAGTCTACAGCAATATTGTATATCAGACATGTACAAATGAATTTAACAACAGGAGTAATCCAAAAAGCAACCCATTCTAATGCTTGATTAATGTTATTATAGATAAATCCGATAATTCCTTGGGAATCCATCCAACTTGGCGCAGTACCATTTATCAAAATGCTTTTTATGCAATCGAAAAGATTGATAAAAAAATTTACAGAATAAGTTATCACAATGAGGAAAAAGTCATAAAGTCGTGTCCAATGAAGATTCACTCCATAAGGGTAATTTCCTCGAACAATAATAGAGTTATTCAAGTCATGATGTATAAAAAATTCTTTAAGACGCAAGACTCTCATATAGTCATCGTTATCAGCAAATAACAATTCAAACCCTACATTCTGAATATACTGGCTTATAGCCATATAAAAACAAAAAATACTCAAAATGAACAACTCTATTTTATTTTGCTTTAACCAATTCATAACCATTTCCGAACAATGCCTCTCGCTAGAATATATACTAATTATTAATAATTCATAAATTTCAATGCGCTTTTATCTTGTTTTTTAATAAAATATTATTTATCATTTTTTTAATTAATAAATAGAGGTGAATGATGAAAATTTTCGGTTGCTTGTGTTTGTGCTCGATAGCATTTAGTGTATTTTCTACAAATGATGAATATCAACCTAAAGTCTATGCAGATATCACGAAACAAGCAGAAGAAAACGCGGTAAAATACGATGGTATAAAATTAATTGGAGGGTTAGGCTATACTTTATCAGACTATAAAGCGTCGATTATTGGAAGGAATGAAACTACAAAAAATAGTTTAAATCATTTTATCTTTACGTTAGGCTGTGATTATTCTAAGGCTCTAAAACATAATATTTTAATAGGAGCAAGCTTATTAGTTGACATGTGGAGTCGTCAGAAGAAATCTGGAAATTGGGCAAGTTTAAATGGAGCCTATGATAACCAACGTGGAGGAGCTCATGCCGCAGGAAACAGAGAAGCAGAATTGCAAAACGCTTTTCTTACACCGGAAATGTGCATTAAAGCTGGATATATATTTAAATCTTTAAAGTCCTCTGTATCATTGAAAATTGGTTTATCAAGAGAAGAATGTAAATATCGTTATAGAGTAAATAACGCGGAAGTAGCTTCAGTAAATATTTCAAAATTTATTCCGTTAATTGGAATTTCTGGATATAGAAACATCAACAGTAAATTCGGAATCATGGTGGAGATAAATAAATCTCTTGGTAAAAAAGCAAAAAATAATGCAGATTTAGTAGACCATCAAGTTGAAATGGCGCCTACTACAATTCGATTACTTGGAACAATGAAAATTAAATAAATAAAAAAGTCATTTAAAAATAATAAAGCCACATTGATAACAATGTGGCTTTAAAAAACTTCAACTTTGGATTATTTTTTCAAAAATTTTGACACTCTATCTTTTTTATCTGTAGAAGAAAATAAAGACCTAAACATATTTCTTTCTACTTTTATTCCCTGCTCGCATCCCATATTCTGAGAAAGATTAATGGCTTCTTTTATCATACGAATACTTAATCGAGATTGAGAAGCAATATTTGCAACTAATTCATTCACTTCATTGTGAAGTAATTCTTTGGCCACAATTTTATTAACAATATGCAGTTTTTTAGCTTCATTAGCGGAAATAAAATTTCCAGTCATAATAATTTCAGATGCTTTTTTAACACCCACAATGCGAGTTAATAACTGTGTTCCTCCAAGGCCAGGCATTAACCCAAGTTTTACTTCAGGAAATCCAAATTTTGCATCTTCTGAACAGATAATCATATCGCAAGCCAACGCTAATTCAAAACCACCTCCAAGAGCATATCCCGATACGGCAGCAATAGTTGGAATTTTAGTATGGAGTATTTTTTCCCATTTATAATTAATAAACTCTGTTTCGCATGCCTGCTGATAATCCAATTCAGAAATTTCTTTAATATCTACTCCTGCAGCAAATGCTTTATCACAGCCAAAAATTACTAATACATTTGCTTGCTTTTCTATATCTTGAAGGCAATTATAAATTTCCTCAATAACTAGAGAATTTAAGGCATTAAGCCTTTCAGGATTATTTAATACCAAAGTTGCTATAGAATTTTTAATCTTGAAATCAATTGACATATTCCACTTCCTTTTTTTTTCTAATGATACTCATTAAAACTTAAAAAGAAAATAATTGTATTTCACTTAATTAAAGTTGCCTGAACAATTTCGTCTGCCAAATCGATTTTATTATTTTTCACCATAAGATCTACGAAATTATACAAATTTCGAGCAAATAACTGACTTGAATCTTCTGCGACACGAGCAGCTAAATCTGAATAACCTAAAATTGTAGTTCCAAACTTTACAACTTTCTTATCTTTTTCAGAAAGCTCACAATTTCCTCCTGTCTCCACAGACATATCAACAATCACAGACCCAAACGGCATATTTTCCACCATTTCTTTTGTAATCAAACGAGGGGCCGGCTTCCCAGGAATCTGAGCAGTTGTTATAACAATATCGGTTTTTCTAAGAACATCAGCCAACTTCTCCGACTGCTTTTTCTTATAAGCATCAGACATCTCGCGAGCATATCCGCTAACCGTTTCTCCATTTTCATTATCTTCTACTTCTACAAAAGTAGCTCCCAAACTTTCCACTTGCTCCTTTGCTGCTTTACGCACATCAAAAGCAGAAACAATAGCTCCCATTCTCTTTGCAGTAGCAATAGCTTGCAAGCCAGCAACTCCTGCTCCAATAATTAATACTTTAGCTGGACGAATCGTACCAGCAGCTGTCATCATTAATGGAATAACTCGCCCATATTCAGACATAGCTTCAATTATCGCTTTATAACCTCCTATATTAGCTTGCGAAGATAAAATATCCATGGACTGTGCCCTGGTAATTCGAGGGATCCTTTCCAATGAGCATAAATTAACTCCACTTAAAAACATCTTTTGCAAAATCTCTTGATTTTGAAACGGAGAAAGCATAGCTATCAAGTAACTTCCTTTATCCAACTTCAAATCCGATAAGTTCGTAGGCTTTACACATAGATACAAAGTTATGTCTTTAATTTCTTTATCCGAAATCTTTGCTCCGGCTTCTTCATATAGATGATCAGAAAAACCCGCTGATACTCCAGAATTTTTCGGTAGGACAACATCAAATCCTAGTTTTATATATTTTGAAGTTGTTTCTGGCGTAATTGCTACTCTTTTTTCAATAGGGTCTAAAATCGTACTAATTCTCATCTAAATTGCTCCGTTAGCTAATCCCTCAATCAAATAATTTCTAGATAAAGGCAGTTCTTTGCTATTTGTATCACAAAAATATATTTTTAAAAAATGCCCAATCATTTCTAAAGCACAAAAAATATCTTCTTTAGACACATTTTCTTTTGAATTATCCACTAAAAATCCTGGAAGTTTAAATAATTTTTCTTTATATTTTTCTCCTGCTTCTTTTGTTACTGCTCTGCCTGTACGAGGTGATACATAGGCCAAACCGCCTCTCTTTCCCGTTACTGCACATTTGGATAAATCCAAACCTATACCCATTTCCGACAAAAATGTCTTTTCAAATAAAACATATTCAATTAACCAATTGTTCTGAGTAACACTAAAAAATAACGAACGAAGAGCTTCAAATAAATTTTCATGAATCGCTCTATCAGGTAATCCATTTAAACACAAAGTACAAGCACTCTCGATAGCCAATACTTCCATAGGATTTTGAAAAACAAATGAAAAAGGCGAAAATAAAGTTTCTATTTTAAATGTTCCTAATTGCTCAGAAGTACGTCCTGACCAGGAAATATCACATATATCTCCTAACTGTATAGAGGCTTTTAAGCCTTTTAACAATCCGCGTGTTTTTCCAATATTTTTATTAAAAATTGTCACAATACGAGAGTTCTCACTGAATGGTTTTACTGCTAAAATAATACCTTGCTCTTGCCAACGCATTATAATCCTAGCACTTATCGATTAACACCTGCAAAAACAAATGTACTTCTTTGTCCAAAAGCGAAACTAATTCTTTGCGAGAAGCTTCCCCTATTGCCTTAATTTTTCCACCTTTATGCCCTAGCAAAACCACCTTATGCGCTTTGTTTTTTACATAAATATCTTGTTTAATTACAACACTGCCATCCGGTTTGTTTTCATAAGATTTAGTTTCAATTCTGCATTTATAAGGAATTTCTTGATGCACTCGATGATACAGATGCTCCCTGGTTATTTCAGCTGTAAATTTCTCCAGACTTAAATCTGTAACTTCATCTTCTGGAAAAATCCATTCTTCTTGCGGCATTTCATTTTCAAGATAATGTTTTATTTCATCTACACCATCGTCTGTCAAAGCAGATATCATAAATATATTTTGAAAAGACCGTACTTTATTAAAAATTGAAGCTATTTCAAGTAATTTAGGCTTATGAATTAAGTCAACTTTATTTAGTATCAAGGATACTTTTTTATCAGAATGTATTTTTTCCAATAAAGAAATACTTTTGGAAAAACTCTTTTTATTTACATCGACGACAAATAGAACATGTTGAGATTCTCTAAAAGCTTCCCAAGCGGTTTTTTCTAAACCTTCATTATTTGTTTTCGAGCTAAATCCCGGAGTATCCATGAGAATAATTTGACTATCTCCGTAAATCGCTATTCCTAATATACGCATTAATGTCGTTTGGACTTTTCTAGAAACTATGGAAATTTTTTGACCTACGAGTTTATTAATCAGAGTAGATTTACCCGCATTAGTTTCACCTAAAATAGAAACAAAACCACACTTTTTCATAATTTTAACTTTGCTAGTAATTTATCAGCAGCGTCATGTTCAGCACTTTTCTTCGAGTTACCGAATCCAGTAGCTTTTAACCCACAAGCTGAAACCTCCATTTCGAAAATGGGATCATGCGCCTCACCGCTCATTTTGATTAATCGATAAACTGGCAGCTCATTTGATTCGCTTTGAGTAATTTCCTGAAGACGAGTTTTAGAATCTTTAGTTTTGTATACCGATTTAGATAAATCATCTCCCCACAAACTAGTGATGACACTCTTCACTTGCTCAAAATCAGAATCCAAAAACACAGCCCCCATTACAGCTTCTACCATATCCGCAATTGATGATGATGTTTTGTTTTTTGTCACAAACATATCTTTGGGAATGGAAAAACAATGGATTAGCCCTTTGCGTTTAGAAAGATCTATCAAAAATTCTGTCCCACCTAAAATAGATATGCGGACAGCAAGGTCGCCTTCATTTTCTTTTGGAAATTTATTATAAATCATACTCGCTAAACAAAGGCCAAGAACTCTATCTCCTAAAAATTCCAATCTTTCAAAATTTTTTGCAAATATTTTATCGTATTTTCTGACTCCAGGATGATTTAAAGCAATCGTAATATTTTCCCGATTTTTGAATTTATAGTTAAGAAGATTTTCTAGTTTTCCTATTCTCTCTTCTATTTTATAGGTCGACATATACGCTCATACCTTATATTTTGAAACCAACGCCAAAATTCCCATAATTTCACGCCTTTATCTATAGAGTATACAGTAAAGATAGCTCTACCCATTAAATTTTCAGCAGGAATGAATCCAAGACCACAACGAGAATCACGAGAGCAATCTCTGTTATCTCCCATTACAAAATAATGCCCTTCAGGTACAGTTACTTCTTTAAAGTTGTTTGGTTCAGAATATTTCATCTCTTCAATATATCCCACCGTATGAACCGGAGCGTCGGAAAGAGGCAATTTTTCTTCATATCTATTAATAATATAAGTATTTCCAGTAGGATAATCGAAATAGTTAACTTCTTCTTTAAACTTAAGTTTAGCTTCTACTCCGTTAACACTAATAATACCATTATTTACACTTACTCTATCTCCAGGAAGTGCAATCACGCGTTTAATTAGATTCAAGTCATTATACTCAGGATGTCTAGAATCATATGGATGTTTAAAAACGATAATTTCTCCTCTCTTTACATTATCTCTGAAAAAGAATCGCCCTGAAAACAAATTCGGACTAAACCAAATACTATGTTTACTAATACCGTAAGCAAATTTTTCAACAAAAGGCATATCTCCAACCAGTAAAGTTGGCACCATCGAACAAGATGGAACTATATACCAATCATAGATAAAGAATCTAAATATTAAAAAAACAACAGTAAACCAAGCGCAAAATTTTAAATCTGACTTTAATTTTTGTTTTTTTTCTTCTGGCGAAAGTTCTTTATCATCTCCAAATAATTTACTGAAAATAATTTTTAATTTCTTAAAAATTTCGCTCATTATTCAGTCATCTTTTCTGGTTTTTTCAGCACGCTCATGACGCTCTTGAGCTTTTATTCCCAATGTTGCGACAGGTCTAGCTTCTAAACGTTTTAAATCTATTGGCTCTCCTGTTTCCTCACAAAAACCATAAGTACCATTTTTAATTCGCAGTAGAGCTCCATCAATTTTAGCAATTAGCTTACGAGCTCTTTCTTTACTTCTTAACTCATATCCCAAATCAGCTTGAGCGGATGCGTAATCAATAGAATCGGAAAGAGAAGATTTATCCTCCTCTTGCAAATATTTTAATACCGCATCACTTTCCCTCAGAAGATCATTTTTCCATGATTCAAGTTTGCGACGAAAATATTCGCGCTGCAAATCATTCATAAATGGTTCATCTGAACTAGGAATATATCCCTCTGGTAATTCACAAATCTTATCAGTCACGTATCCGCCTCACTCTTACTAAACTAAAACAGCCTTAACTTTATTTACGATTTCAGCAAATGCCGCTTTATCATTGATAGCAAGTTCAGAAAGAACTTTTCTATCTATGTTTATATTAGCTTTCTCTAAACCATAAATAAATTGAGAATATTTCAAGCCATGTTCACGAACAGCCGCATTAATTCGGATTATCCAAAGTCTCCGCAAATCTCTTCTTTTAGTACGCCTATCTCTATAAGCATACTGCATTGACTTTTCTAATCTCTCAATTGCTGAACGAAAACAATTTTTTGAACGACCAATAAATCCCTTGGAGAGATTTATTACTTTTTTATGGCGAGCATGTGCAGTTACGCCTCTTTTTACTCTTGACATATCTCAATCTCCTTACTTATACGGCATATATTTGACAACGCTCTTCACGTCGCTAGGACTTAAAACCATTGTACCTCTGGTTTGTCTCTTCATTCTCTGAGGACGATTCCTCATAAAATGCCGCCTAAGAGCAGGCTGAGCTATTACTTTACCACTAGCAGTAAAAGAAAATCTTTTCTTCGCTGCACTTTTAGTTTTTAACTTGGGCACTTTAACCTCCATTAACTAAAACCCACAAATTAGGTATACCCAAAAACACCCAATTCGATATCAAAGATTTATAAAATCTTAGTCGTATTGTATCAAATTATACTAAATTGTAAAATACACATTATTTGATTATTTACGACGACTATTCTTCAACAAGATACTCACGAATAAACCCTTGAGAATCAACCTTTTCACATGAGAACAAAAATTTGTGTTCCTTTAAAAATTTCAAAAAAGAATGTCTTAAAACATTCCGATGATTTAAAACTTCCGTACACTCACTTTCTACAAGAGAAATATTATTCCCCTGATAAGTAACCGTAATACTAGATCCGTCCTCTGTAATTTTTTCAAAAGCTTTCCCTCCACTAGGCATTACTTCTTTCAACATAATTACATTATAAAGAGAGATACGACCAGAAACATAACTTATATTTTCAGAACAAAAATGCAGATCAAAATCTATATTATATAAACTTCCGAACTCACGAATCGTCTGTCCAAGAGAACGTGAAGAATAAACAAAGCCTTCTTCTTTGAAAGAAAACAACTCTCGCATGAATTTCAAAATTATATTAGCTTTAGAAGTACTTTCTTTAACACAAGCCAATAATGATTCATCTTTTGACATTTCATAGGCTTCTAATCCTAAATTAATGGCATTAAATGGAGTTATTAAATCATGACAAATACGAGCCACAATGGCCTGTTCGGATTC
>CAZEAT010000009.1:19131-21035 GCA_964510175.1 uncultured Holosporaceae bacterium
TCAGAGAATCTATGATATCGCCCTTGATATTAAAATCATCTTGAATATTATCTGGTATTCTAATAACTCTAAACCGTGACAAATTTTTTCTATAGTAAAAATCAGCATGTTGCAAAAGCAACTCACCTAATCTTTGAGTAGCCCCAACCCAATTATTTGCGTTAGTCGCCTTATTTGTAGACAATATATATACATATGGGATTTTAAATTCATAAACCAATTGAATTAACTTTTCGGTATCTAATACATTTCTCACTAAAGCCTCTTTAAGATGATTTTCATTAGCAAAAGGAGATTTTATTGGCATATTATAAAATAAAAAGTCAGGTCGCGCTTCATTTCTGAGCATAAACGATAAATCAGAAATTTTAATATTATAATTACGGTTTGACCTTTTTAATCGAGATTGGATATCTCTAACTAAAATTTCAGATTCACATATAATCGATAAATTTGCCGTTGAGATTTCACTAAAGATACTGATTAAGTCTCGAATAGCCACACGTCCATCATAACAAATCCAGACATTTTTTCCCCTAAATATACCGTTTAAGCCGGACTTATCATTGGAAAGTAATACATTTTTATCCAGATTCTGGAAATCTAAAGGCAACAAACTAAAAGTTTTTCCTTCTTTTTCTGTCAATAGATTAATGGAAAATATCTGCAAAGAATATTTAGTAACTACTTTTTGCAATTTAGAAATATTTTCTGTATTAAGTTTTCGCGAATAATATAAAATTCTCCTCGGTATAGGCAAGAAATGAAACAAACTAATTTTATCTAAGTAGTGACAAATGCTTTCTATACTTGATATTCTGCTTATTCTAATATTTTTATTGTTCGATTTATCTGAAGAAAGAACAATACTTTCTAATACCTTATATTTCTCAAAAATTACAGAAACATCTTTTAGGTCTTGAGAGGTCTCGCATACTATATATACCGGAATTAAATTCGAAAAAAATTTACATCCCCTTAAATATGAAAATATTATAAATTCAACATAAGCAATTAGAAGTAATGTAATTAAAGCTATCCCAAAAGAGTTGTCCATGAAAATTACAGGAGCTATACAAGCTGTTACTGCTAAACAAACTCTCATCGTAATATTTTCAGAAATTTTATTCATAAACCAGCAAAAAATTGCTCCATAAATACAAAGGATGGAAAAAACTTCTTTAATGAAACAATTAAATGTAAATTCCTTATACATTAATAACGAACTAATAAAATAAGCCATTATTATTATCAGGATATTTAAAATATGTACTCGATACTTTTCAGGAATTTTTTCTAAAAACAAATTTTGCCAATTATTTTTTACCAATTTCAACATTGATATAATTTTTTGTTCCTGAGCTATAAAAACTTTTTTCCACCAATTTTTTAACATAATCTAATTACTCAAAAATGCACGCAAATGGAGTATAAAATATTATATAGAAAATCTCCAGAATTTTTTATAACAATTGACATTTTTTTAGAGGAAATTATTTAACAAATTCAACACACCATATTACAATAATTATAATTATAGTCATATTTTTGAAAAAGACGAACTTTAATCCGCCTCGATATAATTTTTAATTTTCATATACAAATAGCTATTGTATAGAAAATGTAAAATTGCTCGACAAATATTGTAACAAGCGTTATTGAATTTTGTAGAAAAATCATTAAATTTTTCAGAATTATTTGTTTTTATCTGAGATTCTCCAAAACACTGCTTTACTAATCTAGGCTCTACCCCTAAAAATTTAACATCAAACTCCCAACCGGCATTTATATAATGGTCCACAGGAACTGAAATAGGATAAAATTTTTCCAAAAACTTTTTTACTGCAGATCTATTAATTAAATAGCAACCGGCATGAGTAATATTTGTAAAATAGACGCACATA
>CAZEAT010000010.1:0-17564 GCA_964510175.1 uncultured Holosporaceae bacterium
AATATGGATTAGACATTAGGCCTTTTCTCTATAATTTCATCAATTAATCCAAAGGCTTTTGCTTCTTCTGGAGACATAAAATTATCTCTTTCCATTGCCGCTTCGATTTCAGATAGCGAGCGACCGGTATGCTTTACATACATATTATTTAAGCGCCTACGTAAATTTAGAATTTCCTTGGCATGGATTTCTATATCTGTAGCTTGTCCTCTACACCCTCCAGAAGGCTGATGAATCATAATCCGAGAATTAGGAAGAGAAATTCTTTTACCTTTAGCTCCTGCAGTTAGTAGTAATGACCCCATAGATGCTGCCTGCCCCATACACAAAGTCATTACTTCTGGAGCAATATATTGCATAGTATCATAAATTGATAGCCCAGAGGTTACAATTCCTCCTGGAGAATTTATATAAAAGAAGATATCTTTTTTTGGGTCTTCAGACTCTAAGAACAACAACTGAGCACATATCAAACTAGCTGACACATCATTAACTTCACCTGTTAAAAAGATTACTCTTTCTTTTAACAAGCGAGAAAAAATATCGTAAGACCTTTCTCCTCTACTTGTTTGTTCTACCACCATAGGTACTAAATCATCTACTATATTCATTTCCGTACCTCAACTTTCCTTTACTCTTCAGTTTTTTTCTTACGAGTTGTCTTTTTAGGTTTATCTCCCGTTGATTTTTCAGAAGATTTTGTCTCTTTCTTACAAGCAGAAGATTTCTTAGGCGCCGCTTTCTTGGCTTTTGGTTCACTATCTTTAAAGAAATCAAATGGCTCTTCATCTATGGCTATCAATTCAGCGACGGAACACTTATTTTCAGTCGGTGTTAATTTATCCAAAATGAAATCAACTACTTTAGACTCCAACAGAGGCCCTACAACTGCATTTAATGCTTCCGGACGCCTATATATATCGTAAATCATCTTTTCTTGCCCTGGATACATCATTGCAATATTTTTAATCGCCTGTGTAACTTCATTCCTAGACACATTGATTTTTTCTTTTTTCGCAATTTCAGCTATAATAAATCCAAGACGCACCCTTTTGATAGCAAGCTTTTCACATTCTTTTTCAATTTCAGGAGTAAATTCCTTATTATACTTTGGAGCTTCAGCTTTAATTTGCTTTTCAACTTCAGCTTTTTCAATACTGACCATATTTGAAGGCACTGAAAAATCATAAATTTCTGAAATTTTTTCTAACAAATCTCTTTTCATTATATCATGAGCTATATGCTCATATTTTGAAATCAAATGAGACTTCGCCCAAGTTTTTGCCTTTTCTAAATCCTCATAACCAATGGCCTTTGCAAAAACATCATCTAATTTGAATTCTTCCGACTTTAAAATCTTTTTTACAGTAGCGGAATAATGGAGCTTTTTACCTGCAAAATTTTTATTTCCAAAATTTTTTGGATACTGTATATCGAACTCTCTAGTTTCTCCAATTTTTGCCCCAATCAGATGCTTCCAGAAATCATCGATAAGTGTTTCATCTCCTATTGTAATTTCAAGGTCAGTTGTATTTCCGCCAGTGTATTTTTTTATTGAAGTTAATAAATTTAAATCAATGGAAATATGTTGCCCTTCTTTTACTACTTTCGCAGACTTATCTACGACCCAATTTTTACGAGCCTTACGGATATCTTCCAATAAATCATTCACTTCACTATCGGTGATTTCCGCAGAATGTTTCATCAAAGAAATTTTGGATAGGTCTTTCAACTCAAAAGTTGGAACTAATTCGAATTTCAATGTAAATTCCAAACCTTTTTCATCTTCTTTAACGATATCCGTTAAGAAACGAAAAGATATTGATAACTTTTCATCAATTAACACTTTATTTGCAGTAGATTCTATTAAGGTGTTTTTAGCTTCATCAGAGATACTGTCTCCATACATACGCTTTACAACATCGACAGGAACCTTACCTGGACGAAATCCATCTAACTTTATTTTTTTTGCAATTTCTTGCAGTTTAGAAATTTTTGCTGCTTCTAATTCTTCTGATGACAACAATATATTGTAACACCTTTTAAGACCATCACTTGTTCTATTTAAAACTTCCATAAAAACTCCTATAAAAATTTGGTGCGAGCGAAGGGACTCGAACCCCCACAGCTTTTAACCACCAGAACCTAAATCTGGCGTGTCTACCAGTTCCACCACGCTCGCGAAACAAACATCTACGCTCTGTATATATAACATTTATTTCCTTAACAAAAAACTATTATTTGAAATAAAAATCCATAGTGTTCTTTAATAAATCACACATAGAAACAGACGGAGACCAGTGTAAAATTCTCTCGGCTTTCTTAATAGAAGGTACACGTCGATTTACATCTTGATATGACTTTCCATAATAATCAGAAGAAGGAACTTCAACTATTTCAATTTGTGAAGCCTTATCTTTCAGAATCTCATAATTCATAGCAAGTTCTTTTATCTGATGAGCTAAATCTTTAATACTCAACTCATTATAAGGATTTCCTATGTTAAAGATTTCCTGAGAGGCACAATTTTCATGATTCTCAATAATTTTAATGAGAGCTTCAATACCATCAGAAATATAAGTAAAGCAACGAATTTGTTTTCCACCATCGACTAAATTAAGATTCCTTCCATGTAAAATATTACTTAAAAATTGAGTAACAACTCTGGAGCTTCCATTATCCGGATTTGTTATATTATCCAATCTCGGACCAATCCAATTAAATGGACGGAACAATGTATAATTTAGATTATCTCGGATTCCTAAGGCATAGATTACTCTATCTAACATTTGTTTAGAACAAGAATATATCCATCTTTGTTTGTTAATTGGGCCTGTTACACAATTTGAACTTTCTTCCTCAAACTCCTCATCTGAACACATGCCATACACTTCAGAAGTGGAAGGGAAAATAACTCTCTTCTTATACTTAGCAGCCAATTTTACGATTCTTAAATTTGCTTCAAAATCAAGCTCAAATACCTTCATTGGATTTTGCACATAAACCAAAGGACTGGCAATAGCGGCCAATGGTAATACCATATCGCAACTTTCAATACATTCTTCGACCAAAGTATCATCTTCTAAGATATTCAATTTGATAAAATTAAAATTTGGTTGATGAAGTAAATGTTCAATTTTCGTCGATGCAATATCTATTGCTGTAATTTTCCATTCAGATTTTTCACGTAAAATAGTCTCCGACAAATGACTACCTATAAAACCTCCGGCACCAATAATTAATATATTCATTATCATTCCTTTCTTTTTAATGATTTCTTTTCTAAAATTTCTTTAATAACAAAACGAGGATGGTCACAAACGGCAAAATAAGCTCTACCAAGATATTCTCCTAATAATCCTATGCCCAATATAATCACACTCAATAACAAAAACACAAATGCAAAATGCAAGCCGAATCCATGATGATGTCCAATAATTTTCTTAAACACTTCCACAAAAAAATAAATTAAACTTGCTGAAGAAATAACCATTCCCACCATTGTAAAGGCTTGTAACGGTACCAAAGAAAATCCTGTCATCAAATCAAAAGTAATACGGATTAATTTATATAAATTATACTTTGAAGTCCCCGCCCTACGTTCTTCATGTGTCACTGGGAAATCAATAGCTTTTCCCGCAAACTTTTGAGCTAAAGCAGTAATAAATGTTGAAGTTTCTCTTGTTTTAACTACTTCATCAATAATATATCTTTTATATGCTCTAAGCATGCATCCATGGTCTTTAGTTTTGATACCAGTGGTTTTTTCACGAACAAAATTCACTGCTTTAGAAGCATAAGTTCTAAACCAATTATCATGTCGCACCTTACGATAACCGCCAACCAAATCATATCCTTCTTCCATCTTATTTAGTAAATCTGGAATTTCTTCAGGTAAATTTTGCAAGTCAGCATCGATAGTAACAATATTTTCACCTCTCACATGCTCAAACCCAGCTAAAATAGCCACATACTGCCCATAGTTGCCGTTAAAAGTAATTACTCTTACAACATCTGAACGTTTATTAAATAACTCTCGGAGCATGTTTGGAGTATCGTCTGAACTGCCATCATCAATAAAAATCACCTCATAACTATGCCCATAATTATCCATAGTATCTAACAGACGAGAAGATAAATTTTGCACATTCTCTTGTTCATTAAACATCGGAATAACAATTGATATCTCTGGATTCTCTTTAATTGGTAATTTCTGAGTTATATTTCTTTTCTTCGGGGGCATTTTTTTTACCTCTGTAGAATTTTTTTCTTTTTTCATAAAAGCCTCTTAAGCAAAAAACTTTTTAATTATTTCTATGATATAATCCTGTTCATCCTCTTGCAGAGCTGTATACAAAGGAAGGCAAACAATTCTTTCCCCTACATATTCCGTATTTGGGAAATCTCCTTTTTTATATCCGAAAGTTTTCTGATAATAAGAAAACAAATGAACAGGAGCATAATAAGGAACCACACCAATGGAGTTTTCTTTAAGGAAAGCCATAAATTTATCTCGAAGAGCAGCCTCTCGGAGACATATAGGGAACAAATGACCAGAATGAACAAAGTCATATTGTGGACAAGCTTGCATTGTCAGTTTATCATCCATATCAGCTAACGCTTCTCTGTAACGAGATGCTAAAGCACGTCGCCTTGCATTCATGCCTTCAACTTCTTCCAGCTGATGCAATCCTATTGCTGCTTGAATATCGGACATATTACTTTTAAATCCAGGCATTACGACATCATAATAGCAACTCCCGTTTTTGGAAAATCTATCCCAAATGGAACGGTCAATCCCATGAAATCTTTGGAGTCCTAAGGCTCTCAACTCCTCTTCGGAATTTAATACCACACAGCCACCTTCTCCAGAAGTCATATTTTTAATTGGATGAAAACTAAACACTTGAATATCTCCAAATGTTCCTATTTTCTTCCCCTTATATGAAGATCCAACAGCATGTGCTGCATCCTCAATTACTCTGAGATTTTTTCTTCTCGCGACATCATAAATTTTGTCTAAGTCTACAGATAATCCAGCATAATGAACTGGCATTATCGCTTTTGTAGAAGTTGAACAAGCTTCTTCGATTTTATTGGCGTCTATATTAAATGTATCTTTTTCTATATCCACAAACACAGGCCGAGCGCCTAGCATTGCAATAACATTTGCTGTACATACAAAAGTCATTGGAGTAGTAATAACCTCATCGCCCGGTTTTATTCCAATAGCCATTAAAGAAGCTTGTAATCCCGCCGTTGCAGAATTAAAGCAAGCAGTTTTTCTTCCTCCAAAATATTGGCTTAAATTCGCTTCAAACTTTTGAGTTAATGGCCCTGTAGCAAGCCAACCCGATTCTAATACTTTTACGACTTCATCAACAGTCTCTTTACTAATTTTAGGTCTAGAAAGAGGAAGAAACTTCTCAACTTTTTGCAACAAAAATCACTCCTATAAATACTAAACAAATACCTAGCATTCGGTAAAAATTAACATTTTCTCCGAAAAAAAACCATCCTCCCACAGCAGCTAACACAAAAGATAAACTCCCAAATGGATATAAAAAACTCAATTCAAATTGGTTTAATAAATAAATCCACAATAAAAATGATATTACAAATATTGCGCCACCCATCCAAATATTTATGTTTCCCAACATAGCCAAAAATATCCCTAGCAATGATTGAGAAAAATCTATCGTTTTTGCCCCATTCTTAAGAAACAATTGAGCTGCTGTATTGATACAAACTTGAAAAATAATCAGAAAATAGTTCATCATTTATTCGTTATAGCTATAAAATTTTTATCAAACTCCAATATTCTATGAATATTTGTTCTATTCACAAACACATCTCGGTAACTATCTCGAGATAATAGCAAAAAAATTCTCTTATTTGTAGTATTCCATAACTTCCAAAACTCTTCTTCTCTTATTAATTTACTTCTAGATGGCTCGGATTTTGCTCCAAAATCCAATTCACCTACAAAATTTATCACTCCAACTGTATCATTTAAATAAACCGGGAAATCCTGATAATATACATTATAACAGAACACCAAATCGTCTTTGGTTTTATTCATTCTAATCGCCTGAACAACTTTTCGTGTCGAAGGCTTGCGAATATCTACGTAATAAGTAGAAATTTTATTAACTGTCCATAGCATATTCCCAGACAAAAAAATACTAATAATTATTCCCATAATATTCGTTATTTTCTTCCATCCGGCTAACATTTGAATAAATGAAATTCCGTAAAGAAATCCTATTATGATGTAGAGCAAAAATTTTGCATCAGGATTTTTTAGAACATCTTCAACAGGATTAGTTAAAACAAGAGCCGCCGTAGATATCAATACTAGTGAAAAATTAATTAATGCGCCTATTTTAAAATCTCGGTAATTGGCATTTGCAAAAAAAATGGCAGTTATTAGTGCTAGTGGAGGAACAATAGGCAGAATATAGGGAATTAATTTCGAGTTAGAGAGAGAAAAGAACACAAAAATTCCAATAATCCAGCTAGCAAAAAATATACTCTCTGAATCCCTATTCTTTATATTTCTAAATAAATTTTTTAATGATATTAATGAAAAACCTGTCCAAGGCATCATTCCGGCTAAAACAATGGGAATAAAAAACCACATTGGTTTATATCTATTATGTATACTAGTTGTATATCTGAGAAAATGTTCCACTACAAAATAAAAATGCAAAAAATCATCATTTCGATAAGCTACTAGTACATGCCAAGGCAAAAAAATAGCAAAAAACAATAGAATTCCTGGAACATATAAAATTTCTCTAAGTAATTTCCAATTATTGGTAGCCGTTATCCAAATAAAACAAACCATTCCAGGAAGCACTGCTCCAGCCAAACCTTTTGTCAAACAAGCCAGAGCTGAAAAAGCGTACATGGCTACTAACAATTTTTTTCGATGCTTTTGTTGCCATTCATTTTTCTTTATAAAAGCTAAAAAGAAAGACCATAAACACCCACTTATAAGAATACTAAAGACCAAATCTAAAATTATTATACGACTATGCGCATAATAAATAAGACTGGTTGCGAGTGTTCCTGCAGATAATATACCCACAACTGACGAATAACATTTTTTCCCAACAGTATAAACCATCAAGCAACCTAATATGGAAAACAGAATAATCCAAAATCTCATTGAGTCTTCGTTAATCCCCTCTACTTTTATTACCGCAGCTTGCATCCAATAAAATAAAGGAGGTTTTTCAAAATATTTTAGGTCATTTAATCTTGGAGTTATGTAATCTCCACTGACTACCATTTCTCGAGGAATTTCGACATAACGCCCTTCATCCGGAGAAGCAAAAGGTCTATTTCCCATTTCATAGGAAAAAAATAATCCTAAAATTATTACAAGAAAAAACAAACCTCGGAACCCTTGGGGCCACATGTCATTATTTGTTATTTTTTTCATGGTACCATTATATCCAATTGGAGCGGGTGAAGGGAATCGAACCCTCGTAACAAGCTTGGGAAGCTTATGCTCTACCATTGAGCTACACCCGCTTAGCTAAGAAATTTTACAATAATATATCTCCAATTACAATAGAACTACTGTATACTTTCTTTTAGCAATTCCCTATCAATTTTCGCTAGTTTCAGTATATGGTCATCATCAGTTATTACTCCAGAAAGCCATTTCGGAGCATAATCATTAGCAATAATATCAGCCAAATTTCCCCTATTAACAGCAGCGGAATTAACCAATATATAAGCAGAATTTGTTTTTAACAAAGCATTTATTGTAAGTTTTTCATTGTATTCTTTCCATTGAGTCACTATAAGCGAAGCTATCAAACCTTCATGTTGTCTATGAAATGGTACTGCGACTACTTTATGTTTCGTATAGTATAAAATATTTGGTCCCAGATATGGATTACTCATAATAACTTCAGGTTTATCAGAAATATCATTCAGTGCCTTAAAAAATTCTAATTCATGAATCCTTTTATATCTCAGCATACGAGTTCCTTTAAAAGAGCATACTTCTCCATGAGATGAAAAAACAATATATCCCATTGGAGGCACTAAAATAAAAACTACTGACAAAACCTTATAATATTTACGACTTATATGAAACAATCCCTCAACAGTGGTTGGAATAATCAACATATACCAAGTCATAATCATTCGACATGCTAAAATAGAAAATATTGCATAGCAACCGCCCAAAACTATGGCAACAATCCAAAATATATCATCATTGCTCAAGGCTCCATATTTCATTTTTTTTATTTTCTCGTAGCTTATAATAGCAAATAAAATACTTTCTATCCAAAATATAAAATTAAAAATTGCATGAGGCATATTCAAAATAGAACCTAAATCAGCAATAGTCGGAAACCAAAAATTTCGTAAAAACTCTGAAGCATTCCCTTCTATTCCTAGAAAAAAATTTGGATAAAAATATAAGAAAACACACCCTAAAACTCCTCCACAAATACCCTCTATAAAAATATTTTTCTTAATAATAAGTTTTAAGAGTGAAAAATATAAACATCCAACAATGCATAGATTCAAATGAAGAGTTGAAAGCTCGTCATATATTATTTTATCTGAAATCAAAGCGATAAATGTGGCAAGTAATAGACAAATACTTATATACGGCTTATCTAAACTAGAATTGTATTCCAGAAAAAGCATAATAGACAGTAGAAAAATAATTCCAAAAATATATGGATTAGAAAAAAATAAAATAATTGCTATAAAAGTAGAAAGCCAAAGATTTATTCTAAAAAAGTCATTTAATGAAAATTTGTTTGAACTGAAAAATAATGCTACTTCACAAACAAGAACAAAAGGCAAGGTTTCAACCGAAGCCCAAAAACACAGCGCAGCTAACGCACTAAAAATCAATTGATTTAAGTAAGTATTTTCATAAATCATTCTTTGTAATTGCCAAAGAAATCCTACTTCTAGCATCATAATAAAAGCGTGATGGTCTGGGCGCCCTAAAGAAAAAATCTCACTTAAATTTATATGTAATAAAAATAAAATAACAGAAGTTACCGCAATTTTAGGCGATATCTTTCGGTACATAAACAGGAAAATCATTCCTATCAAAAAACGAATTATCGGAGCTATTAAGAATCCAGCTACTTCGATAGCTGATTCGATAGAAGAAGTAAAGAATGATACTACCCAGGTAAAGCTAATTAAAACAGCATCATATAAATGAGACCAATATAAATCGACACCATGCGGAACATTCACACGATTCAGTAAAGAATAAGAAGTTGTTCCATGAAGAAAAAAATCTCGGATACGAGTTAACATCATGCAATCGTCAGCATCGAAAAACATCATATAAAATGGATCATATCCCAATAAAAAACCATTTAATTTAAAATACCATAGATAAGTTGAAACCATTACAGCCATCAACATACCTAAAAGTAATTTCCAATGAAGTATTTTCTTTATCATTATAAAATATCCCAACTGAATTGATTTAACTTTATTAAAATATCAATTAACTATCAATGTTAAATTTTTAAATAATTTGATATAAAATTTAAAGAAGCTTATTTAAATCTTGTTCGGAAAAATTAACAGAATTTTTTACTGGTTCATTTTTAATTTTCTCTGTAATTTTTTTTATGACCAAATCGGACAACCTTTCGAAAAGCTGTTGTTTTTGGCGACTAAATTCCATTTTCAATTGTTTATCTAGAGCATTTTTGCTCCGTTCTTCAAGCAATTTTAGATAATTATTATTTTCACTTTCCAGTAATGCTAATCTCTGTTCAGACTTCACTTTATACTCTGCAAGTTCTTGTTCTATCCGTTTTTTTTGAGCTTCAGCATCTTTCAAAGCAATCTCAGCTTCTTCTTTTAATTTTTCAGCTTCGGTTACTTTTGACTTAACTTCATTAATATAACCATCTATGCCTGAAATAACAAAAGGATACGCTTTTTTAAAGAATAAAATTAAAAAACAAATAAAAGAACCCAATATAGACAACTCAGCAATGTTCATTTTCATATCCCATTTTTGTCATTGCCAGAATGATAAGACTATCTAAATCAGAAGACATTTCATCAAAAGTTTTTTGAGAAGCCTCTACTAATCTTTCTTTTTGCATTTTGATTTTTTTTACAGAATGTTGATATATTTCTTCTTTTTTCTTTTGATTTTTTTCTTTAATTAATTTATTTAAATCGATTTCCGCCTGTAAAATATTCTGCTGAGATTCTTCCAATGCTTTTTTGACTTCAGCATTTAAGGCAGTAGTCTTTTCTTCCAACTCATTAGCTTTTGTCACTAATGTATCGACATGAAGATTCCTCTTCTCCAAGGTTAATTTTAATCTTGGAGAAACCACCAATGTCATAAAAGCCCAAACACAAAAAAACCCGAGCAATACCCAAAAAATCTGTGTAGGGAAAGTAGATACAACTAATTGCGGTAGCAACTTTTCAAACTTTCTTATTTAAATAAAATCAATAAAGCAATTAAAAGCGCAAATAGACCGATAGATTCAGTTAATGCAAATCCCAACATACCAACAGAACGCATTTTATCATCTGCTTCAGGATTTCTGGCAACAGAATTTAGCCAATTGCTAAACAAACTACCCATGCTAACTCCAACCCCATACAGAGTAATTCCCATAAGGGCGGCGGCGAAATAACGTGCTGCTTCTACTGATATCATTTTAAACTCCTTTCAAATCAGTGTAAATGTACCGCATCATTAAGATATACGCAAGTCAATACAGTAAATATATAGGCTTGCAATATGGCGATAATAACTTCGAAACCTGTTAGAATAACGTTTACTGCTATAGGAGCAACACCCAATATTCCAAGCATTGCAACAAATCCGGCAAACACTTTCATCATAGTATGTCCTGCCATCATATTAGCAAAGAGTCGTACGGATAAACTTATAGGTCTCGACATATAGGAAATCATTTCTATAGGAACCAATATAGGCGCCAAAAAGATTGAAACTCCCTTAGGCATAAATAACGAGAAAAAATGAAATCCATGAAGACATATACCCAGTAAAGTGACAAACAAAAATACTACCATAGCTAGAGTAAATGTTACGATAATATGACTTGTATATGTAAATACGTATGGAACCATACCTAGAAGATTCCCCATAAGAACAAAGAAAAAAATCGAAAAGACAAAAGGGAAATATTTTAAGCCCACTGTTCCAACATGGTCATTTATTAATCCAGTGACCAAGCTATAAGACATTTCAACCAAAGCTTGAAAACGTCCCGGAATTATTTTTTTTTCTTTTAAACCAAACGAAAAAAAGGCTATCACAGCTAAAACAGCCAATACAACCGCAAGAGATGAATTGGTAAAAGATAAATCCAGACCAAAACAATCAAAATGTAATAGAGGAACTATTGTAAATTGATGTAAAGGATCGCCCATCCTTACTATCCTTAGGTTACGAATTATCTGAATATTAAAGCTTCTGCCCTAAAATATCAAGAAAAATTTTTGAATATTCTATCTGAAAAATTAACATGATATTTAGGGTTTTTCAGGCGTATTTTTGTAAACCTACTATATTCGTCTTTTTCGTTATAGAAGATAATCCAGCTTTGCAATTTAAAAGTTTTTTTAGAAAACACAAGCATAATGGAACTTTCATCATCGTCTTTTTTACAAAGTTTAATAGCGACAATTCCATCTCTGTTTATTACTTGGAGTATTCTCACATTACTCTGCAAATCCAAAGATTTTTCCAAAAAAAATGATAGTGGCGAAGAATAAATAGAGGTTTCCGTTTTTTCTTTTAATTCCTTATCATAATGTATCAATTTATTTCCTGAAACAATAATGACATGAGGATTTGGAGACTTATATACCAATTTCATCAATTGTTTATTGCGTTTCAGATAAAAATGTCCTTCACTAATTGTACCTTGACTGTCCATTTGTTCAAAATCTGATTCACAGTTATCATTTTCTTTAAAATAAGTTTCAATTTTTTTCAGCCAAGTATCATTCTGAACACAAAAAGATTCATTAATTGAAAGAAGCAATATTATTGATATCAATAACTTTTTCATCGACTTAAAATCTCCCGCTTCCCAACGTGATTTGCAGCAGACACAATTCCAGCGGCCTCCATTTTATCAATGATACGAGCAGCTCGATTATATCCTATTTTCAAATGTCTTTGTAGAAAACTAGTTGAGGCTTTACCTTCTTGTAAAATTAGATTTACAGCTTCGTTATACATAGGATCATCATCTTCGGAATTAGTATCGTTATCAGAACTAAATAACTCATCATCATCTAATATATCCATTACATAATGAGGCTCTCCTTGAGCTCTCAGAGCTTCCACAACCTTTTCTACTTCGCTATCACTAACAAATGGACAATGTACTCTAATAGTTCTTCCACCGGAAGCCATATAGAGCATATCCCCCTGCCCTAACAGTTGTTCTGCTCCTGAATCCCCCAATATAACCCTGCTATCAATCTTAGAACTAACTTGAAAGCTAATTCTAGTAGGAAAATTTGCTTTTATAACACCGGTAATTACATCCGCTGATGGCCTTTGAGTTGCCATGATAAGATGAATACCTGCGGCGCGAGCCATTTGAGCCAATCTTTGTACTGCACCTTCTATGTCTTTTCCGGCGACAAGCATTAAATCAGCCATCTCATCTACAACTATAACAATATATGGCAAAGACTCCAGTTTCACTGTCTGGTCTTCATAAACAGGAACCCCAGTTTCAGGATGAAATCCGGTTTGTATTCGATTGGTTATATCTTTTCCAGTAGCCTTTACCTCAGCCAACTTAGCATTATAACCTTCAATATTTCTTACTCCTAATCGAGACATTAACTTATAACGCGATTCCATTTCTTTGACAGCCCATTTCAGAGCTACTACGGCTTTTTTAGGATCAGTTACCACAGGAGTAAGCAAATGCGGAATATCATTATAAACTGAAAGTTCCAGCATTTTTGGATCTACCATAATAAATTTACATTCATTAGGAGATAGTCGATAAAGCAATGATAAAATCATTGCATTAATTCCGACTGATTTTCCTGAACCTGTTGTTCCCGCAATTAACAAATGAGGAGTTTTGGCTAAATCTATGGTAATAGGATCACCAAAAATATCTTTTCCTAAAGCGATAGGTAACGCTGCCGCACTACGACTATAAGAACTAGATTCTAAAACATCTCTTAAATATACAGTTTGTCGTTTAACGTTCGGCAACTCAATACCTAGAGCATTTTTTCCAGGAATCACTGCCACACGCGCTGACATTGCGCTCATATATCTAGCTATATCGCTAGACAATCCTATAACTCTCGACGACTTAATTCCTGCAGCAGGTTTTAGCTCATATAACGTAACTACAGGCCCTGGGCTAGCTTTGGGAATTTCTCCTTCTATACCGAAATCCTGCAAAACTTTCATCAACTCATTCTGTCGTTCTTTTAATTCGCTTTCAGAAAGTCTATCTCCGCTATTTTTTGCTTCGGTAAGAAGTTGAATAGAGGGAAGAATGAATCCTTTTTTATTTTGTTTAGGCTCTGGTCTCTCTTTAACTGATTGACTTTTTATTTTTTTATTTTCTAAAACGATATCATTGCCGAGAATTGTAGCGTCGGTATCAATGATTTTTTCATCGTGATGTTTGCGAAATTCTAAATACTCTTTGAAAGCGCCAAAAAACTTTTTACTATCTGAAATTCTAAATTTAATGGAAATAAGAAAACTTAACAACGAAAGCAATCCTAACGCACAATTGCATAAAAACATGTAATCTCTCGAAAGTTTATATGTTAATATCAATTGAGAAAAATACCCACCTATAACTCCAGCATTTTGCAGATTTAATAAACTGCATAATGTTGAACTACAACAGATACTTAAAAATCCAAAAACGAATCTAATAAAGGCAACTTTATGATATACAATTAACTGATAACCAAAAGAAACAAATATTAAAGAAACTATATAAGCCGACTTACCCCAAAATTGAATCATAATATCCGAGTAATAACTACCTGGATATGACAACAAATTTGATACGAATCCATCAATTGCTGTATTTAATGAAGAATCTTCTGGACAATAAGAAAACAAAGCAACAATTGTTGCCATAGCTCCGAAAAATACGCATCCGCCTAGAAACTCTATTAAACGGAAATAAAGTTCATAAAGAAAAGTTGAAATTCTAAATTTATTATGAGCCATGCTATATCGTATTCAGTTTAATATTGCAAATAAGATTTTCATAGGGAACTTTTTTCAAATCTGATTCAAAAACAATTTTTTGATTAGGCAATAGCTTCTTATAAGCAGGTTCGTGTACCCATGAAGTTTTAAAATCTTCTACCATTTGATTTTCGCTACAAAGAGAAATTGTCATATTAGGAACCATTTGGACTTCATCTGTAAGGTTAGCCAATTCTCCTTTTACTCCCATATATAATCGCCCGTTCTTTTTAATAAAAAAACTAGATACATTTCTAATGGCAAAATTTAAGTCACTTCTTGTATCTTTCGAATCAATAAGCTCGTAAAAAGATGAAGAAGCTGGCCAAAATTTTACGACTGTTTTTTTAGCGAATATAAAAGGAAATATACATATAAAAACCGTAAACCAAAACGCTGTAATTTTTAAATGGTCAACGATATCTTCTTTTTTTTGTTGTTTATAAAGAGAACCCTGCTGCCAAGTTGCTCCGCAAATAGCACAACGAACCATTTTTCCTTTTCCGATGGCATCAGCGTGTACAGAATATTTACTTGAACAATTTGGACATGTTATTATCATACAGCGCTCCTAAAATTTCGTTCTAATAATACATTTTTGTAATATATTTTTCAAATTATCATTCTGAATTTTGTTGATCTCCCCCCTGTTGAACCGAAGGAGTAATTTTTATTTTAACAATTTGATTCCTTTGTCGACGCAAAATCTCTATTTTCAGACCTGCTAAGACATACACCTGTCCAACATCCGGAATTTTTCTGACTTCATACATAACAAATCCTGCAATTGTTGAAGCTGTCTTTTCAGGAATTTCCCAATTAAATTGTCGATTTAAATCTCTAATCGGAGTGGAACCACTGACAACAACACTTCCATCATTTTGAATTTTTATATCGTTTTCAATATCATTATCATCATACTCATCAACGATTTCACCAACTATCTCTTCCAAAATATCTTCCAAAGTAATACACCCCAGCAAATCTCCGTATTCATCAACAACCAGAGCAAAATGTTCTCTTTTCTTTCTAAAATTTTGAAGCTGGTCTAACAGAGAAGTAGTTTCTGGGATATACCAAGGAGCAGAAATTAAATTTGTTATTTTAATTTTACTGGCATCACCATTATATAATTGTAAGGCACGAAAAAACGTTTTGGCCTTTAAGATTCCAACAATATTTTCCGGATTATCTTTCCATAAAGGAATTCGAGAAAAAGAACAATGACTTATTTCCTTAGCTATCTGTAAGGGAGACAAAGATATATCAATTGTATGCAAATGTTTTCTATGAACCATTGCTCTATTTACATAGACATCTCCCAAATCTAAGATACTCTTTAACATACTTTTTTTTTGCTCTTCGTCTTCCTCATCACCTTCCGACGAATGCATTTCTATAGCTCCTCTTAATTCCTCATCTGACTGGTCTTCTGTTTCTTGATTATCAATATCTGCTCCTATCAATCTTAGAGAGAACTTTGCACATTTTTCTAAAATAACAGTTACAGTTCTCATGACTTTAAAAATTTTGGTAAGTATCGGAGAGACAAATAATGCAAAAGGAATTATAAATCTAAGCGCTACCATCTTAGGACAAATTTCAGCATAAACGATAATCAAAAAAGCAACTGTAGATGTACAAACCGTAGCCATCGTTGGAGAAAGATATTTAAAAGAATACCAAGTCGAAAAAGTCGGAATTAAGAAAATTACTATTTGATTTAGAACCAAAATAGTTTCCACAGCAAGGGAGATATCCTCTTGCAAAGCCATAACTTTTTTGGCTCTGTCATCTCCTTTTTTTGCTAAATGATAAAGATAGGCTTTTGAAGCACCTGTAATTGCAGTCTCAGACCCAGACAAAAATGCCGCCATAATCAATAATATTATTATAACAATAATAAACATTATATGTATCATTTAAAAACTCGCTGATTAAAGGAAGAATTAAGGGCTTTATGAAAAAAAACACATAATCGATATTTTAACATATAGTATTTTTCTATCACCCATAATATAATATGTTATTATATTGTTATTTATTAATGCAGTAAAGACTATGAAATCTTTTTTTATATTTTTTGGATTAGTAGGGCTTATATCAATAATAATAACTGGAGTAGCTCTATCGGTAGGGATTCCTTCTAATTCGCAGGAAGTTATTAAAGAAATAAATCTAAAATAACATGCACAAATATATTGAATTATTTTTAGAATATTTAAAAAGTGAACATAATGCTTCGACCAATACTATACAGTCCTATCTCTCAGACTTACAAGATTTTGCAAAATATACATCTTTGGATAAACCAATTACCGCAGAAAACATTAATGAATACATTAAAAACTTATCAGAAAGAGAATTTCAAATATCTTCCATAAAGCGGAAGATGTCAGGATTGAAGCAATTTTTCAAATTTCTTTATGCCGAAGAGATTATAACTGAAAATCCAATGTCATTCATTAGCCAGCCTAAAAGTCGCCGAGCTCTTCCGAAAATAATAAGTGAAGATGAAGTAGATTTGTTACGAAGTGCCACAAAATTTTTACCTACCTATGAAGAACAAATAAGGATGGATTTAATTTTATACATTTTATATGGAAGTGGACTAAGAGTAAGTGAGCTAATTTCTCTGAAGAAAAATTCTTTTATTGAAGATAAATTTGTTCGAATTATAGGAAAAGGCCGCAAAGAAAGGATTGTACCTATTTCATCAAAAATCAGAGAATTGTTAAAAGAATGGAAACAATTTAATACTGAATCCCAATGGATATTTCCATCATCTAATCCAGAAAAGCACATTACGCGGCAGCGTATTTTTCAATTAATCAAGCAGACAGCCCAACTAGCAGGAATTGACATCGCAAAGATTTCACCTCATGTTTTACGGCATGCTTTCGCTACTCACATACTCGACCATGGAGCTGACTTATTAAGTGTAAAGAAGATGTTAGGTCATCAAGACATATCCACCACAGAAATCTACACACATATAAGTCGAGCGAAGCTGAAACAAGTAGTCAACAAATTTCATCCTCTGCGTAAATTAAAGAAATAATTAATATTGTAATTTCGCTATTGAAAAGATATTATAAACATATCCAGAGAGGATATTAATGTAGTTAATGGAGTTAAAAAATGACTGAGGTAGTAAATTTTATACCTTTAAAAGACAGAGTTTTACTCAGAAGAGTAGACCAGGAAGAAAAAACTCCTGGTGGAATTATTATTCCAGATACAGCAAAAGAAAAACCTATGGAAGGAGAAGTATTAGCTGTTGGAAATGGAACTATTGATGAAC
>CAZEAT010000010.1:17664-19648 GCA_964510175.1 uncultured Holosporaceae bacterium
CGCAATGTTGTTATTCAAAGAAGTTTTGGCAGTCCAAAAATTACAAAAGACGGAGTAAGTGTTGCTAAAGAAATAGAGCTTTCGGATAAATTTGAAAACATGGGAGCTCAAATGGTAAAAGAAGCGGCCAGTAAAGCTAATGATCTGGCTGGTGATGGTACTACAACTGCTACCGTATTAACTCAATCAATAGTGAAAGAGGCTTTAAAAGTCGTTGCTTCAGGAGTTAATCCTATAGATTTGAAAAAAGGTATTGAAGCCGGTGTCGAAGCAATTACTGACATGCTAAAAACAGTTGCGAAGACAATTTCTACAAACGATGAAATTTCACAAATTGGAACCATTTCAGCCAATGGAGATGCCTCTGTAGGAGAAATGCTTTCTAAAGCTTTTGAGAAAGTCGGAAAAGAAGGCGTTATTACTGTTGAAGAAGCGAAATCTTTAGAGACAGAGCTGGAAGTTGTCGAAGGTATGCAGTTTGACCGTGGATATTGTTCACCATATTTTGTAACGAATCCGGAAAAGATGACTTGTGAATTAGATAATCCATTTATCTTATTACATGAGAAAAAGCTTTCTGTTTTGCAACCAATGCTTCCAATTTTAGAAAAAGTTGCGCAATCAGGACGTCCTTTGTTAATTATCGCTGAAGATGTTGAAGGTGAAGCATTAGCAACACTAGTCGTTAACAAATTACGTGGAGGCTTAAAAGTAGCAGCAGTGAAAGCCCCAGGATTTGGAGACAGAAGAAAAGCTATGTTAGAAGACATTGCAATTCTCACTGGAGGCCAAGTTATCAGTGAAGACCTCGGAATAAAGCTTGATTCTATTGACATGAACATGTTAGGAAATGCAAAGAGAGTATTTATTGATAAAGATAATACTACTATTGTGGATGGTGCAGGAGATACAACAAATATTGAAGCGCGTTGCAGTCAACTGAAGAGACAAATTCAAGATACAACTTCCGATTATGACAGAGAAAAATTACAGGAGCGTTTAGCGAAACTCTCTGGCGGAGTTGCAGTCATCAGAGTTGGTGGAGCAACAGAGTTAGAAGTCAAAGAGCGCAAAGATAGAGTAGAAGATGCTATAAATGCAACCCGTGCCGCTGTAGCAGAGGGTATTGTTCCTGGAGGAGGTATTGCATTACTGAGAGCTACTAAAGTTCTTGCGAATATTACTCCAGCTTCTAACGATGAAAAACTTGGTATTAATATCCTGAAAAAAGCTGTTCAAGCTCCAGCTCGCCAGATAGTAGACAATGCTGGTTTGGATGCTTCTCTAGTTATCGTAAAGATTCTAGAAAATGATAGCTTTAATTTCGGTTATGATGCAAGAAAAGATGAGTACTGTGACATGTTAAAAGCAGGAATTATTGACCCGGTCAAGGTCGTAAGAATTGCTTTGCAGAGTGCAGCTTCTATTGCTAGCCTGATGGCGACAACAGAGTGCATGATTGCAGAAAAACCTGAAAAGAAAGAACCAGCTATGCCAGCAGCTCCTGGTGGAATGGGAGATTATGGTTTCTAAACCAAAATGGTTTTAGAATTAAAAAGAGGGCCATAAGCCCTCTTTTTTTTGTTTAGGAGAGTAATAATTATTTATTCGCAAAAGAATTAATCATATTTATAATGACTGGACCTAACATAACGATAAATAAGCAAGGCATGATGAAAAACATCATAGGCAATGTAAGTAATGTAGGAGCTTGTGCAGCTTTTCCTTCTGCTGTTAACATTCTTTTTTGACGAGATTCAACGGCAAGTTCTTTCAAAGAATCTGCCAAAGACGCACCATAATCTAGCGCTTGACTAAGAGTTTTGGAAATAGTTTTTATTTCAAGACAATCAGTACGGTTTTCTAGATTTGTAAAAACAACATGATGGTCAGGAATCATTTCCAGCTCAATGGAAGTTAAGCTTAATTCTTCAGCTAAAATAGGATTTGACGCTCTCATTTCTCTTGAAATTCTTCTAATCGA
>CAZEAT010000011.1:0-13204 GCA_964510175.1 uncultured Holosporaceae bacterium
CAATGGCAATTGCCGGTTAGAAAGAATCCTAGAATTGAGAAATCTATTATTACTGTCGCAGCAGAGTATAGAGGCGCCAGTCCTCGAGCAGTTGAAACTCAGATTACAAAAGTCTTAGAAGAACAGTTTTCTACCATTGCGGGAGTAGATACCATAACTTCTAGCAGTAAAAATGAATCCAGTGAAATAACGCTTGAATTTAACTCTTCAAGAAATCCTGATTCTGCTGCTTCGGATGTGAGAGATAGGCTATCCTTAGCTAAGGTATATTTACCTTGGGGAAATCCTGAACCTACAATTAGTCGTGATGATCCTGATGATAAAGGGGGTATCGTCATAGCTTTTACCAGTGATAAAATAAGCGTTGATGATCTTCATGACTATATTGATAGATATGTAAAATCTCGTTTTGAAGTTATTTCAGGAGTGGGAAAGGCTGTCATTTCCGGTGGTAACGTCAAGAAAATGAAATTGTTTTTAGATCCTCAAAAGTTGGCTGCCTACGGATATACTCCAGCGGATATTTTAGAAACAGTTAGAACTCAGCATGTGCAGCGCCCTTGTGGACGTCTGGTAAGTAAAGATAGAGAATACATGTTAGTGCTCGATGGAGAGTTAAATAATGCCAAAGAAATGGATGAGATTGTTCTTCCAAATCGTAATGGGAACGGAGATATTATTCGTATAAGAGACGTTGGGCATGCGGAATTAATACCTGAAGATATTCGTTCAGGGTCTTGGTTCAATGGTAGGGAATGCGTAGTCTTAACGATTACTAAACAATCCAATGCAAACCCTGTTGAATTAAGTAAAAATATCAGAAAAGCAATGCCGGAAATTCAAGATTTGCTTCCTAAAGATACACAAATGGTTGTTGCTATAGATGAAGCTAAAGATATTAACGCCTCTATGAATAATGTTTATAGAGCTATTTTTGAAGCAACTTTTTTGGTTATTATCGTAGTGTTTTTATTTTTATGGTCTTTTAGATCTACTTTAATTCCTATTGTTACTATTCCAGTATCTTTATTGGGTACCTTTGCGTTGCTTGCTCTATTCGGATTTTCTATTAATACGTTTACTCTTTTAGCTATGGTTCTGGCCGTGGGATTAGTTGTGGATGATGCAATTGTGGTTCTGGAAAATGTGCATAAACACATGGAAAAAGGACTGGATAAGCTTAATGCCTCGATTGTAGGTTCCAATGAGATTTTCTTTTCTATTGTTGCAATGACTTTAACGTTGGCGTCGGCTTATATACCTATCGCTTTGACTCCGGGTGATTTAGGGAGAAGTTTTAGAGAATTTGCATTAACTCTAGCTGGCGCGGTTATAATTTCCGGATTTGTTGCTCTAACTTTATCTCCAATGATGTGTTCTCGTCTTTTAAGTATAGATAGAAGAAGTAAAGCAACAGGTCGAAGTAAGGAAATTGCAGATAAGCAACAAAATATTCTTAAAAATGTTGATGATACATATTTCAAATGGTTGGGATATGCTTTGTCTCATAAATTAATGGTTTTGTTAATAGGAGCTTGCGTTGCCGTAGTTGGTATAATATGTATGTACGCAATACCATCAGAAAGTAAACCTGTTGAAGACCAATGTTATTTGCAACTTGATGGCCATGCTCCAGTGGGTTCTAGTTTTGAGTTTGTGAAAGAAAATGCAATGCGAGTTGACCAAGTTTTAGCTCATACTCCATTTGCCGAAAATCGCTATGTCAACGCTACTCCAGACAAAATAGAAGGAGGTATTTGGCTTGTTGATTGGGATAAACGCAATATGTCAGTTAAAGAAATTGCTGATAAAATTAACCCTGTTTTGAGTAAAATTCCGGGAATTAGTTGCAGTCTTTCTCCAGGTTCTAGTCAATCTGATAAGCCGATTGTAACTTTTATTCTACAAACTAACCAGGACTTTGAATATTTAGAAAAATATGGTTTCATGTTCCTTTCCTATTTAAAAGGTAATTATAAAGGGTTTAATAATATCTTGACCTCTCTCGTTCCTCGTCAAAGAGAATATGTTATAAAAATCGATAGAGATAAGGCATCTTCGCTTGGAATTTTAGTACAGGATATCGCTGAATCTATAGGCTATTTGGTTAAAGGTGAAAAAGTTGGATGGGTAACCAGAGAGTCTAAAAGAGATGAAATGTTTATTCAAGTAGAAGAAAATAAGAGGCAGACAATTGAAGATTTATCAGGAATTTTTGTAAAATCTCGAATAAATCCTCATAATCCAAACCAGCAGAACGATTATCGTATGGTTCCAGTAACTGATTTGATTACCGTGACTGAACATTTGGCTCCAACGAATTTGTATCACTTTAATAAAATGCTGTCGGTAAGCTCTTATGGATACTTAGCTGATGGAACAAGTCTAGGACAAGCTGTGGATGATTTGAATGTCTTAAAAAATACTAAATTGCCTTCAACAATACAGTTAACTTTTTCTGGCTCAACGAAAACCTATCTAGAAGAAAACGCACTTGTGATATTTATTTATGCTTTGGCTTTAATTTTCGTGTTCTTGATTTTGGCAGCGCAATTCGAAAGTTTCTTAGATCCATTGATTATTATGTTTTCGGTACCGTTTTCTATTACCGGAGCCTTGATAACTCTGTTATTAGTTCCTGATGGAACTTTAAATATTTACTCCAAAATAGGTTTGGTTACTCTAATTGGTTTGATTACTAAACATGGTATTTTAATAGTAGATTTTGCAAATAGATTACGGGCAACAGGGAAATCGGCTTTTGATGCTGTTCATGAAGCCGCTTATATGCGTTTGCGTCCTATTCTAATGACAACTTTTGCAATGGTAATTGGAAATATTCCATTGGCTTTTGCAACCGGAGCTGGAGCCGCTGCAAGACGTCAAATCGGATTTTCAATTGTCGGAGGAATGTCTGTGGGAACGTTATTTACGCTCTTTGTGGTTCCCGTAATGTATTTACTGTTCTCTCGATTTAGAAAAATAAATCCGGATATGTATAAATAATTTTTTATAGCGTTTATAAAAAAATAATTAAAAATTTTTTAATAAATTCTTGTTAACTTAAAATAGAAATTTTATCTGGATGAAATGAAAAGAATAAAGATTATTTCTCGCTGTAAGTATCTTTTTAATGAGTTGTTTAGTTTGCTCCATAATCGAGGAGCTTTTATTATTGAATTTGCTTTAACTATTCCGGTTATTTTACATGTGATATTGTTTGCTTTTGAATTAATTGAAATTAGTTTGGAACAAACCGCTGCCGATACTATATGTCGTGAATGTTCATTTAGTTTAGTTGAAAAAGGTAACGTTACCGAGTTTGATAAAATTTTTAAGAAATATTTGCCCAGGTATTTTTCAATAGGAAGAGCTCGTTTTTATTGTAGGGTGTATTCAAATATGGATACTATAATGAACGCTTCGCCTTATGGAGGAGAAAGTATATATTATCCGCAAAAAGAGGATGGAGGTACGCCAATATCTAATGCAGATAGTTGCAATTTCGGGCCAGGGTCAGATAATATTCTTTTAAACACAAAAACTGAATGTAAAGCAACTAACTATATTAGTGGTCCTGCTCTGAGGACTGGTAAATTAAATGCAGGTCAAGTTTTTGTTCTCACAGTAGTTTTGCGCCATAAATTTTCAAGTGCATTTGTAGGTAAACTTTTTAATGGCGGAAAGAATACTAATAAAGACGGATATTATATACTTTGGAGTAGAGGGGCTGGCGTTATCAGCGGATAAAGAGTTCAAATATTAGAAACAATTTTATTTATCTTGTAAAATGTGATAATCTCATATGATATTTGTTTAGGTGTCTGTTATGCACGATATAAAATGGATTAGAGGGAACCCTTCAGAATTTGATAATGCGTTATGTAGTAGAAATTTAGAACCTATGTCAGATAAGGTTTTAAAAATCGATGCAGATAAAAGAAAAATAATGGCAGAGCTTCAGGATTTACAGTCTAGAAGAAATGAACTTGCTTCTAAAATTGGTTTTTCAAAGAAAAATGGTCAGGATACCACTGCGCTCGAACAGGAATCTTCTGCTATTAAGGAACAGTTAAGCGAATTGGAGCAGAAAGAAGCTCAATGTGAAGCGGAGCTAAGAGATATTTTGTGTAGATTACCAAATATTCCTTTAAAAGATGTTCCAGTTGGAAAAGATGAATCTGCAAATAAATGTATTCGTGTTGTAGGAGAATTGCCGGTTTTTGATTTTACTCCTAAACATCACTATGAGCTAGGTGAAGATTTGGGATTAATTGATTTTCAAGCGGCGGCAAAAGTTTCAGGAAGTCGTTTTACGATACTTAAAGGCGCTCTGGCTAGAATGGAGCGAGCTTTAAAAGATTTTATGTTGGATAATCACACTCAAGAGTTTGGTTATCAGGAAATAGGTGTTCCATTTTTAGTAAAATCTGAATCTATGTTCGGAACCGGAAATCTGCCAAAATTCGGAGAAGATGCTTTTAGAACAACCGATGATAGATGGTTAATTCCAACAGCAGAAGTTCCTTTGACAAATTTAGTTAGAGATATGATTATTCCTGCTGAAAATCTTCCAATAAGAGTAACTGCATATTCAGCTTGTTTCAGGTCTGAAGCAGGTTCTGCAGGTAGAGATACTCGCGGAATGATAAGAAATCATCAGTTTTCTAAAGTTGAGTTGGTAAGTGTTGTTAATCCTAAAGATGGAGAAAGCGAACTCGAGAGAATGACCAATGTTGCAGAAACTATTTTAAAAAAATTAAAATTGCCTTATCGAGTAATGCTTCTATCAACAGGAGATATGGGCTTTTCAGCTAGAAAAACATACGATTTAGAAGTATGGATTCCAAGCGAAAATACATACAGGGAAATCTCAAGTTGTTCTCTCTGTGGACAATTTCAGGCAAGACGTATGAATGCTCGGTATAAAGGGGAAAATGAAAAAGACTTCGTAACAACTTTAAATGGTTCTGGCCTTGCTATAGGTAGAACTATCGTTGCTATTATGGAAAATTATCAACAAAAGGATGGAAGTATTAGGATTCCTGATGCGTTAGTTCCATATATGGGAGGACTGGAGGAGGTAAAAGTAAATGGTTAGTTCAGCTTTATCAAAAATGCGTATACTAATTACAAATGATGACAGTATTCATTCAAGTGGCATTAAGGTGTTGGAACGTATTGCAAATGCTATCACTCCGGATGTATGGGTTGTTGCTCCTGAAGTGGGACAAAGCGGTAAAGGCTACTCTGTTACTTTTGATGATATTCTTAGAGTAAAGGAATTATCGCCTCGTAAATTTGCAGTTTCAGGAACTCCTGCCGATTGCGTATTTTTGGCAGTAGGAGAAATTTTAAAAGATAAAAAACCTGATTTGGTTTTATCTGGAATTAATCATGGGGCAAATATTGGAGATTTTTGTGGATTTTCTGGAACATTGGGGGCTACTTTTGCGGCAAGTTGTGTTGGAATTAAAGCAATTGCCGTTAGTCAGGATATCTCAAAGGAAACTTATCCTTTAAAGTTTCCTGTGGTTGAACATTATCTTCATGATATTATTAAAAAGTTAATGACATTTAATTGGCCTGAAGGGATTTGCATGAATATAAATTTCCCAGATGTTTCTTTGAAAGATGTAAAAGGTATTAGAGTGGCTTCTCAGGGACAAATGGATTTATCATGGCAAGTACATAAAAAAGTAGACCCTGTTGACCATGAATATTATTGGCTTCGTGCTTTATATACAGAAAGGAATCCAGGAGGAAATTCTGATTTGTCGCTGATGGGAATAGAAAAATATGTTACTATTACTCCAATGCGTAATAGACAGGAATACACTGAAGGTCTATCAAAATTAGAGGAGTTGTTTTCGCAAAATGTCTAAGAATTTATTTGGTAACTTATTAATATGCAGTTTAATACTAGTGGGTTGTGAACGTTCATCGTTATCGCCGGTAGAAATCAAATTAGATGGCGATTTGGCTGGCTATATGCCTGTAAAGGAAATTACCAATACTTATGTGGTAAAAGAAAATGAGACCCTATTCGATATTGCAAACAAATTCAATATTGATCCTATGAATTTAGCTCAAATAAATGGAATAAAATCTCCATATAATGTAAAGAAAGGGCAAGTTTTGAAATTGCCTCCTGATTCTTCAGCTCAGGCGGCTGAAGATACGTTAGCTCAATATAACGCTGTAAATATCGATGAAAAAAATTCAGAAACTTCTGAAACGAAAAAAAATGAAGAAAAAGATAGGTTGGATAATAGCTTTCAGGAAATAATGGCTGAAAAGAAAGAAGAAAAGAATTCTAATAAAACAGCCGTTGCTGCAGCAGGAGGAAAAGGTTCTAGTTTTAATGAACAAGAAGCAGCCCTTTCTTCTCCAAAAATAACGAAAAATGTTAAAGGAGCAGATGTTACGACAGCGAATTCTGCAAATACACCAACTCCAGTTGAAGTTTCAGGGAATGGTATGATGTGGCCAGTAAAAGGGCCTATAGTATCAAAATATGGTGATATGTTAGATGGTCTTCCAAATGATGGAGTTAATATAAAAGCGGCAGCAGGTACTAAAGTTTCTGCTATATTAGATGGTGAAGTTTTGTATGCGGGAAATAATTTGGATGAATCGTTTGGTAATGTAGTAGTTCTGAAGCATGACAAAGGATATATTTCATCGTATGCTAATATGGGAAGTATTTCGGTTAAAAAGGGAGCTCATATAAAGCGTGGAGCGACGGTAGGAACGGTAGGTTCAACAGGTAATGTCTCAGAACCTCAATTGCATTTTGAGATAATGAAAGATAATACGCCTTTGAATCCAGAAAAATATTTAGGTAAGTAATTTGGGAGAAACAAATGAATAATACTCAATCTACGACAACAACAGTTGGTCAACAAACACCAGTTAATCAACAACCTTCTATGTTAAACAGTATGCTTCCGATTTTTTTAATTATGATAGTTTTTTATTTTCTGATGATGAGACCTCAGCAGAAAAGAGAAGCAAAAAAACGTGAAATGATATCTAATTTAAAAAAAGGTGATAGAGTTGTAACCTTAGGAGGAATTATCGGTATAGTTCATAAAATTGTAAATAATGAAGAACTATCTTTGGAAGTGTCAGAGGGTGTAAATATTAGAGTTTTAAAGACATCTATTGGAGATGTTTTAGGAAAAGATAGTACTTTGAATAAGAGTACTAAGGTGGCGGAAGAAAAAACGTCGTCGAAGATAAAGAAATAAAAAGGAGTGTAATATGAATTTCCCGAAATGGAAGGAAGCACTAATAGTGTGTGTCTGTGCTTTCGGAGTTTTATTTGCTTTGCCTAATATACTTCCGCAGAGCGTTTTAAATAGTTTACCTGACTTTTTACCTAATAAAAAAGTCAGTCTTGGCTTAGATTTAAGCGGTGGAGCTCATTTGCTTTTGGAAGTAGATTTAGATTCCGTTGAAAATGATTATTTAAATCAGGAGTTAGATGCTGCTCGTCAAGCTTTGAGAAAGGCTTCTGTTCCATATGCGGCTAATTTCCCGAAATCTATTTCCAAAGACCAAAAATCAGTAGAATTTGATTTGAAAGATACAACAAAGGTCGGCAAGGCGCGATCTGTTTTGGCTTCTATTGATTCCGATTTTAAAGTCAATATTACTGGAACTCATGTCGTTTTAACCCCTAATGAAGAGGCTCTTAAATTGAGGAAGTCAAATGCTGTGGAGCGTTCCATTGAAAGCGTTAGAAAAAGAGTCGATGATACCGGTACTAAAGAACCAAATATCCAAAGGCAAGGAGAAGATAGAATCCTATTGCAGATTCCTGGGTTACAAGACCCAAGTAAGGTTAAAGAACTGCTTGGACGTACTGCAAAATTAACTTTCCGTTTGGTAGATGAATCTGCTCCTACAGTTAATGATAAAAAAAGCGCTGTTGCTCCTTTGGGTAGTATGTACGTAGAATCCGATACAGGTGGATATATCGCTGTAAAAAAACATGTGATAGTAGGAGGAGAAAATCTATTGAATGCTGGTATTACAACCGATGAATATGGTAATGCAGCTGTATCATTTGCCTTTAATAAGATTGGAGCTAAAAAATTTGGAGAAGCAACAAAAGCAAATATTAATAAGAGATTTGCTATTTTGCTCGATAACAAAGTTATTAGCGCTCCGGTTATTAAAAGCGCTATTACCGGAGGCAGTGGAATTATTTCTGGAAACTTTACAACAGAATCTGCTCATGATTTATCCATCTTGTTAAAAGCAGGGGCTTTACCTGCTCCTTTGAATGTGATTGAGGAAAAAACAGTTGGTCCTGACCTCGGCGCTGATTCCATTCATTCGGGAATCGTAGCAACGATTGTTTCTGGATTGTTTGTTCTTGTCTTTATGTATTTATGGTACTCATCATTTGGGATGATTGCTAATGTAGCCGTGGTTGTAAACCTTATTTTACTTTTGGCAGGCTTATCCTGTTTGCAGGCAACATTAACTTTACCAGGTATTGCCGGTATCGCTTTGACCGTTGGTATGGCAGTTGATGCGAACGTTTTGATTAATGAGCGCATTAAAGAATATATTCGGAAAGGCGATAAAATGATAAAGGCCATTGAGCGTGGATATGATTTAGCTATGACATCTATCGTTGATACAAATCTCAATACGATTATCGGAATGTCATGCTTGTATTATTTCGGTACAGGTCCAGTAAGAGGGTTTGCTATTACTACCATTTTAGGTACGGTAATATCTTTCTTTACTTCTACAACCTTGACCAGATACATTGTATCGACATTGTTGAAAATGAAATACCTTGTCAAAATTCCTATGTAAGAAAGGATTATAATTATGGAGTTCTATAAACTTATACCTCATGACACAAAAATTGACTTTGTGGGGTTTCGTAAATTTACTTATATGTTTTCGATTATTGCAGTCATAATTAGTGTAGCAGCTTTTATTGTGAATGGATTAAACTTTGGTATTGATTTCAGAGGAGGATTTTTAATGGAAATTCGTACTCCTCAGGAAGTAAATATCGGAGAACTTCGAGATAAACTTACTGGATTGGATATTGGTGAAGTTTATTTGCAGGAATTTGGTTCTAAAAATGATGTTTTGATTAGAATTCCAAGTGGCGCTAATGAAACACAAAGTTCGCAAAACGCGTCCATTGAAAAAGTAAAAGAAACGTTGGGCGATAACGTTGAATATCGTAAAATAGAAAAAATCGGACCTAAAGTGGGCGCTGAGCTTGTTCACAATGCTCTTATCGCTGTATTAATATCGCTTATGGCTATTTTGATATATATTTGGTCTCGATTTGAATGGGAATATGCCGTTTGTGGAGTTATTTCATTAGCTCACGATTGTACAGTTTTAATGGGCTTATATTCACTGGTTCATTATTTTGAGTTTAGTGCTAATTCCATCGTCGCTCTTTTAATGACAGCATGTTACTCGATTCATGATACAGTTGTTATTTTTGATAGAATTCGCGAAGATATTCAAGTTTATAAGTCACTGACTTTAAAAGAATTACTCAATAAAGCAATGAATGAGACTCTATCGAGAAGTATGTTAACATCCATTACAACAGTATTATCATTGTTGGCTTTATGCTTCTTTGGAGGAAAGGTGATTTTTGACTTCTGTTTCCCTATTTTATTTGGATTGGTTTTCGGAACTTTTTCATCGATATGTTTGGCTGCTCCGTTGCTTCTTGTAACAGGAGTAAAAGTGGATGGAAAAAATATCGCTTTGGGTTTAGATAAATGAAATCTGTAATAGCAATAGATGGTCCTGCGGGAAGCGGGAAAGGAACTTTGGCTCGTAGAATTGCGAGCCATTTTCATTTTATTTACTTGGATACGGGTAAACTTTATCGTACAGTGGCTTATATTAACAAGTCGGTGGAAGAATTAGAAAAACTATCAATCACCGAGATTATAGATACATCGGAAAATATTAAAGAATCAGAATTGCGTTCTGAAAAAAATAGCATTAGAACTGCAGTTCTTGCTAAAAACTTACAAATTCGGGAAATTATGACTCGTTTACAGAGAGATTTCGCGGATTATTATAAAGATACTGGAACGGTGTTGGATGGTCGAGATATCGGTACCGTTGTTTTCCCTGACGCCTATTGTAAGTTGTTTATAACCGCTGATTTGGAAGTAAGAGCACGGCGACGTTTTGAGGATTTGCAAAAAATTAATAGTTCTGTTTTGTTTGAAGACGTTTTAAATCAAATGAAAAATAGAGATGAACAGGATATGAATAGAACTATTGCGCCTCTGAAATACGATGAAAGTTATTATTTAGTAGACACTACAAAAAAAACAGAAGAAGAGTCTTTGCTTCAATGTATTGATATCATTAACCAATGCTCTAAGTTTATCTAAAAAACTCTACATGTTCTTCTGAAAGTTCAGTTAAAAATCTTGACGGAGGATTTGCTTGCCATTGGTTATGTATTTTTCTATTGAGAGCATAAGTAATAAACGCTCTTTTTTTCGCTCGTGTTATTCCTACATATGCCAAACGACGTTCTTCTTCTAAATTCCCTTCCAATAGACATAGATTGTGAGGAAATACTCCCTCTTCCCATCCGGCCAGAAATACACTATCAAATTCTAGTCCTTTAGCACTATGAAGTGTCATTATATTTACCACTTCTTCCACAGTATTTTGAGGAGCATCTACTACCAGGCTAACATGTTCCATAAATGCGTGAAGGTCCGGGAAATCTTCCAAAGCAGTAAGTAGCTCTTTCAGGTTTTCTGTTTTAGATTGCGATTCAGAAGTTTGCTCCTGATTCAGCATTTGAAAATAACCGGTTTCATTGATTATTAATTTGGCCATATCTGCCGGAGTTAAATTGTCTCTCAACTTTATAGATTCAATTAAAGTTATAAATTCTTCAGTGGATTTTGCTAAACTTCCTCTTAATAAATTCTGTTTAATCATTTCTTTTGCAGCTTGATAAAGTGAAATATTTTTTTCACTTGCATAATTATAAAACTTAGATACAGCTGCTGCTCCAATACCCCTTTTCGGTACATTGATAATTCGTTCGAAAGCTAAACTATCGTTGGATTGATAAATCAATCGCATATAAGCAATAATGTCTTTTATTTCCTGTCTGTCGTAAAACTTAAATCCACCAATGACTTTATACGGAATACCATAAGCAATAAAGCGGTCTTCAAATTCTCGAGTTTGATAGCCAGCTCGAACCAAGATTGCCATTTTACTGTAAAATACATTCTCGCGCCGTTTTAAATATTCAATTTTTTCAGCAACTACTTGAGCTTCTTCAAATCCAGTATATGTGCATCTTATGGTAACTTTGTCTCCATTTTCTCCTTCTGTCCAAATAGTTTTTCCTAGCCGAGTTTCATTGTTCGCAATCAAAGAAGCTGCAGCTCCTAAAATATGCCCATCAGAACGATAGTTTCGCTCTAAGCGAACTATTTTTGTATTTAGAAAATCCTTTTCAAATCTTAAAATATTTCCAACTTCTGCTCCTCGCCAACTGTAGATAGCTTGATCATCATCTCCTACACAGCATAGACCAGTACCTAGAGGACATATCATTCTTAACCACATGTATTGAGCCATATTTGTATCTTGATACTCATCTACAAGAATATATTTGAATTTGTCTCGGTATTTTTGCAATACTTCAGGAAATTTCTTAAATATTTCAATGGTATTCAATAGTAAGTCGCCGAAGTCCATGGAATCATAGCTGGTTAATCGTTCCTGATATACCTTATAAACCCGTCCTTCCGCTGTGGAAAAATCAATGCGAGAATCTGAAGATGTCATGCCCTTATCTTTCCAGCGAGAAATTTTATTTACCACCTTGTTTACAATGGATTTATCTAAATTAAGCTCTTTTACTATCTGACGGATTAGTTTTGTTTGGTCGTCTGTATCAATAATAGTATAATCATTACTGATACCAATTAGTTCTGAATGTTGTCTTAAAATTTTTGCGCAAATGGAATGAAATGTTCCAAGCCAAACGCCTTCTGCTCCTGAGGTTAACGTAAAAAGACGCTCTTTCATTTCTCGAGCTGCTTTGTTACTAAAGGTTACAGCCAAAATTTGTGATGGGAAAGCATATCCATTTTCTATTATATAGGCTATCTTAGTTGTTAGGACTTTTGTTTTTCCTGTGCCTGCTCCAGATAAGACTAGTAATGATTTATCTAGAGTTGTTACTGCTTCATACTGTTCAGGATTAAGTTCCATAAGTAATTTCGCATTCATTTCAGTGAGGTTAGAATTTATTCCCATCATGTATTTTTCTTTTGACAAGCAATATTTTATCACTTATCTGGATGAAATTGTAGTAGTATATTGTTGACGAGTATCAATATTTATGAGGTGTCAAATGAATATTTGGATTGCATCTGACCATGCTGGCTTTGCATTAAAAGAAGAGTTAAAAAAAGAATTTTTGTTGCATGATTTAGGTTGCGAGAATGAAGAATCTTGCGACTATCCTCTTTTTGCTCATAGACTGTGTTCTCAAATGGAAGAAGATGATAAAGGTATCTTGATTTGCGGGACAGGTATTGGAATGTCAATTACGGCAAATAGATATAAAAATATCCGCGCGGCATTGTGCTTAACTCCTGAAATGGCTCAGTTGGCAAGACAACACAATGATGCCAATGTTCTTGTTTTAGGAGCTCGAATAATTGATACTCAAACTGCTAACGCTTGCGTAAAAACATTTTTATCAGTGAATTTTGAAAAAGGTCGACATCGGCGCCGAATTAATTTAATTAATATCCCGATTGAGTGAATTATTGCTTAGAGGCCAACGTGGCCGTGGTTTGAAGTCTAGCGTATCAAATTGATTTTTTTGAAATTTTTCTAGTCCTGCATGAGCAATCATTACTCCATTATCAGTACAAAATTTGATGGGAGGAGCCGAAAAGGGGACTGAAAATTCTTCGGATATTTTCTTTAACGCATCTCTGATAGGAGTGTTGGCTGCAACACCTCCGCTAATTACAGCCGCAGAAATATTAATGCTTTTTTCCCGACATAACTTTAGGGCTTGTTTCATTTTAAACGCCATAATTTCAGAGACAGTTTTTTGAAAACTTGCTGCTAAATCTTTTTTCATTTGTAAGGATATACATTTCTGTGAAGCTGTTAGAACTGCAGTTTTCAATCC
>CAZEAT010000011.1:13304-16161 GCA_964510175.1 uncultured Holosporaceae bacterium
GATAAAGCATGAGCTTCTATGTGGTTTATCGCAATGAATGGAATTTTTGTAGCGAGAGATAAAGCTTTGGCAAAAGTAGCGCCAACTATGACTCCACCAATTAATCCTGGGCCACAGGTTGCTGCTATCGCGTCTAAATCTGATAGTTTTAATTTTGCATCCGATATTGCTTTATCTACTACTGTATCTATTTTTTCAAGATGAGCACGAGCGGCAATTTCAGGGACTACTCCTCCAAATGGGAGGTGCTCTGATATCTGAGAATATACGATATTTGATAAAATCCCGTCTTTGCTTGAGATTACAGCTGCAGCAGTTTCATCGCAGCTTGATTCAATTCCTAATATGAGAGTCATTATATAATCTCATAATTTTCTGCACTGCTAAAAAGTACTTTTAATAGAATGTTATTTAATTTGTGACTTGGACAAAATGCGGCAAAATTTCCCTGAATCCAATATCCACATAAAGATAAATCGCCAATAACATCAAGTAGTTTATGTTTTACAGATTCATTTTCAAAACGCAATCCATCTTCATTCATAGGTTGACCTTTTCCATCATAAACTACAGTGTTTTCCAAAGAGGCCCCTAGGGCAAGATGATTTTTTTTCAGAAAATCTACATCTGAAATGAAGCCAAATGTTCGAGCTCCTGCGATATCTTCAGAAAAATCATTTTTTGAAAAATCAAATTGAGCGGGAGATGTAATCAATCCTTTGGCCGCAAAATCGCATTTCACATCTAGCGAAAATGAGTTACTTGGAGATAATTCTTCGTATTTATCATTTTCGGTAACTTTAATTTTCTTGAGAATTTTGAGAAATTTTCTTTGCTTAGTTTGATTGATAATACCAACTTCGTGAATAGCTTTTATAAACGGCTTAGCACTACCATCTAAAATGGGTAATTCTTCTCCCGATACTTTTATATGGGCATTAGAAACTTTCATAGCATAAAGAGCTGCCGATAAATGTTCGATGGTTTTTATCGAATTTCCATCTTTATCAGAAATTTGAGTACACATTGTAGCGTTAGATACATTTTTAAAATCTGCTGGAATATATGAATCTGTATCTACTCGATGAAAAATTATGCCTGTGTTTTCTTCCGCTGGACATATTGTAACACTGAATATTTTCCCGGAATGAACTCCTATTCCACTAAGTGTAAATGATTTTTGTAAAGTTGTTTGAAACACAATAATCCTCAAATTCTAGATAAGTACTATGTTATCTTACAAGTTGATTTTTATCAATCTTGAGTTATAATTTTACTCAGAAATATAGTTCAAAATATTACTGTAATAGGAGTAAAAGACATGCACTCAAGTGATGTTAATAAATTAAAACTTTACATAGAAAAAATAGAAAATCTTGAAGTGGAAAGAGTGGAAATCCAAGAGAATATCTCCGACGTTTTCAAACAGGCTAAGTCTGATGGATTTGATGTGAAAACTATGAAGAAAATCATTCGTTTGAAAAAAATGAAGACAGAAGATAGGGAAAACGAGGATTTGTTGTTGGATACATATATGGTAGCTTTAGGATTAGCTCCTTCCGATGTTTCTAATCAAGGATAAATTGCACAGTGTCAAAAATATTAGGAAATGTATCATATAAATTTTTTGGTCGAGAAGAGGGATTTAGTTCCGGAGTCTATTCGTCTCTTAATTGTAGTAAATTTGTAGAAGATGATTCGGCCAATGTAGAACGTAATTTAGCGAAAGCTCAGAAAATTGTCGGAGCAAAATCTCTGATTACGTTAAAGCAAGTTCACGGAATAGATTGTTTGACTGTTGATGAAAACACTAAATCCGATTTGGAATTTGATGCTATGGTTACTAATATTCCAGGAATTGCAATAGGCATATTAACGGCCGATTGTGCTCCGATATTGTTTTATGACGATGAAAAACAAGTAATTGGAGCTGCTCATGCAGGTTGGAAAGGTGCCGTTGCAGGAGTAATTGAGTCAACAATACAAGCTATGCGTAACTTCGGATGTGCTCCTGCTAATATTAAAGTTGCAATAGGACCGTGTATTCATCAACAGAGTTTTGAAGTGCAAGATGATTTTGTTCAGCAGTTTCCTCAAGATTGCGATTGTTTTATTTGCAGAAATGATAGTATTTATTTCGATTTACCTAAATTTTGTTCGAAAAAGCTTCAAAAACAAGGTATTCACTTGGATAATATAGATATATCTGAAATAGATACCTATCTCCAAAATGAAAAATATTTTAGTTTTCGCTATGCCAGAGCTCACAGTAATGGCTTCTGTGGCCGTAACTTATCTGTTATTTGTTTGAAATAAATGAATATTGTTTTTTCTCCTCAATCTGAACAACTGGCTAAATCAGTGGCAAAAGATTTAGACATTTCATGTTTTCCAGCTCTTATAAAAAATTTTATTTGTGGAGAAATGCAAGCCAGTATAACTGATTCTCTTGATTCAGAAGTTATTGTTATTGCAGATACGGTTGATAATGATTCTTGGATAAAATTATTTTTAATTTTAAATTCTCTTAGAAGTATTCCTAAAGTAACAGTGTGTCTAACATATATGGGTTATTTGCGTCAGGATAAGGATGTTAATTTAAAATCTAAAGCCGATGCAATGTTTCTAAGGTTATTGGAAACCTTTGGGAATATTGTTTCATTTATTTTTTTAGATTGTTATAATTCTCCAAACATTAATATTCCATATCAGCATTTATCTGTTATAGAAATGTTTGCGAAAGATATTTTAAGTAAATATCCAGGAGAAAATATTATGGTTATTGCTCCAGATGAGGGGCGAATACCTCAGGTTGCAGCTCTGGCCGGTTTATTAAAATGCGATTATGGACATTGTC
>CAZEAT010000011.1:16261-19002 GCA_964510175.1 uncultured Holosporaceae bacterium
GAAAAAATTTTATTCAAGGAAAATTGAAAAATTGTCTTTAACTCCGTTGATAGTTAAAGCGATTCATTGTATATTGTGGTGAATTAAAAGGGAATTTTGTAATGGCTACTGTCGTTTTAGAAGCAAAAAATAGAGAAGGCCTCGGAACTGGTTCAGCAAGAGCCGATAGGAGAAATGGTTTGATTCCGTGTGCTGTTTATGGAGATAATGCGGCTCCAGAGAGTATTTGTATTTCCAGAGATTTATTAAATCGTTATGTTTATAAGTCGAACTTTTTTTCTACTGTTTTTGAAATAAAAGGTATTGGAAAAGCAGGACAAAAATTTGTGGCAAAAGAAGCTCAATTACATCCTGTGACTGACCAGGTAATGCATGTTGATTTTTTGAGAGTCGGAAAAGGAAGTAAAGTAACTGTTCGTGTACCGTTAGTATTTACACATGAAGAAGCTTCTCCGGGATTGAAAAAAGGAGGAGTTTTAAACGTTCTTCTTCACGAGATGGATGTTGTTTGTGACCCTGAAAAAATTCCTGAAAATATCGAAATCGACTTAACAGGATTTGAATTTCATCATACGGTTCACTCGGATACAGTGAAGTTGCCTGCCGGTGTTTCATTGCCTGTAAATGCAAAGATATCTACAATTGCTACAGTGGTTGCACCTACAATTATGAAATCTGATGCTACACAGACAGAAGCTGCCGCTTCTGCTGAAACTTCTGCTGCAGCACCTCAGGCTTAATACATGAGTAATTGTGTTCTGCTAGTGGGATTGGGAAATCCTGGAGCAGAATATGAAAATAACAGACATAATGTCGGATTTAAAATAATAGAGGCAGTGGCTGATTCCGCTGCCTCTAATTCATTTAAAAAAATCGGTGGTGTTGCTGAAATTACATCTTTTTCTCTTGAACATACTAAATTTATTTTGGCTAAGCCTTCTACTTTTATGAATTTGTCCGGACGCGCTGTGAGATTTCTCATGGATTTTTATAAATTACCTTTGTCCAATATTTATGTATTTCATGATGATATAGATTTACCTTTCGGACGGGTAAAAATTAAAAATGGAGGAGGTAATGGTGGACATAAGGGTCTTAAAAGTATCGATAGTCTTGCAGGAGTTGAATATTGGAGAATTCGAATAGGAGTCGGGCGGCCATTGGAAAAATCTATGGTAGTATCTCATGTTTTGGGGAATTTCCCCGAGGAACAGATTTCTAAGATAGAAAATATAAGCCAAATCATCGCTCAAAACCTCATGACTTTAATATCAAAAGATAATAAGAAACTAGAACAACTAATCAATGCATGATGAAATTTATTTGTAATTCTCTTGAAGATACCGAGAAAGCTGCTCAATATTTTTCTCAATTTGCTAAACCAGGACAATGTTTTGCTCTGTATGGAGATTTAGGTTATGGCAAAACCACTTTTACACAATATCTAATAAAATCTCTAAATAAAAATATCGAAAGCATTTCAAGCCCAACCTTTAATATCGTACAAATTTATGATTCTAATATTTCTGAAATTTGGCATATCGATTGTTATAGATTGAAATCATCAGAAGAATTTTACGAGTTAGGTATCGAGGAGGCTTTTGCTGGTTGCATTACCATTATCGAGTGGCCAGAAATTATTAAGGATTTTTTGCCTCAGCACACTATTAAAATTAAGTTTTCTAAAGATAGAGAAAGTAGAATTATTTTTCAAACTCAATAGGAATAATATTTCTTTCAGATTTTATTACTCATAGCTAGATAATGCAATTGTTTGATTTCTAAGCGTGCTTTTGTGAGACTATTTAGAATAAGTCCGCAAGTTAGGCTTAGAAGGGCTGTTATCATAATGCCTACTGAGAGAAGAGCTGTAGGTAATCGAGGTACTAAACCTGTTTCAAGATATGTGGTTAAAATCGGATAGCTCAATAAAATCGATGCTATAAAAAAAACAAAGGCAATAAATCCGAAAAATAGCAACGGTCTGTTTTCTTTTAATAATCGTAGTATGCTAAATAAAATTTTACAGCCATCATATATTGTGTGTAGTTTGCTTACGGAATTTGCAGGACGATCATAGTAATTAGATTTTATTTCTACACAAGGAAGGGATAATGTGAGAGCGTGAATAGATAGTTCAGCTTCAATATCGAATCCATCTGATGTTATGGGGAATGTTTTTACAAATCTACGAGAGAATGCTCGGTATCCTGAAAAGATATCTTCAAAGTTGCTAGAAAATAAAATCGAAAGAATAATATTAAACATTCTATTTCCTATTTTATGACCAATGGGATAGGCTTTTTCGGAATTTTCTTGACGAGACGCAATAACCATATCCATATGTTCACGAATTATTATATCTAACATTTTTACAGCATCTTGAGGTTCATAGGTTTTATCTCCGTCTACTAAAAGATATAGGTCTGCCTCAATGTCTGCAAACATTTTTCGAACGACATTACCTTTCCCTTTTTTTTTGGCTGTACAGACTATGGCTCCTGCTTTTAGAGCTTGCTCAGCTGTATTATCTGTAGAACAATTGTCATATACATAAATTTTTGCCCGAGGAAGTATATCTGAAAATTCTTTTACTACATTAAAAATTGTCGCTCCTTCGTTATAACACGGGATTAAAACGGCTACAGAAGGAATTTTTACTGTGTTGTTGCGATTGAAATAATGTTGCATAGTTTCTCCTTATATTGGATGAAACCATAAAATGTTTAATAAAAAATAAA